>JAKEFB010000114.1 GCA_022616275.1 Chloroflexota bacterium
CCCGGCGGCCGGCGTCAACACCCACCAAGCGCTTGGTTTCGAGGTTGGTAACGGCGCGTACGAGCATCCCCAGGCCAATGCCACTGAGGAACTTGCCTAAGATTCCCAGGTTCCTGGCGCCATAGAGAGCCAGACCAGCCCCGGCCGCGCCAGTCCCCAACCGGGTAGTCGGCGACCAGACCTCTTGCGCCAACTCAGGTCTTTCACCTGGCCTGGCCTTACCGCCCTGCAGGCCGGACACGTCACCCGGCTCCTGGTAGACCTCCAGCCGGTTTTCAACGCCCGTTACGCCTGGAATGTTAGACAGGGCGTGAATGAGATTGTCTACTTCGTGGGCTAGGATAGGCCCGCTGAGGAACAGGCGGCCCTGGTTAGCCTCAATGGTCACAGAGCGTGGATGAGAGACATAGCGACCCATTTTGGACCGGGCTCGTCGGACGAGCACGGCGTCGGAGACATCTCGGTCCTTGAAGGTGGCCGTCGCTTCTGCTACCAGTCCACGGGCGCGGTTACTTATATCGCGCATGGTTGGTCCGACGGCGTTTCCCGTCTGGTGGGCCAGATGGACAACCTGATCCTTAGCCTGGGCCCGCCGCCGCGCGCCCATATATGGGTCAAAGAGATACATGAGGGCAGCGCCAAGGCTGGCGCCACCAATGAGGGTTATTTTCCTATCCATGATCCTTCTCCTTATGTAAATAGGCTTGGATTGTCCAGCTTGGGCAAAGCCGGACAATCCAAACTATTACCGCCACTTGTACTGATTAGGGCGTTGGTGACGGTGTTGGACTGGCCGCTCCTGGCCCGGCCGGCTGTTCAGGGGCAGTCACAATCCGGTATACCCTACCGGTATTGCCGGTTGGTCCAGTGTTATCGGTCGTCAGAACGTACAGTTCGCCGTCGGCATCCTCGCCAAAAGCCAACAGAAAAGCGCCCAGGCGGCCGCCTTCATTACTGGCCACGGCCACTTCCCACATGGTCCACATTTTGTCCGTGCCGGACGGTGGCCTGGCGGCCAGGAGCGTGCCGTCACCCTGTTCAAAGGAAGTGCTCCAGTCGCCAAAGATATATAGCCCCTCAAACTGGGGTAGGTCGCTGCCCCGGTAGATAAAGCCGCCAATGACCACCAGACCCAATCCACCAGGGGCGTTGGCGTTTTGGTACTCGATGATAGGATCAATCAACGGTTCGCCGTCAGGGGTGGTATCCGGGCACTCATCCAATGATTCGCCCGGGTTGGCCGTACTAAAGCAGTGAGTGCCCTCTTTGACGTTCCAGCCGTAGTTACCGCCGGCGGTGACAATGCTCACCTCTTCCCACAAGTCCTGGCCGGCGTCACCGACAAACAGCTCGTTGTCGCCGCCACGATCAAAAGACATGCGGAACGGGTTGCGAAAGCCATAAGCCCAGACTTCGGCCGTGCTTTCCATACCCTCGACGCCGACAAAGGGATTATCGGCTGGGATGGCGTACGGCTGGCCATTATCCCCTTCGTTATCCACGTCAATACGCAAGATGCTGCCCAATAGGTTTTCGGCCAGGTCCTGACCATTGCCGCCTTCGTTGACGTCGTACCAGTCTTCAACGTGGCCGAGTTCGTTGTCATTGGCGGCGCCGCCATCTCCCAGGGGGATGTACAGGAAACCATCCGGCCCAAAGAGGATCCCTCCGGCGTTGTGGTTGAACTGGGGTTCGTCAACCTGGAGCAAGATTCGCTCAGAATCAGGGTCGGCTACGTCAGGGTTGTCAGCCGAAACAGTAAGTTCAGATATGTGGCTGGTATGATCCCAATCCTGGGGCGCTTCTGGCCGCAAGGGCGCACTGTAATAGACAAAAAAGCGGCCGTTCTCGGCGTAATCAGGATGGAAGGCCAGGCCCAACAGACCACGTTCATCAAACTCTGTCTCCAGGGTAACGATGCTGGCTTGAAGGTCCAGGAAAGGTTCCTCTAACAGTGTGCCATCCTCAGCAATAACGTGGATCAACCCGATCTGGTCTACCACAAAGAGACGGCCGCTATCGTCTGGCGGGGACACCAGAGCCACTGGCGACGTGAATCCTTCGGCTACCAGTTCCAGGCCCACGGCGTCCGTCGTACCGGCGGCCGGAGTCATGGTGACTTCCGGGGTATCTGTTGAGGCTTTGGTTGGTTCCTCGGTTGGGGGCTCGGTTGCGGCGAGGGTGGGCGTGGTCGGTTCAGTCGCTAATGGCGTAGCCGTTTCTTCAGATACGTCGGTTGGCTGCGGAGGGGGGAAGGTTGCCGTTGGCTCCTCCGTATCACAACCGGCTAATAGAAAAAGTAAAATCAGGGTAAGAGGTAATCTACGGTGCATTGTGTTCTACCTCGTTAATGAATCTACTGCTCTAATAGCAGTAAAAAGCGCGAGGGGCATCACCCCTACTCCAATACAAAACTACTTCACGTGCCATGTAGAGGCGTGGGGAACAAAGCCTTTTGCATCCTGTCATAAACTATGACGCGGCCGGGGAAGCCCCCCTGGCGCCCCTTTCATCGCACAAACTATAGTATCTGAAGGCAAAGAACAGCACATAGGTAATAACCCCACCCTGGCCGGTAGATAGACCCTATCTTTGGCCGGGAAATATACTAAACGGCCGGCTCATTTTCCGTTCAGATGGGGCAGAATGTCCCGCTGGTAAAAGTCCAGAAAACCCTGCTGGTCCGGCCCAATTTGATGGATGTAGACGTGATCGTAACCGGCGTCAATGAATTTCTGGATACCATCCCCGTGGCGCTGGGGGTCCGGACCGCAGATTACTTTCTTAGCCACTTCCTCCGGGCTGGCCATCCTGGCCGCCTGTTCAAAGTGGGCCACGGTCCGTAATTCCTGGTTAAGCTCACCGGTGAGAACCGTGTTAGGCCAATACTGGTGGACGGTACGGATGGCCTCCTCTTCGCTCCTGGCCCAACAAACCGCCAACTGCCCATAGCACGGTTTATCGTTGCCCCCGGCGGCCTGAAACTGGTTCACAAACTCTGCCTTGGGCGACGTGCTGATAAAACCATCGCCCACGCGGCCGGCAGCTTCAATGGTATCATCGCCACTGCCAGCTATCATGATAGGCGGTGGTTCATCCGGTAGGCTGTAGATACGGGCATCTTCGATGGTGTAGAAGTCGCCCCAGATGCTCACTGTTTCGCCTTCCCACAGCAGGCGAATAAATTCCACTGCCTCTTCCAACATCGCCAGGCGGATGTCGTGGGGCGGCCAGCGCTCCCCGGTAATATGCTCGTTCAAGTTCTCGCCTGTGCCTACGCCGAGGAAGAAGCGGCCGGGCATCATGGCCGCGGCTGTGGCCGCGGCCTGGGCGATGACGGCCGGGTGAATGCGCATGATCGGGCAGGTTACCCCCGTGCCTAGTTGCAACTTGTCCGTTACTTGGGCAATGCCACCAATCACACTCCAGACAAAAGGGCTGTGGCCCTGGCGGCTAATCCAGGGATGGTAGTGATCGGAAATCAGGGCAAACGTGAAACCGGTTTGTTCAGCCAGGCTGGCATAACGGACCAGGTCTTGCGGCCCGTGCTCCTCGCTCGAAAGGGCGTAACCAAATTCTGTCATTAATTCCTTCCTTGAAGTGGCAGTGACCTCACTTTTCATTCGCACTACACAAATGAGGATCACCGGTGGGTGCTATGGAGAATCTATACCTTGCTGTCAGAACCATCGCATGTGCCAGGATATATATCTGAGATACAGATCATGGATATAGGTTTTGCAGCTATTCTGTACCTGGAGCAAAGAGGGGAGCGTGGTTGAGGATATAGGCAGATAGTTAAATGTAGCCCCATTTATGCCCCATTCTATATCCAGACATATTGCCGCTAAATAAAGTACCTGTTATCGTCTCTACGATAACATCGCTGTACTTCTTGCAACGGCGCAGGAAGGCTTATTCTTAACACTCATGAGGACGTTGAATGGCGCAAAATTTCCTGCGGAGAAACAGTAACTCGCCCCTGGTCAACGTGGACAGCAACGAGCGGATGCTTTCTATGGTAGCCGGCGTGATGATGGCTCTCTACGGCTTGATTCGTCTGCCCTGGTCAGCGGTCATTGCCCTGGCGGCCGGCCTCTACCTGCTTTACCGTGGCGTAACCGGGCACTGTTACCTGTATGAAACACTCAACGTGAACACGGCTGTTTCTCGACTGCCCAACCGGTCTTACGCCAGGGATGATGGCGTTCCCCGTGTCGTCAAAGAAGACCCTGTGGCTGAAGCAAGCTGGGAGTCTTTCCCGGCCAGCGATCCACCGGCCTGGACAGGCAGCGAGGTTTAGAGTTAAAGGTGAGAGCTGGGGGTAAAGGAGGCTCTAACTTAAGACTCTAACTCTGTAATGCGGAGGAAAAGATGACCCAACAAGTGACCAAAAGTATTATCGTCAAGGGGGATATCTCCCACATTTATAGTTTATGGGCCAACTTTGAGAATTTCCCTAACTTTATGCGCTACATTAAGTCCGTCACCATTACTGGACCAGGCACCAGCCACTGGGTTATGGACGGTCCGGCCGGTATGAACGTGGACTGGAACGCCGAGATGACGCGCGAGGAAAAGAATAAGCGGATTGCCTGGAACAGCAAGGACCACAAAGGCATGATCACGACCAGTGGCCAGGTCACCTTCAATAGCCTGCCGCATAACGAGACCGAGGTAACGATCATGGTCAACTACACGGTCCCGGCCGGTAAGGCCGGCGAATTCCTGGCTAACCTATTCAGCAATCCGGCCCACCGGTTGGAACAAGATTTGAAGAATTTCAAGGCTTACGCCGAGGGATTATACGAACGCCTTCCAGTCACAACTTAACTCCCCTCGTTCACCAAGGGCCGACGTATAGAGCCGCCGGCTCGCCTGGCGCGTCCTGCTACTCCTCCTCCCTGGTCAGGCAGCCAGCGCTTCTCTACAGAGCCTTGGCAAATCGCCGGTTATACGGGTACACTCACCCCATCGCAGCCCGACTCGTGTAACCGGCTTTTTGCTTCCCCTTCTATAGTCCCTTCAGTGCGCACCACACGAACAGGAGCCGCAACCGCAACCATGCGAAGCCATCGGTACGGGGATCCGCTCTGCTGAAGCCTGCCCGCCGTTGCTTAACACGGCTACGGCCAGCAAGACCTTCCGGGCCTCCGGTTGGCCACAAACCGGGCAAGTTGCCGGCCGGTGGGCCTCGTCAAAAGAGCGGCGCTCCTCGAAAACTGTCTGGCAATCGGGGCAGCGAAAATCATATCGTGGCATAAACTTTTCCTCTTGCTCTTGTTACTCCCCACTACTGTACCAGATGCCTGGCCGGCGTACAACGTGGTAGTGGTAGGCAGCCTACTTTCTCCCTCTCTCGATTATGAGGTATAATCAAGTAATTGAGATGGTGAAACCACAGAAGGCTGATAGCTAAAGCTGACAGCTACTGACGAGGAGCAAAAGGTGAGCACACTCTTTTCACAAACCTGGCCGGCCGGGCAGGATGGAGACGAGTCTGAATCAGAAACCAGTTCTGTTGCCGGGACGACCACGCCCGGCGGCAAGCAGGAGGTTCGCTGGCAGGTGGTGGCTGAAACGCCGGGTCTGGCAGGCGCTAACATTATCGCCGGCCGGCTGCAGGCCGAAGGGATTCCGGCCCGCGCCTGGCAGGAGAGCGCCGGCCAGGCTTTCGGCTTGATCGTCGGCATGTTGGGCGCCGGTTACGTCGAGGTCCCCGAGGCTTACGCCGAGCAGGCCGAGGCCCTTCTGGCCGAGACCCTGGACGACGCAGCCTTTGACGAAGAAGAGTGACATTCGTCTAAAGCACTATTGTGGTTTGTCACTATGGTTTGACGCCCTAGAGACCTACAATTGGCTGGCAGAGAAAATAGACAGATAAATGAGAACGAAAGAAGGCGTTACTTTTAGAACCATCAAGCGACTACTTCACATGACACCTGGTAGAATTTTGGCCTTGCCAAAGTCTGGCACCTGACACTATGTAAGGAGAGTTGACGATTATGACCGAAGCGACCTGGACAAATCAAGAAGCTGTTCTGACCGAATCACGCCCCAACCGGATGAAGTTCGTCGTCGCCGGTGTATTGGTGCTGGCGGCCATTGTTTTTCTGGTCTTCAATGCCATGCAGAACAACACCCAGTTATACGTGACAGTCGGCGAGTTTTACGCCCAGCAGAGCAAATTTGCCGGCCGTGACTTGCGGGTTTCCGGTTGGGTGATGGGCGATTCGATCCAGTTTACCCAGATTGACGCCACGACCTCGCGCCTGGAATTCGACATCGTGGATGACATTGCCAACCCCGCCCAGCGGCTGCACGTCGTGGCCATGAATGAGCCGATGCCTGACCTGCTGCAGCACGAGGCCCAGGCCCTGGTGGAAGGCCACGCCGAGAACGGGGCGTTCATGGCCAACCAGGGCGGCCTGTTCCTGAAATGCCCCACCCGTTATGAGGAGTTGGAACCGGGGACGACTGGCTGAGAGGTGACTGTCACTTTCGGAAGTGACAGTCGCCTGAGGAAAAACAGATGATTGCTGATTTAGGGTACGCGGCCGTCTTGATTGCTTTTGCCGCCGCCGTTTACGCGGTTGGGGCGGCTTATTACGGGGCGCGCCGCCAGGACCCTCGTTGGGTGGAGAGCGCCCGCAACGCCACGTTGGTTACGCTTCCGCTGGTGGCCCTGGCGGCCGTGATGCTGGTTGTTTCGCTACTGCGCAGCGACTTCTCCCTGGAGTATGTCTGGCGAGTTTCTAGCCGGGAGACGCCCACCTATTTGAAGGTGACGGCCCTGTGGGGCGGGCAGGCCGGGTCGCTGCTTTTCTGGAACCTGCTCCTGGCCGTCTTTACCGCCGCGGCCATGGCCCGCAAGTGGGACGATCAACGGGAGCTGATGCCCTACGCCATCATCGTGGCCAGCTTTACTCAAATCTTCTTCCTGGGGCTGGTGGCCTTCGTCGAAAATCCTTTCGCCCGGCTGCCGGCCGTCCAGGCCGACGGCAATGGTCTCAATCCCTTGCTGCGCCACCCGGGGATGATCATTCACCCGCCGATGCTCTACCTGGGCTTCACCGGCTTCACCATTCCCTACACCTTTGCTATGGCCGCCCTCATGGCCGGCAAGCTGGACGACGGCTGGATTCGCACCACGCGGCGCTGGACGCTGACCGCCTGGCTGTTTCTAAGCCTGGGGCTGATCCTGGGCGGCCGCTGGGCTTACGACGTGCTCGGTTGGGGCGGCTACTGGGCCTGGGACCCGGTCGAAAACGCCTCTTTCATGCCCTGGCTGGCTGGCACCGCTTTCCTCCACTCGGTCATGATCCAGGAAAAGCGGAATATGTTCAGGTGGTGGAACATTGTGCTGATAGTAGTTACTTACTGCCTGGTCATTTATGGCACCTTCATCGTCCGCAGTGGCGTGATTACCTCCGTTCATTCATTTGCCCAATCGGCCATCGGCCCCTTGTTCTTTGGCTTTATTGTCATCATGTTCGTCTTCTCCGTTTACTGGATCATCAAACGATATGAAGAGTTAAGCACCCCCAACCGGCTTGAGTCGCTGTTATCACGCGAGGCCGCTTTCTTGCTTAACAACTTCCTCTTCCTGGGAATTCTGTTCGCTACTTTTTGGGGTACTAACTTCCCCATCCTATCCGAGCTGTTTACCGGGCAAAAAATTACAGTCGGTGAACCTTTCTACGAGAAGGTCAACGGACCGCAGTTTGCTGTTCTGCTTCTGCTTATGGGTGTGGCCCCACTAACCATGTGGTTCCGCACCAGCGCCCAACGTCTGGGCCGGATGGTGGTGTGGCCGGCCGTGGCCGCCACCGTACTCGTGGTCGCTTTATACCTTTTTGACGTCACCCTCTGGATAGCCCTGGTCGGCTATTGGATCGTCACCTTTGCTGCTATTCTTACCTTGTTGGAGTTCTGGCGCGGCATACGGGCCCGGATGCGCAGCAAGGGGGAAGCGCCCTGGACGGCGCTGAGCACGCTCATCGGCCGCAACCGCCGGCGCTACGGCGGCTACCTGATTCACCTGGGCGTGCTGGTCATGGCCTTTGGCATTATCAGCACCGAAGTGTACCAGCAGGAAACCCAGATCCGGCTCAACCGAGGGGATACTGTTTCCCTGGGCAGTTACAGCCTGACCTTTAACGGCAATACCCGGTATACCGGGCCAGACGATCTGCTTATTACCGAGGCCTCGACCGACGTGTACAAAAACGGCCGCTACGTCGGCAGCCTAAATCCCCGCGTCGAACTGTACACACGCACCAACCAGCCGATGACTATCCCCGACCTGCGGCCGACCTTCACCGAGGACTTTTACGTGCTGCTGGTCAACTGGGAAGGAACCACCGAAGACGCGGCTACTTTCCGCCTGTTCCTCAACCCGCTGATTAACTGGGTCTGGGCCGGCGGGGTTATCTTCATCATTGGCACGTTGACCGCCGCCTGGCGGGACCCGGCCGACGAGAAGATTACCGCCGCTGCCCACGCGCGGCGCACGGCCGTGGCCGGGGCCACGGGAGATTGATTGGATGCGTTTGACTACAGACTCCAAGACAGTAAGAGCTATCGCCCTGGCCCTTCTGGGTCTGTTGCTTGTTCTGGCTGCGGTCCCGGCCGTGGCTCAAGAACAGCAACCCACCCGCGTTGTGACCGCCGACGAGGTCAACGCCGTGGCCCGGGATTTGTTCTGTCCAGTCTGCGAAAGCACGCCATTGGACGTCTGCCCCACCCAGGCCTGCGCCGACTGGCGGGAAGTGATTCGCACCAAGCTGAGCCAGGGCCAGAGTCCGGAGGAAATCCGGGCTTACTTTGCCGAACAGTACGGCGTCCGGGCACTGGCCGAGCCGCCGCGCGAGGGCTTTAGCCTGGGCGTCTGGATCGCGCCCATTGCTGGCGTGGCCATTGGCGCCTTTTTGTTCAGCCGCTACCTGCGCCGCATCCGGGCCGCCGCGCCGGCCACTACGGCGGCCGGGCCACCACCGGCCATCCCCGAGCCGCCGCGCGACGATTACCAGGCCCGGATTGAACAGGAATTACAAGAGAGATTCGGATCATGAGTGAGACAACTGTAGCAACTCCCACTACGGCCAGCCCCAAACGGAGCAGGCTGGGCCGGGGCGCCATGATCGTCTGGGCGGCCGTCATTTTATTGCTGGCCGTTTTGGGCTGGGGGTTGGTCAGCGCCAACGCCGAACGCCCCAGTGACGTGGCTCCCGATTTTGAAGTGTCCTTCTTTGAAGGCTATGAATGGAATAACCGGCCGTCCGCCCGGCTGTCCGACTTCAAAGGCCAGGTGGTGGTCCTGAACTTCTGGGCCTCCTGGTGCGTGGAATGCCTGCTCGAAGCCGAAGCGCTGGAAAACACCTGGCGAGCGTATCGAGACAAGGGCGTCGTCTTCCTGGGCGTGGCCTACGTAGACGTGGAACCCAAGTCCCTGGAATATTTGCAGCGCTTTGGCATCACCTACCCCACCGCCCCCGACCTGCGTTCGCTCATCTCCGAAGAGTACGAAATCACCGGCGTGCCGGAAACGTTTTTCATTAACCAGGAGGGCAAGGTCGTCCACATCCAAATTGGTCCGGTGGACGAACCATTACTGACCGGCCTGCTGGACCAGATGCTGGCCGACGGCTGAGGAGCGCCGGACAAAGATGACTGTTGGTTCCATTCTCCTGGGCGTCGCCCTGCTACTGATCGTGGGCCTGTTTGTCGCCCGTCCCCTGTTGCTGGCCTCCGCTCGCCGCCATCGCCGGCCGACCACAGCGCAGGAGTTGCTGCTTCACAAAGAAGCTTTGCTGGTTCGCATTCATGACCTGGACTTTGACCACGAAACGGGCAAAGTGCCGGCCGAAGTCTACCAGCAGCAGCGCGCCCGATTGATGGCCGAAGCCGTGGCTATCTTGACACAACTGGATGCCGCGCAGCAAGCGCTCAGCCAGGCCGCGCCAGCCGTGGCACCAGGAGAAAGCCGGGTTGAGGCGGAAATTGAAGCCGCTATTGCTCGCCGCCGGCAAGGGGCCGCTCAACCCCCAGCGCCTCAGCCAACCCCCGCTGTTGCGGCGACTCCGGCGACTGGTAACGGCCGGGTCCGCTTCTGCCCCCAGTGCGGCCAGCCGGCCGACCCCGGAGACAATTTCTGCGCCTATTGCGGCCAGGCCCTACGCCAGCCCCAACCCTCATGAAGTTACCCCAGCGTAATTGGCAACGAATTAACGCGAATTATCGCCAATTTTTCGCGTTCATTCGCCTCAACGCAATTTTGCGCCATTCGTTGTTCTTTTATTCATCGCTGGTCTGCTTCGGCCTGGCTGCACTCCTGGCCTTGTTCACCGTCAAAACCAGCGCCGGTCAGGGGCCGGTTGCCCCGTTGGGGCCGCCTGACGCTACGGCCGGCCTGGTCGTTTTTAGTGAGCGCTGCGCCAACTGCCACGGCGAGCGCGCTTTAGGCGACGGAGAACTGGCGGCCAACCTGCCGAACCCGCCGGCCGCCCTGGCCTCCCCGGATTATTTGCGGGCGGCCGTCCCGGCCCTGATGTTCGACACCATCACCAACGGCCGGGCGGAGCGCGGCATGCCGCCCTTTGGCCCGGCCAGCAGCAACCCACTGGACGAGGCCAGCCGTTGGGACGCCATTGCCGCCGTTTACAGCCTGGGCACGCCGGCCGAAGCGGTGGAGCGCGGCCAGGCTGTGTACGAAGAAAACTGCCTGGCCTGCCACGGCGTGGACGGCCAGGGGAATGGACTGGCAGACCAGCAACCTCCTGACCTGACCGACCTGGTCTATTGGGCCAATACCAGCAACCAGGCCGTCTTTGATCGTCTCAACGACCCGGCCGCCATCCCCACC
Organism: Chloroflexota bacterium; assembly: GCA_022616275.1. Lineage (GTDB taxonomy): Bacteria > Chloroflexota > Anaerolineae > Promineifilales > Promineifilaceae. The sequence goes on from JAKEFB010000114.1 coordinate 10,865, forward strand.
CACGATTACACCCTGGAAGCAGACGATTTGTGGGCTGTGGTGGATTACGCCCGGACTTTCAGCTACGGCTACACCGACGCCCTGGCTGCCTTCCGGCCGTTAGAGTTGGCGACCATCAGCGGCCAGGTGACGAACGGTACGACCGGCGAAGTGGTCACTGCGAACGTTACCGCCCAGTTACGGGCCTTCACACAAGAGCTGGAGATTACGTTAACGCTGACGGAAACGATAGATGCCGAGGGCCGATTTCAATTTGACCTGAGCGACGTGCCCCAGGATTGGTTCTACCGGGTGGCTGTCACCTACGAGGGGGTGGAGTTCGGCAGCGATTTTGGCCAGCTCACCTTCAGCCAGCCCTCGCTGGAACTGCCGGTCATCGTTTATGAACAGACGACCGACCCGGCCGCCATTCGGGTGGACCAGTTGCACATCGTCCTGGAATTTAGCGGCGATAATCAGGTCCAGGTCAACGAGCTTTACGTCGTCAACAACGAGGCCCAGACTGTTTTTATGGGCGAGACGGGCAACACGGCCGAAGGAACGTTCCAGCTTTCGCTGCCGGCCGGGGCCGAAAGTCCCGAATTCCAGCGCGGCTTCGGCTCATTGGACTCCTTCTTCCCGACCGACGAGCTGATTGCCACGGAAACAGGCTGGGCTGATACACTGCCTGTCCGGCCGGGCCAGGGCGCCCTGATGTTGCTGGCGCGCTATACCCTGCCCTACGACAACGGCGCGACCGTTGCCCACCTGTTGCCTTACCTGGTCAGCCAGGCCAACCTGGTATTGCCGGATGGGGTATCGCTGGACGGCGAAGCAACCTGGACGGCCGCCGGCCAGCAAAGCCTGGCCGAAGGCGTTTTTGTTACCTACAGCCGGAGCAATCTGCCGGCCGGCAGCGCCGTGGACTTTACCCTGCGCGGCCGGCCACGCTCTGCAGCCACCACAACGGTTGGCCTGATCCGCGACGAGACCGGCGAACTTCTACTGGGGGCCGGGGCGTTGCTGGCGGCCGCGGCCGCGGCCGTCTTCCTGGCCCGCGCCTGGCGGTTGCAGGGAGCGGCCGCGCCCCCGGACCGGGAGGCGTTGCTCCAGGCGATTGCCGACCTGGACGACGCCCACGCGGCCGGGGAGGTTGGCGACAAGGAGTACCGGCGCGAGCGCCAGGAACTTAAAAAAGAGTTAATGACGGTTTGGGAAGCGACACGAAATGAGTGATACGCCCTTCGATTTTAGTGTACACATCTTTCGTTCTCCCAAATTCCGTAGCGTGGTAAGAGAGGCAATAGAGTTCTTTATGGCAACGCCCTTGCACAGCGTACCGCCATCCATGCCGTTTATCGGTTCTGGAGTTTATGGGCTGTATTACACCGGTGGCCTCGAACTATATGCCCCGATTGCAAAGGTAAACCGAGATGGCTATGTTCAACCAATCTATGTCGGCAAAGCAGTTCCACCGGGGTGGCGGACCGCAAGGATTGGTAGCTCAAAGACACCAGACCTTTACCGCAGGCTACGAGAACATGCTCGGAGCATCGAACAAGCTCTAAATTTGCAACTGGAAGATTTTAAATGCCGGTTTGCGATTTTGAGTGATGTTGAAGGCGATCTGGTCGTACCAGTGGAAGCGGAACTAATCAGGCTGTACAAGCCCCTTTGGAATATGGTCATAGATGGTTTTGGCAATCATGATCCGGGGTCCGGCCGGTATAACCAGGCGCTTTCGGAATGGGACATTTTGCATCCAGGCCGTTTGTGGGCCAGCCGCTTGACCGGAACAGCTCCCCTGTTAGAAAACGTCCTTGCCAAGGTTGAACGTTTTCTTGGAGGGCTACCGCTTTCTTAACTCTAAGACCGCTTCGTAGAGCCGGTGTGAATCCTTGGCTTTAGCCACCCGCACGTTTGATTGAATAATGCTGTTGCCAATCCGGGTTGCCCGTGGAATGTCAATCTTTACCAGTTCAAGCCCGATATGTTCGGCAATCTGGCCCAGATATTTGTCGGTTGGCATCATGATTCCCTGCAGGATGCTGTTTCCAATGACCACCAGGGCCGTGCCGCCAGGTTTGAGAATATGTTTTACGCCGATGGCAAATCCGTAACAATCATTGAAGTACGAAGCGGCATAGTTTGCCCAGCCGTTACCACCGTAAATACCTCTTTGCGCGTTTATTTCTCTAAGCGCCTCAAGCCGCTCTTCAATATCAGAATGAGGTAACGAGAAAGTCAAACTTAAACTTTCCTGCTCACGAACTGTTTGCCAATACTTGCCAAAATTGTCGTTTTCAAGTGGTTTCAAATCTTGCGGACCCTGGGCATATCCTAACCAATACAGTTGCGGCCGCGTGTTTCGATTGTAGTGATAGTTATTCAAGTAAGGAGGTGACGTAATGATTAGATCAATAGATTCGGAGACTAAATAATTCTGGTAGCGGAAAAACGAATCGTTGATAATTTTTGCGTTTACCTCTTTGGCCGGCAAATGATCTTGTAACCAACTTATATCCTGGGCTATTTCTAATAACTTCTCAACAATGGCCCGGCCGACAGAGAAATCGTGAATTTCTTCTTTGCCCGCGCTTACTCGCCTACCTAAACTAGGCTCGTAAGAATAATTCGAGTAGCGTACCATCGTTGAGGAAAAGGCTATTCTGAACAAGTTTTGGAGCTGGTTGTCCTTGATACTGTCTACAAAATCATGAAGAATAAGGACTTTTCTTAGAACTTGAGGGCTATAAAACCTGGCCCGTGTTTTAAATTCTTTGGGCGGCGCACTATTAGGAACATAATCTGAAGAAACTTTCTCTATATAGAATGATTGGAATCTCTCAATCTCGTCATGTAACGACTCGATAGAACTCTGGTAAGCATTTACCTTTACCTGGCAGGCAAAAGCAGCATACGGATTAATTTCAAATCCTACGACCTGATGACCAAGTAAAATGGCTTCTACCAAGGTGGTGCCCACGCCAGCAAACGGATCAAGAACAATACCTTGATGGTTCAAATACTGCTTTAAAGCGCCCCGAACAAACTCGCGGGAGAACCCGGCAATCCAGGGAACCCATCGGTGAACGGGCAAGGTTTTATTAGTGGCAAAAGCCGGATCGCTAAAACTTGAACGACCGTTATCCGTTGGTTGAGAAGCAACTAGTGGTTCAGCTTCTGCTTCAAATAACGGCAACTGTTTGAAATGCTTAATGGGCAGGTTCATAGAAGGATCTGTTAATCGGTTGCCAGGGTATCCACAACGTTTCCCAGGCGATACTCAGGGCGCATCTCTTTAAGAATCATGTTCAAGCGTTGTCGTTCGCTCTCGCTTTCAAGTACAAGAGCGAAATCTTCAAAACTTAGCACGATAGCCTGGGGTATACCGCGACGCTCAATGATATAACGGGTATTATTTTGAGTAACGTCATCCAACATCTGGCCAAAATTGTTCTGCGCTTGGGTAGAAGCAACGCTTTTTGTAATCATTGTCAACTCCAAAATAGCCAAATTAGCTAATTCAGATAAGATTATAGCGAACAAATGTTTGTTTGGCAAGGGGTTTTGAAACCATTTTCCTGTGATTAAGATCAGTCAGCTCACCAAAAACTATGGCGCCAACCCTGTTTTGCGCGGGGTGGAGTTGCACGTCCGGCCGGGCGAGTTCGTTGGCCTGGTCGGGCCAAACGGCGCGGGCAAGACCACGCTGCTGCGCATCGTTGCCACCCTGCTCAAGCCCACGGCCGGGCAGGTACACGTTGGCGGCTGGCCCGTGCCCCAGCACGCCGACAAGGTCCGGCGGCACATTGGCGCCGTCTCCCACCACGCCCTGCTCTACGGCGATCTGACGGCGGCCGAAAACCTGCTTTTCTACGCCCGCCTCTACCAACTGGACAATGCCGAAGAGCGGGTGGCGGCCGCCCTGAAAACGGTGGGGCTGGCCGCCCGCCAGCGCGACGCCGTGCGCAGCTTTTCCCGGGGGATGGTCCAGCGCCTGACCATTGCCCGCGCTACCCTCCACGAACCGGACGTGCTGTTGCTGGACGAGCCCTATACCGGCCTGGACCAGGATGCCGCCCTGCTGTTGGACACGCTGTTGCGCCAGGAAGCCGGCCGCGGCCGGACTATCCTGATGATTACCCACGACCTGGCCCGGGGACTAAACCTGTGTGACCGGATTGCCATCCTGAATCGTGGTAAAATTGCCCACGAGGTGGAACGCGAGGCCACGACGCCGGCCGAATTTTTACAACGGTACACCGAAGTGACCCGTGGCCGGGCACAGTAAAGCCGTGATTACCAGCGAGAAAGCGGAGACCGTTCAACCCCAAACCCAGGTTCAGCGTCCCCGGTTTTTTCCGGCCGTGTGGGCCATTGTCTGGAAAGACCTGGCCATGGAACGGCACACCCGCCAGGTGGTCAGCGTCATGCTGGTCTTTTCGCTGACGGTGGTGGTCGTCTTTAACTTTGCCCTGGGCGCGGCGACGCTTAGCCCTGGCTCGACCATTGCCCGCGAAGCGGCCGTCGGCTTCCTGTGGGCCACCATTTTGCTGGCCGGCACGCTGGGGCTGAACCGCTCGCTGGCGGCCGAGCAGGAAAACCACAGCCTGGAGGCGGTGTTGATGGCCCCGGTTGACCGCAGCGCCATTTACCTGGGCAAGGTCATTAGCGTGACCCTGTTCACCTCGCTGGTAGAGGCTATCCTGGTGCCGGTGTTTGTTATTTTCTTTAACAGGCCGTTCTGGCGGCCGCCGGTGCTGCTGGTCCTGTTCCTGGGCACGATTGGCTACGTGGCCGCCGGAGTGCTGGTCACTTCCATGTCGGCCCAGACCCGGCTGCGCGAGGTGCTGCTGCCGGTGCTGCTCCTGCCGCTGACGTTGCCCTCGGTGCTGGCTGCAGCCACAGCCGCCTCGGCCTACGTCCAATCCACGCTCCCCGGCTGGGACGAGGTTCGTTTCCCAATAGCCCTGGTCGTGGCCTTTGACGTGTTGATGTTGACGGCCGGATTTTTGACGTATCATTATGTGGTGGAAGAATAAAAGTTATTGGTTATTGGTTATTGAACCTACTGCCACCAATAACCAATAACCACCTGGTGGAGGTTCGCATGACCAACCGATTAGGCAAAGCCATTCCCGTCTTGAACGTGGCCTCGGCCGTAATGGTCCTGGTCCTTCTACTCATGGTCTTCTTTTTCGCGCCTGACGAGCGGACGATGGGTAACGTGCAGCGCATCTTTTATTTCCACGTCGGCTCGGCCTGGGTGGCGGCTGTGACCTTCTTCGTCGCCCTGGTGGCCGGTGTGCTCTACCTGCGACGGCCGTCGAAGACGCTGGACGCCATTTCGATGGCCTCGGTGGAAATTGGCCTGGCCTTCACCACGATGACTATTGCCAGCGGCACGATTTGGGGCCGGCCGGCCTGGAATACCTGGTGGATCTGGAGCGCGCGCCTGACCTCCATCACCGTCATGTGGCTGGTCTACGTGGCCTACTTTATGTTGCGTGGAGCGATGGAAGATGAGGAGCGGCGTAACCGCTTTGCCGCCGTCTACGTCATTGCTGCCTTCGTGACGGTGATCATGACCTACATGAGTATCCGGCTGCTACGCGACATTCACCCGGTCGTCTTTGGCCCCGCCCTGGAATCGGCCCAGGGACTGGAAGAGGGGCTACAAGAGATTGCGCCTGGCCTGGACTCGGCCAAGATGGGCATCACCCTTACGGTGTCTGTCGTCACCTTCAGCCTGATTTATGTGACCTGGCTGGCCAACCGCCTCCACCTGCAGCGCCTGATGGACGAAGCGGCCGCGCTCAAAACACGGGTCATTATGAGGCTACAACAGTAAGTAGGGAACACAGCATGATAAGCATCTTTTACCTTCTTGACATTGTCCAGCAGACGAGCGTAGACCCTAATAAATTCAACAATTTCATGGTCCTTGGCTACGTGGTCTTATGGCTAGTGTTCATGATTTACGTCTTCAGCCTGGCCAACCGCCAGCGCAATCTGCACCAGGAAATCAAGCTGATGCAGCGACTCTTAAAAGAGGATGAGGAGTCCAAAGAGGCGTAAGCGCCTTTACTTTTTTTTAAGCATTTCAGGGTAAAGTTAAGGCTGAAAATGTTTGTGGAGTTGGTTTTATGTTGGACTCGGTAAAAAAAGGACCTTTCCGCTCGCTGTCCACCACGCAGCAGGTGGTTATTGGCGTGGTGGTCTTGGTCTTATTGTTCATGGTTATCGGTACGATTAACCAGTCTACCGCCCCGGAGCCGGCTTTTAGCTTTGGCCTGCAAACCCAGCCTTTCCTGGCCCTGGGTTTTCTCGCCTTTGCCGCCGGCCTGTTGAGCTTTGCCTCACCCTGCACGCTACCCATCCTGCCGGCTTACTTTGCCTTTGCTTTCCAGAGCGGCCGCAAGCAAATTGCTCTCAATACCCTGGTCTTTATGCTTGGCCTGGCAACCACCTTCAGTATCCTGGGCGCAGGAGCTTCCGTTATCGGCCGCACGCTACGCCAGAACCAGCAACTGATCTTGCTCATTGGCGGTTCTCTCATCCTGGCCTTTGGCGTGATGAGCCTGCTCGGTAAAGGTTTTACCGGCCTCAAACACGAGGAGGAGCGAGAGTACAATACCAGCCTGGGCGGCTCTTACCTCTTCGGCCTGACCTTTGCCGTGGGCTGGAGCAGTTGCGTTGGCCCAATCCTGGGCACTGTGTTGACGATGGCCGGTACCGCCGGTTCGGTCGTCCGGGGCATGATGCTGCTGTTTATTTACGCGCTGGGCCTGGGGTTGCCGCTCATCCTGGTATCTACCTTTTTCGGCCGGGCCAGCCGCCAGAGCCTGTTCTGGCGTGCCCTGCGCGGCAAGGGCTGGACCGTCACTGGCTACGCCACCCTCATCATGGGTCTGGTGTGGTCATTGGCTATCTGGCGAATCCTGGTGGCGGCCGCTGCATATGCCTTCCAAAATTTTGACGCGTTCGCCGGCCAGGAGCTGACTATCGGCCACCAGGTGGGTCTGCTGGTCATTGCCATTATCGGCATGGCCTTATGGATTCTCACCAGCCCCGGCAAAAAGGATGGCCAGGAAGCTCAACTCCAATTACATAGCACCCAACTTATTAGCGGTGTGCTCTTCATTGTCATGGGTCTCCTGATGTTGAACGGCACCCTGGCTACCTTTAATAGCCTGGTCCCGACTGACTGGGCGCTATGGTTTGCGGACCTGGAGGACAAGCTGATTACGCTCTTTGGCGGGTAAGGCATTGGTTATGGATAGACCTGAATTAGAACCACAAGAAACAACCACAGAACCGGCAGCGCGCTCCGGCCGGAACCCTGTTATCATCATCCTGGGCTTCACCCTGCTGGGCCTGGCTCTGGCCCTGTTACTCTTTGGCAACAGCCTGTTTGGCCAGGAAGAGCCGGTGGTGGTTGCGCCAACCGACGTGCCTGTTCTGGACCAGGTCCCGGCCTTCCCCACCAGCGCCATTGGCCCGGCCGAGATCTCCCCCGGTGAGGCAGACAGCGGTATCCTGGAAGTCGGCGACGAGGCCGTTGACTTCACCCTCAATGATCTGGAAGGCAACCCTGTCAGTCTGGCCGACTTTCGCGGCCGGCCGGTAGTCGTCAACTTCTGGGCCACCTGGTGCGCCCCTTGCCGGATTGAAATGCCGGAACTGCAAGCCGCCCATGAGAAGTATCAAGACCAGGGGCTGGTTATCCTGGCCCTGGACCAGGCCGAGCCGGCCGATGTAGCCAGCGACTTCTTTTACGGCGAAATGGGCCTGACCTTCACCCCCCTCCTGGATGTGGACAGCGACGTAGCCCTGTCTTTCGGCAACTTCGGCGTCCTGCCCAGCACCTATTTCATTGACCCGGACGGCGTCATCAGCGACATCCACCGGGGGCCAATGACGCTGGAGCAAATTGAGGGCTACCTGGCTAAAATCCTCCCTGAACAGTCTTAAAATCGAGTTGCAAGTAGGCGATGTGACTGGCTAGGGCCGGATTACTGTTGTTGAAACACATCTATGACCCGGCGCTGCTGGAGCAGTTGCCATCTGTCTTGGGCTTGCTGCGTCAGTTGGCAAACCAGGAAACGGCGTTAGAATACCTGGAGACAATGTTGCGCTACCTCTCGACCGCGGCCGAGAACGTAACACAAGAGCGATTGACTGAGGCAGTGGAAACGGCCTTTCGTGGCCGTGGAGATAAGATAATGCCAACACTGGCCGAAAAATGGATTGAACAGGGTGTGGAGCGTAGTATCTTGCAAGTACTGGAGCGACGGTTTGGCCAACGGCCGGCAGCTCTCCAGGAGCGGCTGGCGTCCCTGTCGCTGGAAACCCTCGATATGGTGCTGGACGAGGCTTTACTGGCGGCCGATTTGCCAGCCTTTGAGCAGCGACTGAAGGCCATTGAGGCGCAAGCGCATGACAACTGATATGGAAACAAAAACACCGCCCGTTCCCGAGCGGCCGGCGGCCAGGCGCCAGCCGGTTACCGGCCGGCAACGGGCCGTGGTGATTAAGATTGATAAATTTGTCTACTGGCTCAGTCGCCACTGGCTGGCGGTGCTGAATACCGTTATCGGCATCTACGTCGCCCTGCCCATCCTGGCCCCGGTCTTCATGAATGCTGGCCTGACCGGCCCGGGCCGGGCCATCTACATCATGTATTCACCCATGTGCCACCAGATGGCCCAGCGATCCTTTTTCCTCTTTGGCGAACAGCCGGCCTACCCCCGGGCCATCGCCGGCACAGAGCTGACCCCTATCGAAGCATACGTGGACGACATCCCACAATTTGAGGGCGTTGCCCCGGACAATTGGGCCCAGTTTTTTGCCGCGGCCCGGGCCTTTGTTGGCAACGAGCGTATGGGCTACAAGATGGCTCTCTGTGAGCGGGACATCGGCATCTACAGCTTTGTCTTCCTGAGCGGCCTGGTTTACGCCGTCCTCCGCCGCCGCACCCAGATTAAACCGATGCCCATGCTGGCCTTCATTATTCTGGGTATGGGACCGATTGCTCTGGACGGCTTCAGCCAGCTTTTCGGCTACTGGACCACTCCCCTCGACGGCTCGGCCGCCAGCGGCCTTGTGGCCACCATCCAGAGCATTTTTCCCCTGCGGGAGAGCACACCTCTGCTGCGCACGTTGACCGGGGCCTGGTTCGGCCTGGCCCTCGTCTGGCTCACCTATCCCCACGTGGCGGCCGGGATGAAAGAATCCCAGGAAGAGTTGGGTGACAAGCTGCGCCAGATTGGGGAAATTCAGTAGCTGAATTTTCCCACAATAATCGTGGCGTTGTGCCCGCCCAGGCCAAAGCCATTGGATAAGAAATTGCCAATGGCCACCGGCCGGGCTTCATTGGGCACGTAATCCAGGTCGCACTCCGGGTCCGGCGTCTCGTAGTTGATGGTTGGGGGAACGAGGCCGGCCTGCAGCGCCTTCACGCCGATCAAGGCCTCCAGCGCCCCGGCCGCGCCCAGGAGGTGGCCGTGCATGGACTTGGTGGAGCTGATCGGCACGTCGTAAGCACACTCGCCAAAGACCGTTTTAATCGCCGCCGTTTCACTCTTGTCGTTAAGCTTGGTACCGGTGCCGTGAGCGTTGATGTAATCAATCTCGGCCGGCTCCAGGCCGGCGTCGGCCAGGGCAGCGCGAATAGCCTTCACCGCGCCGGAACCGTCCTCACTGGGGGCCGAAACGTGGTAGGCGTCGGCGCTGGTTCCGTAGCCCAGGAATTCGGCGACAATGTGGGCGCCCCGGGCCAGGGCGTGCTCCAGCGCTTCCAGCACCAGGATAGCCGCCCCCTCGCCGGTGACAAAACCATCGCGATTGGCGTCAAACGGCCGGGAAGCCCGGGCCGGATCGTCGTTGTGGGTCGAGAGCGCCCCGGTGGCGTTAAAGCCGGCAATGGCCACGGCCAGGATGGGCGCTTCCGCCCCGCCGGCCAGGATCACGTCGGCCGCGCCCCGCCCGATCATCTTGGCCGCCTCGCCCAGGGCGTTGTTGCCGGCGGCGCAGGCGGTGGCAATGGCCATATTCGGCCCGCGCAGCCCGTGGGTAATGGAAATGGTCGCTGCCGGGGAATCGGCCAGCATCATGGGAATAAAAAAGGGACTCACCCGGTGCGGGCCGCGCTCGTTAAACGTCTTGATGCCCTCCATCGTGCTGCCCAGGTTACCCAGGCCGCAACCCAATACCACCCCGACCATCTCCCGGTCAACGCCAGAGCCTTCCAGCCCGGCGTCAGCCAGGGCCTGGTTGGCTGCGGCCAACGCCAGTTGCGTCACCCGGTCCATGCGCCGGACCTCTTTGCGGCCGAACAGCGCCTCCGGTTCAAACTCCTTGACCTCGCCGCCAAAACGACTCTTCAGCTCGCTGGCGTCAAACAGGGTAATCGGCCCAATGCCGCTCTCGCCGGCCGCCACTCTAGCCCAGGTCGTTTCCGGGTCGTGGCCCAGGGGATTCATCGTACCCAGGCCGGTAATCACCACACGTCGCTTCATGTGTTGCCTCCACAAAAAAGCGGCCGCGATGCGGCCGCGATGATGCAGTAATTATAACCCACTTCTGCTTTTAGAGTCACGGGGTAGTCTTAAATTTCTACCGGTTTAGCCAGCGTAACGTTAGCTCCCCCACCCGGCCGGCGCGCTGGCGCAAAACGGTACACTCCGGCAGGGCGTCCAGGAACGCCTGGCCGTAGCGCTTGGTCAGCACCCGTTTGTCCAGGATGACCACTACCCCCTGGTCGTCCTGGCGGCGGATCAGCCGGCCGAATCCCTGGCGGAAGCGCAGCACGGCCTCGGGGATGGCGTACTCCATGAAGGAGTTCTCGAACGTCTCCGAGCGGGCGGCAAAAATGGGGTCGGAAGGCACGTCGAAGGGCAGCTTGGCAATGACCACCGCCTGCAGGGCCATGCCGGGTACGTCCACCCCTTCCCAAAAGGAGCGGGTCCCCAGCAGCACCGCCCGGCTGTCCTCGGTCTTAAACTGGTCCAGCAAGTGTTGGCGCGAGCTGCCCTCTGTCTGGGCCAGGAGGCTAATCCCGGCCTCGGCCAGCGGCCGCTCGACAGCCTGGGCCGTCGTTAGCAGGTGGCCGTAGGAGGTAAAGAGGACCATCGTCCGGCCGCCCAGGGCCTGGGCCACCTCTACAATGGCTCCCTCGACGTATCGTTGGTAACCGGGCTGGTTCGGTTCGGGGATGTCGGTCGGCAGGTAGACCAGCGTCGTCGCCTGGTAATCGAACGGTGAGCCAACGGCCAGCTCCTCACAATCTTGGGCGTGCAGCCGGTCGCGCAGGTAGCTAAAGGACGGCCGGCCGTTGTCCTGTGGGCCGGCCGTGCGCAGCGTGGCCGAGGTCAGGACGACCGTTTCCTTGGCCTGGAAAATGTACTTTTCCACCAACGGTCCAATGTGCAGCGGCGCGGCATGCAGAGAGAGGCGCTCCCGGTAGACCTCGGCCCAGTAAATAACTGTTTCGGCCGGCTGGGCCACCAGGGCGTCCAGGTTGATCCGCGCTTCCTCCAGGCTGCGGGCCAGGCTCAGGAGGGCCAGCCGCAATTCCTCGCCATCCTCAATGTCATACCCCTCGGACAGGTCGGCTAGGCCGCCGGCCAGCTTGCCAAAACCTTCGCCGATGGTTCGGAAATACCGTTCCAGGTTGTCCCAGCTCATGACCACCTGCTCAAAACCGGGCTGGCGGCGTAGCTCCGGCGTAAAGCGGATCTGCTCGGCATACTGGCTGCGCTTGTTGACCAGGGAATCCAGGAAAAAGGCCAGCGTGGTAAAAAAGTCGTCCAGCCGGAGGGTGGCCTGCTGGCCGGTCTCCCGCAGCCGGTTGGCATAGCCGTCTATGACGCTGCTCAGCTCGCCGGGCAGCGCGGCCGCTGCCCGGCGCTGCAAATCGGCCACCAGCCCGGCCCGGGGCTTGACCACTTCCTCCAGGATGCTCTCCAGGAAGCGCTTGTCGGCCCGGAAGCTCAACCCCTCGGTCACGGCCGATTCCAGGTGATGGGCCTCGTCCACAACCAGGTCCAGGTACTCTGGCAGCACCCGGTTGTCGGAGGCGATGTCGGCCAGCAGCAGGGCGTGGTTGACGACCAGGATGTGGGCCTGCTCGGCCCGGCGGCGGGCGATGTGTAGCGGGCAATTCTCTTGGGCGCAACGGTCCATCGTGCAGGCGTCATTCTCGGCGCTCAGCCGGCCCCAGGCCAGCCGCTCGCCCGGCGTACGCAGGTTGACTTCGGCCAGGTCGCCGCTGGCCGAATAGGGCAGCCAGGCCAGGATCCGGGCGTAGAGGGCCATCTCGTCGGCGCTGTTGGGGCCGCTGTGGCGCATCTGCTGGAACAGACGGGTGCAGAGGTAGTTGCGCTTCCCCTTGAGCACGGCCGCCCGCAGTTCAAAAGGCAAAATGTTTTGCAGGTCGGGCAGGTCTTTGTGCAGGAGCTGGTCCTGGAGGTTGATAGTGTTGGTCGAGATAACGACACGCCGGCCGTTCTCGTTGGCCCAGAAGGCGGCCGGCAACAGGTAGCCAATACTCTTGCCGGTTCCCGTCCCGGCCTCGACAATAAGCTGCTGGCCCTCGTTGAACGCGTTGGCCACGGCCTGGGACATCTCCACTTGCTGCGGCCGGTGCTCAAAGCCGGGGAAGAGGCGGCTGAAATTCCCACCCGGCCGGAGCATGGCGCTAATGGCCTTTACGTCAATGGATTCCGTATCCTGGGCGGCAATCAGCGGGCGGCCGAGCACTTTTTCTGGTTTGAACAATTTGTCCAACTGCCCCCTGGCCCGGCCAAAGGCTTGCTTGCCGGCTGCTCGCAGCGCCTCTTCAAAAAAGATCGTCTCCGGCCAGCCAAGGTTGTTGCCGGCCCGGACAATTTCATCCAGGATGTCAAAATCCAGTCCCACGGCCCGCTGGTAGAGGGCCAGGAAAAGCGCGGTCGTCCGGTGAGCGTCATTCAGAGCGCGGTGGGCGGCCTTGGAGGAAGCCTCCTGGGTTCGGCGATCTTCCCGGCCGGGCAACTCCAATAAGGTGGCCAGGGCATCCAGGCCATAGCGGCCGGCGGTAGGCAGCAGGATGGAGGCCAGGGTGAGGGTGTCTACGCGGTGCTGGGCCACGCCCAGGTTTTCGGCCCGCAAAAAGCCCAGGTCAAAGCCGACGTTGTGGCCAACCAGAACGTGGTCGCCCAGAATACGCTTCAGGCGTGGCCGGAGGGTAGCCATGCCGGGGGCGCCGTCTACCATCTCCTGGGTGATGCCCGTCAGATGGGTGATGGCCGCCGGCACCGCCCGGCGCGGGTTCACCAGTGACGACCACTCGTCCACAATCTGGCCGTCCCGGAAAGTGACGGCCGCCACCTCGATAATGACGTCGTAGTCCGGGTCCAGGCCGGTCGTCTCCACGTCAACGGCAACGTAGGTAGGAATCATAAATTGTCTGGCAACTGCGTCTCTTACTCAACAAACGTTCTTACACCAGGCCTCCACACTGGCGCGAATGGCCGGAATTATAGCACATTTGTTTGAGCAGGCAGCCTCTAAAGGAGGGCCAGGACTTCTTCCCCGGCTTGCAGCTTCAGGAGGGTGTAAGACTTGGTGGAATTTTCACTATCGAGGGGCAACCGGCCGCTCTCTACCGGGGCCAGTTGCTGGGGGGTCACGACCCAGGTCGGTCTATCCGGCTCCACCCTGGCCATCCCCCGGACGTCGCGGCGGGCGATCATCACCCGGCCGCGAGAGTTGGCTTTTGGCGCGCTGGGAACCCAGGCGGCGGGCAGGCGCCGGCCGTAACCATCGGCCGTAACCAGCACAATTTCGTCGTCCGCCTCGGCCAGTAAGGCACCAATGACCCGTTCGCCTTCGCGGCGGTTAATAGCCTGGAGTCCTTGCAACGGCAGATCCCCCACCCGGATGCGGACGGCCCGGCCGGTGTCCAGCATGACCACCAGCTCGTCGTCTGGGCTGGCCCCCAGCGCCGCCACCGGCAGACCGGGCAGCGGCCGGTCAAATTTCAGCGCCGCCGGCCCCTCAATGCTCTCCACCAGCCCCTCCAGCGGATAGGAGCGGGCAAAACCGCGCGTCGTCACCAGGAGCAGCCGGGATTGCTGTTTCATGGCCGCCCAATGGCCGAAGGCGCAGATGTGCTCGTCGGCCTTGAGGTGGTAGAAGTCGGCCGCCGTCAGCCCCATGGCCTGCAACTCCAGCAGGTGGCGCGGTGTGGTCAGCAGGAAGCGGTACTGCGAAGTCACCAGCAGCAGCGGCTCGTCCGGGGCCATGACCAGGGCGTCTTGCAGCTCCGTGCCGTTCCCCGGCCTCTGTTCGGCCAGGGAAACGGGCTGCTCTTCGGCCAGGGAGTGGCCAGCAAACAGGCTGGCCAGCAGCCGGTTGTTGCGGGTCAGTAGAATGAGGGCCTGCTCCTGGCCGGGTGCTTCTCCGGCGGCCTGCTCTTCCTGGGCGGCCATCCGCCGCTGCAGCAGTTCCAGGTTGACCGGGGCCACTCTGGGGGGGGCCACCGGCCGTTCGGGGTGGACCAGCTCGGCCGGGGTGTGGACCTCAGCCTCCATCTCGCCGGCGGCAATGCCGTGGGCGATAATGCCCAGACCGGAGGTGACGCTGCTGAAGGCGTCCACGGCCATGACCTTTTCCCGGCCGAACTTTTCCATGAGCATGTACTTGAAAGCCGGAATCTGGGCCGAGCCGCCGGTGCGGACCACGGCGTCAATCTGCCCGATCGGCAGGCCGGAGTCGCGGACGACTTCGTCCAGGTGCTGGTCAATGGCCTGGATCTCCGCGCGGATAATCTGCTCAAACTCGCTGCGGGTGATCATCTCGGTGACGTGGAAGCCGGGGCCGTCCAAACGTAGGACGGTGGCCATGTCGTCCGACAGTCGGCGCTTGGCTGCCTCAACGGTGTCAAACATTTGCAGGCCGTAGTTGTTGGTCACCAGGCTGAGCAGGGCGTTGATACCGCGCCGGTCTTCGGCCGTCTGGGCGATTTCGTTGAGCAGCTTGCGGCTGTCCGGCGTTTGCAGCTCGATAATCCGCTGCCAGTCGGCAAAAACGTCAAAAATCCACTTGGGTAGCGGCAATCGCCGCTGGCGCGGGCCGTAGCGGCTACCCTCGCCGAAATGCTTGGGCAGCTTGGCCCGGACCAGCTTCCGGTCAAAGACGTCGCCGGCTACGGGGATACCGCCGGTGGCCAGCACCTCCCGTCCGCGCCGGCCGCCCAGGCGCATGACGGTAATGTCCAGCGTACCGCCGCCGAAGTCGAAGACGAGGATGTTTTGCGGCCGGTCCACGGTGGCGGCGTAATGGTAAGCGGCGGCAATCGGCTCGTACTGCAAATAGACCTGCTCGTAGCCGGCGCGGAAAGCGGCGTCGAGCAGCCGGTGTTGGGCCAGGGCGTCGCCTTTGGGGTCGGCGGCAAAGTGGACTGGCCGGCCCAGGACGACCTGGCGCAGCTTCCGGCCCAGCAGCCGCTCAACCCGAATTTTGGTCAGGCTCAGGTAAGTGGCCACCAGGTTCTCCAGCGAGTAGTAGAACTGGCTGACCACCGTGCCCTGGTACTCGGCGTCGCGCAGGCCGGTCTTGATGGACAGGAACAGCCGGCCCGGCGAGAGCACGTCCACCCAGGCGTACACGTCGGTGACGTAGTACATGTCGGCCCCATAGACCTCGACCTCGCCCACCCAGACCCGCTGCATTTTTGACGGGCGGCCGGTGTTTTGGGCGAAGTAGCGGTTGACAGCCTCGCGGCCGATGGTCACCGTCTGGTCGTTGGTCACGTACAGCGCGGTGCGGGCCACGTGGGGGTTGGCGTTGGCCGGGTCCAGGGGGAGCAGTTGCACCTGGCGGCCGTCGTAAACGGCCATGCCGGAGTTGGTGGTGCCAAAGTCCATTCCCACAATCACGGTAAAAAGCCTCCTTTTGCTCCCTGGAAGGGTCTCCTCCCCCGGGAGCAACTCGTCGGCGCGCGCAGACCAGGCGGTCCGGCGCGCCAGCCAGAAACAAGGCTGCGCCGCCCTGGGGGTCCGGCGATGGTGCCAGGCGGCCGGCGCAAAGCGAAACCGCTAGTCTACCTCACCGGCCGGCTTTCGTCAAAAATTCGACGCTAAGGCGCAAAGATTTATTGTTCTTGGCGTCTTAGCGTCTTTGCGTCAAATTTAGATTCAGTCGAAGTGGACGTTCGCTTGTGGCTTTTCGCTGATGTGCAACTGGAAAACGTCGGGACGGGCGTAGTGGCCGGTTACGTCGAGGGTCAACCGGCCTTCAATGGCCAGGTGGGGTTGGATTTCGGCGGTGACGAAGCCCGGCTCGTCGAAAAGGGGGCCGGCCAGATAGTCGCCGCTGGGGGCGATGATGGCGCTGCCGCCGCGCATCAGCCAGTCGTCTGGGCTGCCGGGAATCTCGTCCAGGAGAGCCAGCCCTAGTCCATCCAGTTCCCGGCGGCGCAGGACCGAGCCGGCGGCGACGACGAAGCACTGCCCCTCGAAGGCGTAGTGGCGGGAGGCGACCTGGTGCATCTCCTTGACCGTTGGCCACTGGGCGGCGTGGACCAGTTCCTGCCGGCCGTGCATGGCGGCGCGGGCCAGCGGCATCCAGTGCTCCCAGCAGACCAGCCCGCCCAGCCGGCCGAAGGGCGTCTCGACCACCGTTAGCGTGCTGCCGTCGCCCTGGCCCCAGACCAGCCGCTCGGTGTAGGTGGGCATCAGCTTACGGTGTTTGCCCAGCATCTGCCCGTCCGGCCCCAGGTAGAGGCTGGTGTTGTAGAGCGTCCCGCCGTCCCGCTCGTGCAGGCCCATGACGACGACGGCCCCGGCGGCTTTGGCCGCTTGCCCCAACTGTTCGACGGCCGGGCCGGGGATAGTGGCGCTGTTCTGGAACAGCCGGGTAAAGACGGCTTTGGCCGGCGGGTGGTCCCAAAGCGCCGCGCTGGGGGCCAAGTCCAGCCAGACCGGGTAGCCAGGCAGCCACGTCTCCGCGAAGACGACGAGCTGCGCCCCCAGCCGGCCGGCCTGGGCAATCAGGTCGCAGGCTTTGGCGACGCTGGCTTCGAGGTTGAGATAGACCGGGCTGTCCTGGACGGCCGCGGCGAGGAAGGGGTGGAGGTTGGTGAACATGGATGTTTCCTGAATATTTTTGACACGAATTACACGAATTACACGAAGGTCAAAAGAATGCGACGATGCAGGTAAGTGGCCAAGGTGAGCAAGGCGATCATTATTATGATAGTATCCATTTTGATTAGCTATGCCACTTCAAGGTCAAATGGGGTACAATAGTAACCAGCGCCGGTTTTTGATTGAAAACGGGGTGTGAGGGATACGAAGCTCATGAATGGGGAACAGGATAACCAGGTAGCCACGTCGAGCCGGTTGTACCGGCTGCTGGACCAGCATTTTGACCGGGAGCAGTTGAAGTTATTGGCCTACGACCTGGGCTACGACTATGACAACCTGAGCGGCGAGCGGAAGCTTAACAAGGCCCAGGACCTGGTGGCCCAGATGGAGCGTAAGGGCCAGCTAGAGCACCTCATCCGCACCGCCCGGCATTACCGGCCATCCGTCGCCTGGCCCGGCTCCAGGCCACCATCTGCCACACCAACAGCAGAACCATCACTCCCACCCGGGCCCCCCTTCGCCAATCCCTTCGGCCGCACCGGCCGGGTTGAAGACCCGGCTTACTACCTAGTCCGCCGGCCGCTGACGGACGAGATCATGGGTGAGCTGGTCAAGGGAGTCAGCCTGTCCATCGTCGGCGAGTCGCAAACGGGCAAGTCGTCGTTACTGTGGCACATTAAGACAGCCGGGCCGGCGGCGCTGAACCGGCCGCCGGCGGACTTTGTTTATATCAGCCTGGAACTGGTCCACAGTGAAGATGATTTCTTCGAACATATTTGCTATGAGTTGGGTGTGCCCACCGGCCGCGGCTACCGACTAGCCCGCTCCTTGAAGGGGCGCCAGGTGGTTTTTTGCCTGGACGAGGTGGAAAAGATGACGTGGTACGGCTTTAGCCTGGAGGTCCGCAGCGAGCTACGCGGTCTGGCCGACGGAAGCAACGCACCCTTGACCCTGGTCATTGCCAGTCGCTCCCCCCTCGGCCGTCTTTTCCCCGACAGCCCAGAGCTAACCTCGCCTTTGGCCGGTCTATGTTCACAGATCCAACTAGCAAACTTCACGCTGGCAGAAGCTAAAGCCCTGGTCGAGTGGCAACTGCGGGGCAGCGGCCTGGTTTTCCCGCCGGCCGAAGTCGAGCAGGCCTGGCAGCGCTCCGGCGGCCACCCGGCCCGGTTGCAGCAGGCGTTGAAAGAGTCCTTCAACGCCTGGTTGCGGCGGGGATTGGGGGATTAGGGGATAGTGTTTGATAAAATGCGACCAGGAGACAGTAGAGATGGCTGATCCTATGAAGTACTCTTCCATCCTCCAGGTTCCGGGCGTTTGCGGCGGCCGGCCAATCATTGCAGGCACACGGATGTCGGTCAAAGCAATCGTCGGCTGGACGCGGCTGGGGCTGACGCCGGAAGAGATTATTGACGAGTACCCCCAGCTTTCAGCCGCCCAGGTGGCCGACGCCCTGGCTTACTATACCGATCACCCTGAGGAAATTGAAGCGGAGTTCGCCGAAGAAAAACGTTACCTTAAAATTGAATTTCCTCGACTCCAGGCAATGATTGCCGCCCAACGCCAACAACAGGACTGATGTCCGTGACTATACCATCTCCACATCCTCACACAACCACACAACCACCTAACCATACAGCTACACCCTTCCTCGACCTGGCCCCCAGGCTGAACCGCCCCCTCCGCTTGTGGTGGCCGACCGATTACTTGCGACTGCTCGTCTGGGTCTTCTATTTTCTTCAGGCGCTACGTTGGTATGAAGTCACTTTTAGTACAAAGGCGGAAAAACGAGAGGATAATCGCTCCATGTCCGGTCGCTGGCGACGGTTTCTGGCCTTCCTGCGTATCCCGACGGCTGAACGCAACCTCTTTTTCCAGGGCCAGGTACTAATGATTGCCGCACCTGTCTCGCTAGCCTTCTTACTGCAGCTAATCAATGTCGAGGTAAGCTGGGTTGGCTTAGCATTTGGGGTGGCGTTCGGCGTGACAGTTAGTGTGGCGAGCGGCGCAGGGGGCGACGTGGCGTTCGGTGTAGCGTTCGGCGTGGTGTTCGGGGTGGCGTTCGGGGTGCTGTTAGGCGTGGTGTTCGGCATAGGGGCCGGTGTGGTGTTCGGCGTGGAGGGAGGCGTGATGCGCGGCGTAGTGATCGGCATGGCGGTTGGCGTGGTATTCAGCGTGGGGGGAGGCGTGATGCGCGGCGTGGCAGTCGGTGTGGCGAGCAGCGTAGTGAGCGGTATATTGGCCAGTGTGGCGGGTGGCATAGGGGTAGGCGCGGCGGTCGTCGCGGGGAGAGGCATAGCGGACGGCGCGGGTGGAGGTGTAGCGGATGGCATGACGGCAGGCGTGGCGAGTGGCGTAGCGAGCGCTATAGCACTAGCAGTTACCTCGCTCCGTCTGCCGGAGTACCTACTGGCCCTTGTTGTTGGTAGGCGCAGCCAACGTGGTCAAGAGGCTGCCCTGGGCTGGCTAGGCCGGGCCACCTGGCTGCCATTACCTGGGCTGCGCCGGCAGTTGCTTGCTTGGCTGCGGCAGGATGCGGCCGGCGGTGTGGCTACCTTAAATGAAATCCTAACTTACACCTACCAATTTATCCCTACTGTCCAGGCAACCAACGACTGGCTGGCCGGGGTGTTGCCAGATGATCTTTTGTTGGCCACCAACCGGCTGGCCGAGAAGCCGTGTGATTGGTATTTAATCCGTTTCTGCTCGGCTTCATTGGGCCAGGCCATGTGGCAGGAGGCCGTTGATGGATTAATATTCATACCCAGCCAGCTCCGCCGCCGCTGGCAGGCCCGCTTTGACAGCAACACGCGCCTGGACACGCCGGCCCGGGCAGCCTGCGCCGGATATTGGTATCTCAACCGTTTTGAACCTGACCAAGCCAGTCGGGCCTTTGAGTACGTATGTCACCTGCCTTATGGCGAGGTGCTTTACCGTTCAGCACTGGCTCTGGAGGCGGCCCGCCAAACCAAAAATCTAACAGATATTGCTGGGTGGGCAGGAGAAACGGCCTGGCTGGTCAGTCTGACCGAAGAGCCGCTGCGCCCCCAGGCGGTGGCTACATTGCGCCGGCTGCGGGTGGCGGCGATGGAGGCGGCTGTGGCTATAGAAAGCGTCTCCAAGCTCAACCGCAGCACCGCCCTCGGCCGGGCCGGGGCAGCGTTGACGGAATTGATCCAGGACGTAGCCGAAACCTGCCCTTACCCGGAATGGCCGATCGTCAAGGAGATTGCCGAAAAGTGGCGGGATGTCCTTTCCCTGGCGGCCGGGGAGATCGGGCAGCAGGCCATCACCCGGCCGGTCCACAACCCGTTTGTGGCCGGGACGCCGGTCCAGGGCAGCCTGTTTGTCGGCCGGGAGGAGATTTTCCGGCGGCTGGAGGAGCTATGGGGCAGCGACCCGGCGCGGGTGACGCCCTCGGTCGTCCTCTTCGGCCACCGGCGGATGGGCAAGACGTCCATCCTGCAAAACCTGGGGATGCGCTTCGGGGTGGAGACGGCCGTGGCCTCCTTCACTATGCAGCGGGCCGGCCGGCTGGCCGGCACCGGCCAGTTGTTGGGCTACCTGGCCCTGGCCATTTACGACGCCTTGCGGGAAAAGGGGGTCAAGGGCTTAAGGGAGCCGGACCCGGCCGGCTACGACCAGGAGTGGTACAGCGCCTTCAACCGCTTCTTGCGGGCGGCCCGGCCGGCGGTTGGCGGCCGGCGGGTAATTTTGACGGTGGACGAGTTTGAACTGATCGAGCGGGAAATCGAGGAAGGGCGGGTCGAGGTTGAGCTGCTGGAGTTTCTGCGGGGGGCCATTCACAGCGAGCCGTGGCTGGTCCTGGCCCTGGCCGGGCTGCACACGCTGGAGGAGATGACGGCCGATTACTGGAACCCGCTCTTTGCCAGCGTTACCCCGGTACACGTCAGCTTCCTCAGCCGGGGGGCGACGGCCCAACTGCTGGCCAACCCCAGCGACGACTTCCCGCTGGACTTTAGCATGGAGACGATAGACCGGGTCTACGGCTTGGTGCGCGGCCAGCCGTACCTGACCCAGCTCATCGGCCACACCCTGGTGCGGGAGTACAACCGCTTTGTCTTTGAGGAGGGCCGGCCGCGCGACCCGCGCTTTACGGCCGAAGACGTGGACGCGGTGGTGGCCTCGCCGGAATTTTACGAGCAGGGCAGCTATTACTTTAGCGGCGTCTGGGCCCAGGCCGGGCAGGGTGGCCCGGCCGGGCAACCGGCGCTGCTGCGGGCGCTGGCGACGGTGGATGAACCGGCGGCCGGGGAGGAACTGGCCGTTCGGATCGGGCTGGGGGAGGTGGGCGGCCGGGCGGCGTTGGAGACGCTGCGCCAGCACGACGTGATTTTGCCGGCGGCCAATGGGCTGGTGGATTTTGCCGTGCCGCTGATGCGGCGCTGGATCCGGGAAAGGAAACCTCCCGGAGGTCCAGGCAATGAATACCGCCAACCTTCAGAAGGCTAAGTCCGCAGGGATTCTTCGCTCCGAAGACTCCGCTCAGAATGACAAATGGGGCGTTTCAATTAACCTACAAAACCGGGCTGGGGCCGGGTCAAGCCGGGTTGACCCGGCGTCTTTTACTAGCCTGGCGGCTTCAGCCCCAGGCGGCCAGGCGCGGGAAAGTTTTACACCGGGGCGAAGAGGCCAGCTACCGAGAGCGCCAGGCCGGGGAAGGTGGGGGAGGTGAGGGTGTCGGCCGGGCCAAACTGGCCGTGTAGGATGTATTCCTGACCACCCTCGGGCAGGTAATGAACGGTTGCTGCGTGTGTCTTGGGGTTGGCCAGCCAGTATTCGCGCACGCCAGTTCGTTCATAAGCGACAAATTTTACGAGGTAATCCAGCCGTAACGTTTCAGCGGCCTGCACTTCGACAATAAGGTCCGGCACACCTTCAAAGCTAGCGTCGCCCGGCCGGGGCTGCCGGGCGGAGGCAATAAAGAGTAGGTCCGGCTGGACCGGCCGGGCAATGCCTGGCAGGTGGACCTCAAAAGGAGCTGTCAGGACTATGCCCATTTGACTATCACTGACAAATCGGTCTAGTTGGCTGGCCAGCTTCACGCTTGTAAACTGGTGCTCGTAGGAAGGTGGATTAGTCACGTAGAGCACGCCTTCGATGATCTCGTAGCGCCGGCCGTCGTCGGGCAGGCGGAGGTAATCCTCGTAGGTCCATTTGCCCTGAGCCGGCCAGGGATGCTGGGCATCAGCAGGTGGAAGCTCTAGCAGAGTACTCATAGCCATCTCTCCATTATTGTAAAGGCCAGTCAGGTCGGTAGCAAAATCCAAAATCTAAAATCTAAAATCCAAAATCCCCTCTACTCGACCGGCGACCGTGATCCGGTACAATGGGCACATGGAAGTGCTGGCAAACAAGAAGGTTCTGGTAACGGGGGCGACGGGTTTTATTGGCGGCCGGCTGGCGGAGCGGCTGGCCAGGGAGGCGGGAGCGGTAGTAACCGGCGTGGGGCGCAACCTGGAGCGGGCGGCGCGGCTGGCGGAGGCAGGCGTGGCGCTGCGGCCGGTGGACCTGCGCGACGAGGCGGCGGTGCAGGCAGCGCTGGCCGGGCAGGAGGTCGTCTTTCACCTGGCGGCGGCGATGGGGCGCAGTAGCCCGGAGACGGCCGAGCAGGTCAACGTGACTGCCACCGAAAAGCTGGTCCGCCTGGCGGCCGAGATGGGGGTGGGCCGCTTCGTCCACGCCAGTTCCATTGCCGCCTTTGGCCCGCCGGACCAGCCGGTGATGGCCGAGGAGCACCCGGTTAACACCGAACAGGCCGCGCCCTACGGCCGGACGAAGGCGTTGGGCGAGGCGCGGGCGCGGGCGGCGGCGGCCGACTGCGGGCTGGCGCTGGCCGTGGGCCGGCCGGGGATGGTCTACGGGCCGGGCAGCCGGACGTGGTCGCTGCGGCTGCTGCAGTTGGTCCAGCGACGGGTGCCGGTCTTGCTGGCCGGCGGCCGGGGGCACGCTCACCCGATCTACGTGGACAACCTGGTGGACGGCCTGATCCTGGCCGCCACCCGGCCGGAGGCGGCCGGGCAGGCGTTTAACTTTGTGGACCAACCGCTGCCCTGGCGGGAGTTTTTTGGCTACTACGGGGCGATGTGCCGCCGCCGGCCGCTGGCCATGCCCCTGGGGCTGGCCCGGGTGGCGCTGACGGTTTTCCGCTGGATGACCGGCCGGTCAGAGTCTACCGAGTCGCTGCTGCGCTATTACACCAATACGGCGGTTTATTCGACGGCGCGGGCCGAGCAGTTGTTGGACTGGCGGCCGGCCGTCAGCCTGGAAGAGGGCATGCGCCGGACAGAAGCCTGGCTACGCCAGGCCGGGTATCTGAAATAGCCGGGATCGAGGATGGGCCTTGCCCATCCCTGGGATTAGAGGATTCATCAAAATGGATCCATTGGAAATCGTCCTCATCGTTCTGTCGGGTGTGGTTTTAGCTGGCGGATTGCTCTACTGGCTGCTCGTAACGACAGAGGGAGTCTATCTAGGACGGCGGGTGGTGGTGTGGTTGTATGATATGACGGCCCACAAGTACGATGCCATCAAGGAGTTTGACCTGGAGAATGAGCGTTTTACGGTGGGCCGGCCGCTGCTGCGGGCGCTGGCCGGGCGGCCGGAACCTTTGGTCCTGGACGTAGCCACAGGGACCGGCCGGGCGCCGTTGATCCTGGCCCAAGAGCCGTGGTTTAGCGGTTTCGTCGTCGGGCTGGACGCTTCCGGCCGGATGCTGGCCCAGGCGGCGGCCAAACTGGCTCCCTACTGCCGGCGGGTGGCGCTGGTGCAGCAAACGGCCGAGTGCCTGCCCTTCCCGGCCGGGACGTTTGACGCCGTCACCTGCCTGGAGGCGCTGGAGTTTTTCCCCTCCGACAGTGCCGCCTTGCGAGAGATGGTCCGGGTGCTGCGGCCGGGCGGCTTTCTGATGACCAGCCGGCGCAAGGGCTGGGAAGGTTGGGCTTTTGTCGGCCGATACCGGCCGGCGGCCGATTTTGAGGAACTGCTGCGTAGCCTGGGGCTGGTCAAGGTCCAATCTCACCTGTGGGAGCTGAATTATGACATGGTAATGGCCAGGAGGGGGGACAAGGAGACAAGGGGACAGGACGAAGTTCACCCTCTCACCTTGTCACCTCCTCACCCCCTCATGAACAAAGGAGGTAAACAATGAGGAACACCGTTCGTTGGGGATTGCTGTCTACGGCCAATATTAACCGGCGGGTCATCCCGGCCATTCGGGCCTCTGACCGGGGCGAGCTGGCGGCGGTGGCCAGCCGGAGCCAGGCGCGGGCCCAGGCTTACGCCAGCCAGTGGCAGATACCGCAAGCGTTCGGCAGCTACCAATCTATGCTGGACTCGGACGCCGTGGACGCTGTGTACATCAGCCTGCCCAACCACCTGCACGCCGAGTGGTCCATCCGCGCCCTGCGGGCCGGCAAGCACGTGCTGTGCGAAAAGCCGCTGACCATTAGCCTGGAGGAGATGGACCGGATGGTCCGGGCGGCCGAAGAAACGAAACTGGCCCTGGCCGAAGCCTTTATGTACCGCCACCATCCCCAGACCAGGATAGTTGGCGAGTGGGTGGGCAGCGGCCGGCTGGGGCAGATTACGCTGGTACGAAGCGTCTTTAACTTCTCCATTCACGACCGGAGCAACGTCCGCCTGGTGCCGGAGTGGGGCGGCGGCTCGTTGTGGGACGTGGGCGTCTACCCGCTTAGTCTGGCCCAGTTTATCATGGGCGAGCCGCCGGAATGGGTGGTAGGCGACCAATGGCTGGGCAGCAGCGGCGTGGACGAGGTGTTCAGCGGCCAATTGCACTACAGTGGCGGCCGGGTAGCCCAGATTACCTCGTCGTTCTACACTCCCTTTTACACCTACGCCGAGATTCTGGGAGCGGCCGGCCGGCTGGCGCTGAACCGCCCCTTCGTCGGCATGGACCAGGAACGGAAATTGATCTTTTATCCGGCTAACGGTGAACCAGCGGAGATCCTGGTGCCGGACAAGGAGCTGTACCTGGGCGAAATTGAAGACATGCACGCCGCTATCCTCGATGGCCAGCCGACCTACCTGACCCTGGCCGAGAGCCGCAACCACGTCCGCACCGCCCTGGCCCTCTACGAGTCGGCCGAACAGCGCCAGCTCGTTCACCTGGAAGGTTAGGCGAAGACTTTTAAACGCGAATCACACGAATAGGACGAATGGCGCGAATTTTTAAGGAATAATTATTTGCGTCATTCGCCTGGAAGGTCGTCCACGTCCACAAATCCCCCTCCTGGCTTGCGCCCTACCAGGGTCAAAGTTAATCGCGAATCACACAAATGGACGAATGGCGCGAATTTTTGTGACTACTTAGGCTCTCTAGCTGTGGCCGGTCTCAGACCGCGCCACCCCAGGCTCGGTCTGAGACCGGCCTGAGCAGTTACGAATTTTTTAAGAAAAATTATTGGCGCCATTCGCTTATTCGCGCCATTCGCGATTGCACCAGGGCCTTGCCAAATTCCCTATCCTGCTTACAATGTTAGGTATTAGCGGCCGGTATCTGGAAGGATGAGAAATGTCCCAAAGTTTTAAGTGCCCCTCTTGTAACGCTCCCCTGGATTATGAAGGCGTGGGCGACCCCGTCATTCGCTGCGCTTACTGCAACAGCGCCATCCTCGTACCCGAGGACCTGCGGGCCAGGCCCCAGCAACCGGCGCAGCCAATGGGCTGGTCGGCCGCTCCCTTAAAGCCCGCCGGGTTTGGCCCGGCCTTCGGCTACGATGCGAGCCAACTGGGTGGCCTGGTGGCCCAACTCAAGGCAATCAAGGACTTGATTCACAACGGCCAGAAGAGCGAGGCGGCCCGGATCTACCAGCAGGCCTTTGGCGTCAGCGCCAGCGAAGCCGAGATGGTCGTCAACCTGATCGCTTCGGGCCAGGGCGTGGCGCTCAGCAGCTTCTCCTTCGGTTCCTCTCTGCCGATGGTTACCAGCCAGCAGTTCCCCGGCTGGTCGGTTGGCATGTCGGCCGGGACGCCGGGTGGAACGCAGGAGGCTGTGGCCAGGGCCCAGGCGATCATGCAGCGGAGCATTGAAGCCCAGCAAAAAGATCAGCGGGCCACGAGCGCAGCAGCCATTGGTCTGATGCTCTTTATCGGCGTCTCCATCCTGCTCTTGCTCGGCGTCATCTTTGGCGCCATGTTCTTTTTTGCTTTTTGAGCCCAGAGGTGCCACGCACTTGAATATGGCCCCTTAACCGGGGCTACATCTGGGAAAAAGTACCTGGCACCTGGACATTAACCAAAGCGGCCGGTAACGTAATCTTCTGTCTTCTTCTGCCGCGGCCGGGTGAAAATCCGAGCCGTGTCGTCAAACTCCACCAGTTCCCCCAGCCAGAACAGGCCGGTTTTCTCAGAGACCCGCGCCGCCTGCTGCATGTTGTGGGTGACAATAACAATAGTCACCCGGTCGCTCAATTCGTGGATCAACTCCTCTACCTTGCCCGTGGCAATAGGGTCGAGCGCCGAACAAGGCTCGTCCATGAGCATGACTTCGGCCCGGGTGGCCAGGACGCGGGCAATGCACAGCCGCTGCTGCTGGCCGGCCGAGAGGGACAGGGCCGGCTCGTTCAGGCGGCCCTTTAGCTCCTCCCACAGCGCCGTCTGGCGCAAACTATTCTCGACAATACCATCCAGTTCCACCCGGTCGCGGATGCCCAAAACGCGCGGGCCAAAAGCGACGTTGTTGTAGACCGATTGGGGGAAGGGGTTCGGTTTCTGAAAGACCAGCCCCACCTCCTGGCGCAAATTAGGGATGTCTTCGGCCGGGGCGTAGATGTTGCGGCCGTCCAGCAGCACTTCACCTTCCACCAGCGTCTCGGGAATGGTGTCGTTCATCCGGTTCAAGCAGCGCAAGAAGGTGCTCTTGCCGCAGCCGGAAGGACCAATCAGGGCCGTCACCTGGTACTCAGGGATCTCCAGGTTGATGTCCAGGAGGGCCTGGGTCTTCCCGTAGTAGAAGTTCAGGTGGTTGACGACGATTTTTGCTTTGGCCTTGTCTGGCCGGGGATATGCTTTGTTCATATTCTTTGGGTAAAGCGCCACTCTACTGTTATACTTTCAAGTATGCCATTTGTACGAAAAAGCACAAGTGCTTTTCTGGCCCTCGTCATTTTTCTGCTTTTAGCCGGTTGCCGTCCTCCGGCCGAAGACGCCGAAGCGGCTACCGGCAGCGAGCTGGTCATTCAAAATAAAGGTTCCGACACGCTGGTCAACGTCGCTCTGGCCTGGGCCGAGGCGTATCGGCAGGTCCGGCCGGAGGTGGCCATTGTCGTCACCGGCGGCGGTTCCGGCACCGGCATTGCCTCGCTGATTAACGGCACGGTGGACATCGCCAACGCCAGCCGGCAGATCAAAGAAGACGAGCGGGCCGAAGCCCAGGCCAACGGCATTACCCCGGTGGAACACGTCGTCGCCCAAGACGCCATTGCTGTGGTCGTCCACCTCTCTAACCCGGTAGACCAGTTAACTTTGCAGCAGTTATCCGACATTTACACCGGCCGGATCACCAACTGGCAGGAGGTCGGTGGCGAAGACCGGCCGATTGTCCTCCTCTCCCGCGAAAGCAACTCCGGCACGCACGTCTACTTCCTGGAGGAGGTGGTACGCCTGGGCAACCCCGACAGTGAGGCCCTCTTCTCGCAAGAGACGCTGTTGCTGCCCTCCTCGGAAGGCATCAGTGTGGAAATTCGCCAGAATCCCAACGCCATTGGCTACGACGGCCTGGGTTACGTCACCCCCGACCAGAAAGTGATTGCCGTCGGCCGGGAGTCGTCCAGTTTCGTGCTGCCGACGATTGACAGCGTCAACGACGGGACCTACCCGATTTCCCGGCCGCTGTATATGTACACGGCCGGCGAGCCGGCGGGCGTCGTCAAAGAGTACCTGGAGTGGATTATGGGGCCGGAAGCCCAGACTATCGTCCGTGAATTGGGTTTCGTTCCACTAGAGAGCGAGGGATCGTGAGTACCAGCAGCCAACCGGCGACCCTGGCCAGCCCAACCAGGAGTGGCCTGAACTGGGGCGAGTTTCTCATCGAGCGAACTATTCGCCTGATGGGCGTTTCGGCCATCGTCTTCATCGGCCTGATCTTCTTTTTCCTGGTCCGGGAGAGCGCGCCGACGTTTGTCGAAGTAGACCTGGCGACGCTCTTCAACGTGCGCTGGTATCCCAACGAAGGGCTGTTCGGCCTGGCGCCCCTGGTATTAGGCTCGCTGGCAGTTACCATAGTGGCTACGCTTATTGCCTTGCCACTGGGGCTGGCCACGGCTGTCTACGTGGCCGAAGTTGCGCCGCGCTGGCTGCGGGAAATCTTGAAGCCGTTTATCGAGGTCCTGGCCGGGATTCCTTCGGTGGTGTTGGGCTTCATCGGCATGCAGCAAATTGCGCCCTGGGTGCTCCACAACCTGGGCGCGCCCACCGGGCTGACAGTCTTCAGCGGCGCCTTGCTGCTGGCCTACATGGCCCTGCCAACCATCGTCAGCGTGGCCGAGGACGCCCTGGACGCCGTGCCCCGCTCGCTGCGGGACGCCGGCCTGGCCCTGGGGGCCACCGGCTGGCAGACTATTTATCGCGTCACCCTGCCGGCTGCCCGTTCCGGCGTACTGACGGCGGTGATGTTAGGCATCGGCCGGGCCATCGGCGAGACGATGGCGGTCATGATGGTTACCGGCAACGCCGCCCGCATTCCGTTGAGCCTGGACTTCCTATTCCGGCCGGCCCGGACGATGACGGCGACCATTGCCGCCGAAATGGGTGAGGTTGCCGCCGGTAGCGAGCATTACCACGTCCTTTTTACCGTGGGCATGGTCCTGTTTCTGATCACCTTTCTCATTAACCTGCTGGCGGCCAGCGTCGTCTTCCGCCAGCGACGCCAGGCAACACGTATCCTGAGCTGACATGCCGCGCCAACAGACCGAACGAATCGCTTTTGGCCTTTTGACCATCGCCGCCGTCCTGGTGGTCGTCCCCATCTTTTACGTCGTGGCGACCATCGTCGTCCAGGGCATTGGCGCCATCTCCCCGGAATTTCTGACCACTTTTCCGCGGGAAGGGTTGAAAGCCGGCGGAATCTGGCCGGCTATCCTGGGCACCCTCTACCTGACGATCGGCACGGGGCTGATTTCCGGGCCCATTGGCGTAGCCGCTGCCATCTACCTGAGCGAATACGCCCAGGATAGCGGGCTGACACGGGCCATTCGGGTGGCCATCATCAACCTGGCCGGCGTGCCCTCGGTGGTCTACGGCCTTTTTGGGCTGGGCCTGTTCGTCCTCTTTTTGAATTTTGGCACGTCCATCGTCGCCGGATCGCTGACGCTGGCCATCATGACCCTGCCGGTGATCATTAGCACGGCCGAGGAGGCGTTGCGGGCCGTGCCCCAGTCGTTCCGGCTGGTCTCCTGGTCTATGGGCGGCACCCGCTGGCAGACCATCTGGCGCATCGTCCTGCCCCAGGGGCTGCCCGGCATTCTCACCGGAGTAATCCTGGGGTTGGAACGGGCGGCCGGCGAGACGGCTCCCATCCTCTTTACCGTGGCTGCTGTCTTCCTGCCCACGCTGCCCGAATCTATCTTCGACCAGGCGATGGCCCTGCCCTACCACCTGTTCATCGTCTCCACCCAGGTGCCGGGCATGCCCCTCCAGATCCAGTATGGCACCGCCCTGGTGCTGCTGGTCTTTGTCCTGGGCATGAATTTGATTGCTACCTTCATTCGCAGCTATTTCCGCCGCCGCCGGCAGTGGTAGAGAGATGCCGGCCAAGATAAGCGTGCGCGACGTGAATTACTGGTACGGCGACGATCAGGCGCTGTTCGACATCTCCGTCGAGTTCCTGGACCGGGCCATCAACGTCATTTTCGGCCCGGCCGGGGGCGGCAAGACGACGTTGCTGCGGCTGATTAACCGGCTGAACGACACCGTTCCCGGCACACGCCTGGCCGGAACGGTTGAAATGGACAGGCAAAATCTGTATGGCAGCCAGGTAGACGTGATCCGGCTGCGGCGACGGGTGGGCATGGTCTTTGCCACGCCGGTGGTGCTGCCGATGTCTATCCGGGCTAACCTGGAGTACGGGCCGCGCCTGGGTGGGCAAAAGAATAAGGCTGTCCTGGACGAAGTGGTCGAGCGTACCTTGAAGCAAGCCGCCCTATGGGACGAGGTCAAGGACCGGCTGGACGACCCGGCCGCGGCCCTGAGCGGCGGCCAGCAGCAGCGGTTATGCCTGGCCCGCGTCCTGGCCCTGGAGCCGGAAGTGATTTTGCTGGACGAGCCGACCTCCGGCCTGGACCCCATTTCCACGGCCAAGGTGGAGGAATCGCTGCAAGAGCTGAAGCAAGAGTATACAATTATCATTTCGCCCCACAGCGTCCAGCAGGCAGCCCGCATTGCCGACCAGGCGGCCTTTTTCCTGCAAGGCCGCCTGATTGAAGTCGGTGGCAATGACTTATTTATCAAGCCCCGGGAAGAGCGGACGGAGGCGTATGTAACGGGGAGGTTTGGGTAGGGGGAGTAATTGAGTAATTGGGTAATTGGAGATTAGAGATTAGCCAGTTCTGGGCAGTAAATTTTATATCCGCGCCCGCTGCCAGGGCCAGGCGGCAACGGTGACGTTGCGTCGCTGGAAGCTCCACAGGGCCAGGGCCAGGAAGACGACGGCCGCTCCCAGCAGCACCAGGGCATCGTTGGCGGCAATACCTTCGGCCAGCATGGCCCCGCCGTCGTAGTAATAAAAGGGGAAGAGCGGCTGGAGGGCCTCCATCGGCTTGGACAAGTCGGCCAGGTTGTTGCCAAAGTAGCTGAAGATCATGATCGCTGTGGCAGCCCAGGCCGCAATCCGGCGGGTGGGCAGGTAAGCGCCCAGGAAGAGGCTGAAGGTGGCAAAGAGGAAAACAATGGGCCAGGTGCCCAGGGAGGCCACCACCAGGTCCATGACCTCCACGCCGCCTTTGTCTACGTCGGCCGGTAGGGAGTTGAAGCCAATCACCAGGGAACCGGCCATAATGGCCAGGATGAGGAACAGGGCCAGGCCCAGCGCGGCGATCTTGGTCAGCACCAGTTGCCAGCGGGGAATGGGCAGGGCCATGATTATTTCCAGCGTGCCGTTGTCCTCTTCTCCGGCCAGCGTCCCGGTGCCGTTGATAACGGCGTAAATGATCAGCAAGACCGGCAAAAAGGTAAAGACTTCGGTTGAGATGAAGCCCCTAAAGGAGGCCATGTCGCTAAAATTGCCCAACATCTGATAGAGCTGGATGTTGCTGATGTCAAAGTCGGCCAGTAGGGGAGCAAATTGAGGGTACAGGCTCACGACGTACAAAGCAAAGAGGCCAATTCCCAGCCCCCAGCCAATAATGGCCCCGCGCCGGGCCCGCAGTTCTTGCAGAAATAGGTTAAGCATAGTTGCCTCCATTGCTGCCATAGTAAGCCAGGAAAACTTCTTCCAGCGTCACCGGCTGGGTCTCGATGTCCACGATCTGGCAGGCGGCCGCCCGCTCCATCACTGCCGGCAGGTTCTTCCGCACCTCCAGCACTACCGTGTGATCGTCTCGGTTGAGTTCCTGCACGCCCTCCAGGGTAAAGGTGCCGGCGGCCGGCATCTGCTCAAAGCAAAAACGAACCCGATGGAACGGCTGGGCAGTCAGGGCGTCTACCCGCTCGACTTTAATCAGCCGGCCGTCGCGGATGATGCCTACCCGGTCGCAGACGGCCTGGACCTCGGGCAGAATGTGGGAGGAGAAAAAGACCGTTCGTCCCTCTTGTCTGGCCTCGCGTACCAGTTCCAAGACCGTCTGCTGGACCAGCGGGTCCAGGCCACTGGTCGGCTCGTCCAGGACCAGCAGCGCCGGCCGGCTCATCAGGACGGCCACCAGCCCTAGCTTTTGCTTGTTGCCCCGTGAATAATCGCGGATACGGCGGCCGGTATCCAGGTTCAGCCGCTCGCAGAGCATTTTGCGGTAGGCCGGATCGCTTTTGCCGTCCCGGACAGAATCTAGCATATCCAGGAACTGCTTGCCGCGCATCGTGCCAGGCAGGCTCAGCTCGCCCGGCAGGTAGCCCACCCGCTGGCGGATAGCCACCCCGTCTTTCTGGCAATCCAGACCAAAGATCATCGCCCGGCCGCGCGTCGGCCGGATGATGTCCAGCAGCACCCGCTGGGTGGTCGTCTTGCCTGCGCCATTAGGACCCAAAAAGCCGAACACTTCACCGGCCTCGACGGCCATGTTCACATCTAGAACGCCTCGTTGCCGGCCATAGTAAACGGTCAGTTCTTCGGTCTGAATCACGTGGTTTGCCATAAACAAACTCCTGGAACAGTCATAAGCAATGAGTGCTGGATGGATGATAAGTAGGAGATTCGCCCTTTATAAGAATATATTTAGGCATATCAAAATATGTGGGCAGTATACTATAGAATCATTGGGGTTGTCAAGGCAAAAAAATGAGATGCCCGATAGCCAGGCGGCTAACGGGCATCTCTGGGGGGGAGCCAATTGGGAGTATAGCGCAGTTTGCTAAAGTTGCAACAACTAAAGTTGCAACAACTCATTCACCCGGCCGATGTCGGCCCGGATCTGGGCAATTAACGCCTCCAGGCCAGGGAATTTTTGTTCGTCGCGGATGCGGGCGACAAAGTCGAGACTGACCGGCTCGCCATAGATGTCCCGGTCAAAGGCTAACAGGTGGGCCTCTACGACTAACTGGTGGCCATCTACCGTCGGCCGGACGCCGACGTTGGTCGCTGCGGCGTACCGCTCTCCCCCCACCCAGGCGTAGGCGGCGTAGACGCCGTTGGCCGGCAAGATCTGTTCCTCCCACACGCTCAGGTTGGCCGTCGGCACGCCAATCGTCCGGCCACGGCCATCACCCTTCACCACGGTGCCGGTCAGGCGATACGGCCGGCCCAGGCAGCCGGTCGTCTCGGCCAGAGCGCCCCTTTCCAGGGCCTGGCGCACCCGGCTACTGCTCACCGGCTCCCCTTCCCAGGTCACTATTTCGTTAAAGTGGTGGACGGTAAAGCCCTTCTCCGGGCCAACCCGGCGCAGAAACTCTAAATCCCCCTCACGGTTGTAGCCCAGGCCAAAGCTGCTGCCCCACAACTGGCGCAGCGCCAGTTGGTGGCACAACTGGTGTACAAAATCAATCGCCCGCGTCTGGCGGACCTCCTCGTTAAACGGATGAGTGATGACCAGCTCTACGCCCTGTTGGGCCAGCAAGGCCACCCGCTCTTCCAGAGTGCAGAGGTACAGCCGGCCGGCCCGGCCGTGAATGACCGTCATTGGGTGGGGAAAAAAGGTGAGGACGGCCGGACGGGCATTTTCAGCGCGGGCCGCCGCTGCCATCTGTTGCAGCAATTGTTGATGCCCCCGGTGAACGCCGTCAAAGACGCCAATGGCCAGGAACGTCGGCCGCTTCTCAATGACCTCGGTTAAGTGAGAGACGTGCATGAATGGTTGGGGCATAGACATTGAGTGTGATTGTATCACAACTGAGCGGCGTTGGGCGGTTGATAGAAGATTTTATGCGGCTGCCAGGTTTCGTCCTGGCGGGCGGCCACACCCACGAAACGGCCGGCGCTATCGTAGACGCGGACGGTGGGAGCATCGGGCTGGTCCGGCCGGCGAGGGATGGGCTGGCCGTTGCCCAGGCGCAGCGTTTCCTCGTCGGGCAGGGCCAGTTCCGGCAGGTGGCGGACGGCCGTATCCGTGGGCAGCAGGTAGTCGAGCCAGTTGCCCTCGTTCAATACCGCCAGGGCAACCGAGCCGGCAATGGTGAAGTCGCCGACAGCCGTGCGCCGCAGCGCGGCCAGGTGGCCGCCGTAGCCCAAGGCCTGGCCCAGGTCGTGGGCAATCGAGCGGATGTAAGTGCCGGCCGAACAGATGACGCGAATATCCAGGTCGGGCAGCTCCCAACGCAGCAGCTCTAACTGATAAACGGTGACCTGGCGGGCCGGCCGCTCCAGCTCTACGCCCTGGCGAGCCAGCTTATACAAGGGCTGGCCCTGGTGGCGGATGGCCGAGAACATCGGTGGCACCTGGCTGATAACGCCCCGGAACTGTTCCAGGGCAGCCACGACTTCTTCCCGGCCGGCTGTGACCGGCCGCTCGGCAACGATTTCTCCTTCGGCGTCGTAGGTTCTGGTCTCCTGGCCCAGGCGAATTGTGGCTTCGTAGCTTTTGGGCCGGCCGGTCAGGTATTCCGAGAGGCGGGTAGCCCGGCCGACGCAGACGAGCAGCACGCCGGTGGCCAGGGGGTCCAGCGTGCCCGTGTGACCCACCCGGCGCAGGCCGCTCACCCGCCGGATGCAGTTGGCCACGTCGTGGGAGGTCATCCCACCGGGTTTGTCTACGTTGAGGATGCCTTCAACCGGCCTGGTCATAAGCCCCCATATTTGCCAGCCGGGCCTTCTGCTGGCGAATGGTCTCTTTGCTCCGGGCCACGACTAGTGCTGCGGCCGTGGCCAGCGGGCCAGGCAGAGTGCAGCCGGCCGCCAGGTGGTGGCCTCCGCCACCCAGCTTCGTGGCCAGTTCGGAAACGCTGAAAGGCGGCCGGCAGCGAAAGCCGACTGAAACGGTCCCGTTGGCCATTTCCAACAGCACGGCGCTCATTGCTGCCTCGGTCACGTCGGCCATCATATTCCCCAGGCCGGCGGCGTTGCTGTTGGTGTGTCCGGCGGCCTCTCGCTCGGCGTTGCCGATCGCCGTCCAAAGAACCCCATCCTCCAGCTTCATATTATTCAGGCCCTTCTGCCAGAGGAGCAGGGTCGAGAGCGGCTTCAGGTTTATCGCCTCGGTCGTCACGGTAAACAGGTCGGCCCCGGCTTCTACCAAGGCGCCGGCGACTTGCAAAGTGCGCGCCGTGACGCCGGCCGTACGAAAGCTAAGGGTATCGGTCACCAGGCCGGTGAGCAGGCAGACCGCCAGCTCTGGGGTCAGCGTCACGCCCAGGTGGGGAAAGAGGTTGAATAAGATTTCGGCCGTGGCGTTGGCCTCCAGGTCCACCAGGTTCACCTGGCCATACCGGGTGTTGGTGACGTGATGGTCAATGTTAATCAGCGGCGGCCGGGGCTCCGGCAAAAGCTGGTAAGCGCTGCCTAACCGGTCGGCATCGCCGGCGTCCAGGGCAATGAGCAGATCGTAAGAGGCGCTCCACTCCGGGGCGGTACGTACCTGGCCAGCCAGGGGCAGGTACGTAAAACGGTCCGGCAAGCCATCGTCACAGACCAGCGTGGCTTTCTTATCCAGTTGCTGCAGCGCCAGGCCGGTGGCCGTGAGAGAGCCCAGAGCATCCCCGTCGGGCGCAATGTGGGTTATGACTAAAATCTGGCTGGCTGGCGCGAGGGTGGCTCGAATCGCTTCGACGATGGGATCAGCCACAACCTATCCTTGTAATAGGCTCACTCAGTGTCGTCCGATTCGGCCGGGATGTCCAGTTTGTCCAGCAGGGTGTTAATTCGTTCGGCGTGGGCCAGCGTGGGATCCCAGTGAAAATGGAGGTAGGGGACAGTACGCAGGCGCAACCGGCTGGCCAGCTCGCGCCGTAAAAAGCCGGTTGCGCCCTCCAGGGCAGCCATGACCTCTTCCCGCCGCGTATCGTCCCCTAGAGCAGCCACGTACACGTCGGCGTATTGCAGCTCCCGGTCAATCTTGACGTCGGTAAAGGTCAAATCTTGCAGCCTGGGATCGCTCAGCTCGCGCAGGACGAGTTCGCTGAGGATGTTTCGTATTTGCCCGGCCGTCCGCTGCTGGCGGATCTTACTCATTGGCCGACTCGTTCCATGACGAAGAATTCAATAATGTCGCCAGGCTGATAGTCGTCCCAGCCGTGCAGATTAACGCCAAACTCAAAGCCGGTCTTGACCTCGCGGACGTTCTCCTGCAGGTGCTTGAGGCTGCTTACATCGCCGCTGTAAAGTACGTGGCCGTTGCGGATAACACGCGCTTTGGCGTTGCGCCGGCCCTCGCCGGTGCGCATATAAGCACCAGCCACGTTACCCACGCTGCGGATCTTGAACACCTGGCGGATCTCGGCCCGGCCGATGATCGCTTCCTGAAACACCGGGCCCAGCATCCCCTTGAGCGCCTTTTCCACGTCCTCAATGAGCTGGTAAATGATAGTGTACGTTTTAATCTCTACCTGCTCATTCATGGCGGCAACCCTGGCGACTGGGTCTACGTCCACGTTAAAGCCCAAGACCACGGCATCGGAAGCGGCGGCCAGCATAATGTCGCTTTCGGTCACATTGCCGGTGGCGGCCCGCAGAATCTCTATGCCGATCTCCTCCGTGCTCAGCCTATTGACGGATTTGACGATAGGCTCCAGCGAACCCTGAACGTCGGCCTTGATAATCAGGTTCAGGGTCTTGGTTTCGCCCTCTTGCAGCAGGGTAAAAAATTCGTCCAGGGTCACCGGCGCCCGCCTATCTTCCTGGCTGCGATCTGCCAACTCGTGCTCGGCTACGATACGGCGGGCTGTCTTTTCACTGTCTACCACCTTGAACTGTTCCCCGGCTGAGGGGATGCTGTTCAACCCGGAGACGGAAACAGGCGTGGACGGGCCAACAGTAGAAACAGACCGGCCCTTATAATCGAACATAGCCCGGATGCGGCCGTAATGATCGCCAATGAGCAGCGTATCGCTCACCTTGAGCGAGCCGTTTTGCACCAACAGGGTGGTCATAACGCCTCGTCCTTTTTCCACCCGGGCTTCCAGCACGGTCCCGCTGGGCAAGGCCCGGGGGTTGGCTCGCGGCTCAATTTCTTCGGCCGTTAGCAGAATGGCTTCTAGCAAATCGTCAATGCCTTGCTGTTGCTTGGCCGAGACCGGAATCACCAGGGTGTCGCCATCCCACTCGTCGGGCGTCAAATTCACCTCAGCCAGTTGCTGCTTCACCTTATTGGGGTTGGCCGAGGGCAGGTCCATCTTGTTCAGGGCCACGATGATGGGCACGCCGGCCGCCCGGGCGTGATCAATGGCCTCCCGCGTCTGGGGCATTACGCCGTCGTCGGCCGCCACCACCAGGATGGCAATGTCGGTGGCCTGGGCACCGCGCGCTCGCATGGCAGTAAACGCTTCGTGGCCCGGCGTATCCAGGAAGGTAATCGTCTGGCCGTTGTGCTCTATCTGGTAAGCGCCAATGTGCTGGGTGATCCCACCGGCTTCGCCGGCGGTGACGTTGCTGTGGCGGATGGCGTCCAGCAGGGACGTTTTACCGTGGTCCACGTGGCCCAACATGGTAATTACCGGCGGCCGGGGGACCAGGTTTTGCTCTTCTTCCCCGGCCAGAATTTGCTTCCATAGAGGCTTCTCGGCCGCTTCCTCGGCCTCTTCCTCAGCTTCTTTGACCGGAACGGCGTCAAAGCCCATCTCGCCAGCGACAATGGCCGCCGTATCAAAGTCAATCTGCTGGTTGATGTTGGCCATAATGCCATTGTTCATCAACTCCTTGATGACGTTGATCGGGCTGACGCCCATAAGACTCGCCAGTTCACGGACGGTGACAAAGCCAGGAATTTCGATTAAAGTTTTTGTTTCTGTCATAGGCTATTATTCCTTACGCTACGTGAATGGTGACGGGCAAGACGCGGGATGCCTCAGTCACACCTCACGCTTCACCCATCGCAGACGGACGATAGGCGGCAATCGCCTCTTTTTCTTCATCGCTCACCTGGACGCCAAAGAGTTGGTCCAGAATGGCGCTGCCCAAGACTTTGTCCCAGCAGGTTATCCGGTCACACAGATAAGCGCCCCGGCCGTTACGCTTCCCGGTGGGGTCCACCACCACGCCGCCGTCGGCCGTCCGCACCAGCCGCGTTAAGCGCCGCTTATCTGTCTTCTGCCGGCAAATGACGCAGGTGCGCTGCGGAACGTGCTTTCGGTATGGTTGCCGGGCGCCCATTAAAGCTCGTCCAGGTCTTCCTCGTATGTTTCCCACTCGGGCCGGCGGCGACTACCCTTACGCTTGCGCTTTGTCACCACCTTGCCCTGCTTCTCATCAAAGACAAGCTCCTTGCTTTTCTGCCGGCGCGCGGCCTCTAAGCTTTCTTCCTCTTCATCAAACGGCGCGCGGGTCGGCCGGGCCACGACGATTTGCTTCTTTTCCTGCTTCTTCGGCTGGTCAGTGCTGACCAGCGGCCGGGCCAGGTCGTCAATGGCGGCTTCAAAGTCCACCTCTTCCGGCTCCTCGGCCACTTCGGCCGGGACGGCCGCTTCCACCACGGCCACTAACTCCGGCTCGACCGGGACAACCTCCTCTTCTTCGGCGGCAGGTTCGGCCACCAACTCTTCCTCAGCAACCAGGGCGGGCGCTGCCTCAGGCGGCGCCTCGACCTCGGTCACAGCCGGGGCTGCGCCTGCGGCCTGCGTCCGGTTATAAGCGGTAATGGCTTCGCGCACCTCTTCCAGGGCCTTGTCGCCAAAACCTTCGATGGCCAGGAGCGTGTTTTCACTCAGCTCCAGCTTCAGTAAGATGTCGCCCAGCGATTTAACGTTGTTTTCCTCCAGGAGGGTAGCCACGCGAGTTGAAATACCCAGTTCGCCCAACGGTACGTTCCAGGCGTATTCGGGCACGCTCTTACGCGCTTTGGCCCGGGCCTTCTGAATTTGCTCAAATTCGCCGGCCCGGGTGGTAATAATCCTTCCGATGACGCCAGCCACCAGGCGATTGAGGATACTGTAATCCTCAGAAGTAATCGGCCGGTTGGCCGCTTTCTTGGCCAGGATCAATTCTACCTGGCCGACCAACTCCTTGTTCTTGACAATGACCGGGTCGGCCGAGGGGTGCTTGAGATGACCCAACGACTCTTCGGCGGCCTCGGTCAGGCTCTTGATGTCAATTCGCCAGCCGGTCAGCTTGGCCGCCAGACGCGCGTTTTGCCCTTCCCGGCCAATAGCCAGGGACAACTGGTCGTCAGGCACGATGACCACGGCCGTCTTGCCCTCGTCAGGGTGGTCCTCCAGGAAAACCTGGGACACCCGAGCCGGGCTGAGCGCCTTGGCAATGAACGTCTTCTGGTCCGGGTCCCACTCGATAACGTCAATTTTCTCGTCGTTCAGTTCCCGAACAATGCTCTGGATGCGCACACCGCGCATGCCAACGCAGGCCCCGACCGGGTCAATACCCGGCTGCAAGGCAACCACAGCCACTTTGGAACGGGCGCCAGCCTCGCGGGCAATGCTCTTAATTTCCACCTGGCCGTTGTAAATCTCCGGCACTTCTAGCTCTAGCAGGCGGCGCAACAGGCTGCGGTGGTTACGGCTGACAATAATTTGCGGCCCCCGGCTGGTGCGGCGAACCTCCAGCACGTAGACCCGGATCTTGTCGTGGGCGCGGTAGCGCTCGCCGCCCACCTGCTGGCTCTTGGGCAAGACTGCTTCCGTCCGGCCGAGGCCAATGGTGATGTTTTGGCCGCTGACGCTCTGCACCGTTCCGTTAATGATCTCCCCTTCACGGGCCGAAAAATCTTCGTACAGCTTTTCCCGTTCCGCCTCGCGGACCCGCTGCAAGATGACTTGCTTGGCTGTTTGGGCGGCAATCCGGCCGAAATTCTCGGGCGTGCTTTCCATCATGACCATGTCGCCAATCTCGGCTTCTGTAAAACCAGCCCGCTTGGCCTCCTGAATCAGGACTTCAGTCCGGCTATCAATCAGCGCATCAACGACCTCTTTTTCCGCGAAAATGGTTGGTTCGCCGGTCCGTTGGTCAATCTCAGCCACTACCTCCTGGGTATTGCTGACGTTGGTGTTCCGGCGATAGGCGGAAACCAAAGCCGTTTTGAGCGCGTCAATGACTACCTCTTTCGAGAGGCCGCGCTCCTCACAAATCTCGTTGAAAGCCATCATGAATTCGCTTTTCATTTACCCGTTCCACCTTTATCAAGTCGGTAAAAGTTATTCAACACCCTGGTCTAGCAGCAATAATAAAACAAAAAAGTGGGGGATGCCCACTTTCTACAGCGCTGGTAAAAAAGTACTATTGTGCGCTTAACCGATGAAGCTATCTAAGCCTAAATTATAGCACAACAGTATTACCCAGGCAAAAAAAGGTGAGATTAACCTCCCGGAGGTTGGCAACCTCCGGGAGGTTTACTTAATCCTTCCACCGCGTCTCCGTGGCTCCCGGCCAGTCTACCACGGCGTGGCGCTGCACCACCAGCAGGCGGCCGTCGGGCATACGCAGTCCAACAGAGCCCAGGTCCCACCAGGCCACCTGGCCGGACAGCATCTCGCCGGTGCGCAGGGTCAGGGAAACGATCTCTTTAGTTTGCCAGGCGCGAGCCACGTAAAAGGTCAGGTGCTTGCGCGGCCGGGCCTGGTGCCACAACAGTTCCTCCACCGGCCGGTCGAAATAGTCAGCCAACTGGCGAATTAATTCTTCATCGCCGATGGTCCGGTAGCGCTGCTCAACTTGGGTTATCAGGCTGGGCCGTTCCAGGCCAATTTCGGCGGCGATCTCGTTGGGCTCCAGGCCGCCGGCTACCGCACGCAGGTAACGCAGGTGGTCGCCCAGGCTCATACGGCTCGCTCCCGCTGGTAGTAGGCCAGCGCCAACTTGTGGATAGTTACTTCCTGGCCGTCCTCAGGCTGGATGGTAATCGTATAGGGCGAAAAGCCCACCACCCGGCCCGTAAACACCTGGCCGTTTAGCAGGGTAAAGGTTAAGGTATCGCCGGTTTCCTGGCAGTTGGTCAGGTAATCAAGTTCAAAACTGTCAACCGCTTCAGGCAGGTAGGCGCGCTTGCGCCGCGTTCCGGCCGGTCGTTCCTGCTCTTCCATCTGATTAAAAGCAACCACTTCCTGGGTGTAGACGCCCAGCCACTGCCGGGCCTCGGCCAGAGTCAACTCTTCCAGAGGCTTGCCAAGGCGGGCCACCAGGTCATTCTCAGCCTGGCCCAACTTGGCGGCGATTTGTCGCAGGTGGTCCACCTGCGATGGCCGGGCCATTTGTAGCGGCTGGGGCGGGCGCCGGGGCGGCCGGGGCTTCGGCGGGGCTTCGGCGGCCGGCCGCTCCTGGGGTGAAGGCGCCTGCTTAGACTCCTTGGGCACAGGGTCGGATTTGACCTTCAGCTCCGACTCTTTGATGAAAAGCGCTTTGGCCAGCCGGGCAATGTCGGCCGCCCGGACCGGCTGGCCGCGCTCATATTCATAAATGGAAGCGGCCGGCACGCCCGATTTTGCTGACAGTTGTTTGACCGTCATCTTTCTATGTTTGCGCAGGTTCCACAAGTCTTCGGCCATCGTTTTTCAGTCTCCTGGTTAGTTGCCCCTTGCCACCTGGATATTTATCCACGACGGCATATTAGTTTAAATGACCTTTATCCTGTTCGTCAAGCTTGACTTGCGTTCTCCCAAGTCATACAATCCGCCTGGAAGGATACACCCGGTCCAGGAGAAAAATATGGATATTTTCGAAAAGTGTAGCCAGTTCACGGCCGCGCGCGAGGCTCAGGCAGCAGGTCTGTACCCCTACTTCATTCCCCTGGAAGAAACAGAGGGCACCGAAGTGACCGTCCACGGCCGGCGGATTATCATGATTGGCTCTAACAACTACCTGGGACTGACTACCCATCCGAAAGTTCGCCAGGCAGCTATTGACGGCATCACCCGCTACGGGACCAGTTGCACCGGCTCTCGCTTCCTCAACGGCACGCTCCGGCTCCACCAGGAGCTGGAAGAGCGCCTGGCCGCCTTTGTTGGCAAGGAAGCGGCGCTCGTCTTCAGCACCGGGATGCAGGTCAACCTGGGGGTCATTTCCGCCCTGGTTGGCCCCAAGGACACTGTCATTATTGACAAGGATAACCACGCCAGCATCGTGGATGGCTGCCGGCTGAGCCTGGGGGAGATGAAGCGCTACCGCCACGGCGACCTGAACCACCTGGAACGTATCCTGGAGAGCCTGCCGGCCGATTCCGGCAAGCTGGTGGTGGTGGATGGCGTGTTCAGCATGGGTGGAGACATCGTGGACCTGCCCGGCGTGGTTGCCCTGTGCAAAAAATACGGCGCCCGGCTGTACGTGGACGACGCCCATTCTCTCGGCGTTCTGGGCGATGGCCGGGGCACGGCCGCCCACTTTGGCCTGACCGGCGAGGTAGACCTGATTATGGGCACCTTCAGCAAATCGTTCGCCTCAGTCGGCGGCTTCGTCGCCGGGGATGCCGACATCCTCCATTACATCCAACACCACGCCCGCTCGCTGATCTTCAGCGCCAGCCTGCCGCCGCCCAACGTCATGGCCGTTATGGCTGCCCTGGACATTATGGAAAACGAGCCGGAGCATGTCCAACGGTTGTGGCGTAACGGCCGCAAAATGCTTAGCGCCCTTAAGGAGCTGGGCTTCAACACCGCCAAAACACAAACGCCGATCATCCCCATCATTATTGGCGAAAACGAGCCCACTTTTCTGACCTGGCGGCTGCTGTTCGAGCACGGCCTGTACACTAACCCCGTCGTCGCCCCGGCCGTTCCCCAGGGCCAGGCGCTGCTACGCACCAGCTACATGGCCACCCACACCGAGGAACAACTCGACTGCGCCCTGGACATTCTGGCCAGCGTCGGCCGGCAACTGGGCCTCATTTCATAGTGACGAGTGATGAGGACGTGTTCAGGGTGAAGCCTGAACCAGAAACTGAGTAGCAAGTATGCAAGTTACTCACAGACTTGCATACTTGCTACTCACTCACTGGGCCGGGAACCAATCCTCTTTTTCTGCCGTCTATAAGAAAGGCTATTACGGCAGCCACTCTTTAACCATGCCTGGATGACGCCACCGGAGATCGGCAGTAGTGAGTAAGTTGCGACTCATTGCTCCTCACTCCGTAGGTTACTGTTGGCAAACCGTCACCTTATCGTCACCTAAGCAACGGGTACACGATGACAACCTGATCTAAACTAAAGAGTAATAGCTGCCAGTCAATAGTTGAAGGCTGAAAGCTGACAGCTTGTAGCTGATAGAGGATGCCATGTATTACGAACAACCAACTCAACCCGTTCATTACGTTTACGAGCGGCGGCGCGGCCGGCGCGGCTGCGGCTGCCTGAGCCGGCTCTTTTTGGGCAGCCTGCTCCTGCTGGCCCTGTTGGTCTTTACCGGCACGGTCGTTGCCAGTACCCTCATTTACGCTGACCTGTCGGCCGAAATCGAGGAGGGCATTGCCACGTTGGACACGGCCGGCAGCCGGGAAACGTTTGAAACGACGCGCATTACCGACCGCAACGGCGAGTTGCTGTGGGAGATTTTTGGCGAAGGCAAACGGACCAAAGTGCCGCTGGACCAGATTCCCCAGGCGCTGATTGACGCCACTATTGCTACCGAGGACGATACTTTTAACGAGAACATCGGCCTCGACGCCCCTTCCCTGCTGGCGGCGCTCATTGCCAACCTGCGCCACCCCGACGACCGGCCGGTAGGCGGCAGCACGATCAC
This sequence comes from Chloroflexota bacterium, assembly GCA_022616275.1. Taxonomy (GTDB): domain Bacteria; phylum Chloroflexota; class Anaerolineae; order Promineifilales; family Promineifilaceae. Next base: position 54,428 of record JAKEFB010000114.1, read on the forward strand.
CCAGCAAATCGTCCGCCACATCGTCTTCGACTACGACGAGCGGGCAGAGGTAAGCTACAACCGCAAGACCAAGGAGATCATCCTGGCCTGGATGATGAACAAAAAGTACACCAAGGATCAAATCCTGGAGATGTACCTGAATGAAATCTATTACGGCAACCTGGCCTATGGTGTGGAAGCGGCCGCCCAGACCTATTTCGGTAAATCGGCTACCGACCTCACCCTGGCCGAAGCCAGCCTGCTGGCCGCCCTGCCCCAAAGCCCGGTCGAGCTGGACCCGCTGACCAACTGGGAAGGGGCCAAGCAACGCCAATGGCTGGTGCTCAACCTGATGGTCAGCGAAGGAAACATCACCCGGGCCGAAGCCGAGGCCGCCTACCTGGAACTCCTCACCTTTGCTCCCCAGGAAGTCAGTCTGGAAGCGCCCCACTTCGCTGTCTACGTCCGCCAGTTGCTGGAGGAACAGTTTGGCGCTGAGGTGGTGGCCAACGGTGGCCTGCAGGTGACGACCACCCTGGACATGAATTACCAGCGGCTGGCCGAGCTGCTGGCCCGCCAGCACGTGACCGCCGTAGGGCCGGAGCACAATCTGACCAACGCCTCGCTGGTGGCTCTCAAGCCAGGCACCGGGGAAATCCTGGCTATGCTGGGCAGCCTGGACTACCACGACGACACGATAGACGGCCGGGTGAACATTGCTCTCACCGGCCAGCAACCGGGCAGCTCGATTAAGCCCGTCACTTACGCCGCCGCTCTCTCGCCAGGGGCCGATGGCTCGCCGCCAGCCTGGAAGGCGGCCGACATTCTGTGGGACGTGCCGGCCGATTACCCCCAGTTCGACGGTTCCACCTACGAGCCGGTCAATTACGACGGTCGTTTCCACGGCCCGCTGCGGCTGCGCGACGCCCTGGCCAACAGCTATAACGTGCCGGCCGTGCTGGTGCTGCAAGACATCGGCGTGCCGCGTCTGATTGAGTTTGCCAGCCGGATGGGTATCACCACTTGGCAAAATGATCCCAGCCGCTACGGCCTGTCCCTCACCCTGGGCGGCGGCGAAGTGACCCCGCTGGAGCTGACGGCCGCTTACGCCGTCCTGGCCAATGGCGGCTACCGCATCCCGCCGGTGGCCATTCTGCGGGTGGAAAAGAGCAGTGGTGAGGTGCTGTACGAGTACCAGCCGCCAACCCCGGAGCTGGTGGTAGACCCGCGCGTGGCCTTCCTGATCAGCGACATTCTGGACGACGACGACGCCCGCGTCCCGGCCATGGGGCGTACCAACCCGCTGGCCGTGCCCTTCCCGGCGGCGGTCAAGACCGGCACGACCAACGATTACCGTGACAACTGGACGCTTGGCTATACGCCCGGCCTGGTAGTCGGCGTGTGGACGGGCAATACCGACAACAGCGAAATGATTGACATCAGCGGGCTGACCGGCGCAGCGCCATTGTGGTCAGGCTACATCCAGGCCGTCTACGGCAATTATGACCTGCTGGCCACGCTGGCAACCAACGGGGCGCAGCCGCCGGCCGAATTTGTCCCGCCGCCGGGCCTGGAACAGCACAACATTTGCAGCCTGGCCTCGGTGACGGTGGGGGCCACGGAATGCAGCCTGAGCGATTCTGAGTGGTTCCTGGACGAGCGCCTGGCCGGGGACACACCCGCGCCTGACTCCGAAGCCGTCGCCTGGGAGCGGATTGACCCGGCCGTGTGGCGCATCCCGGCCGTGGCCCTGCCGCCCCTGCCGGAGGAGGTCCTGGCTTCACTGGGCGACGACGACCTGCCACCATCCCCTTACTGCCACTTTGTCCAGGGCACGGCGCTGGCGGCGCTGCCACCGGACGCCCTGCCATTGGTCTTCCTGGCCCCACCGCGCAACCCGGAAAGCCGGGAAGCGGCCTACGAATGGGCGGCCGATAACAACCTGCCTATCCTGCCGCAAACTGCCTGCACCGAAGAGCTGCTGGCCCAGGCCCAGGATCCGAACGCCCCGGCCGTCTGGCGCATTCTCAGCCCCAAGGCCGGCGATACGATCAGCGGCATGGTGCCCATCGTCGGCACGGCCGACTTTAACCCGGAAAGGGTCCAGTTTTACAAAGTAGAGATCGGCGTCGGCCACAACCCCAGCGAGTGGATCACCCTGGGCGAGATACACAACACCCCGGTGGTCAACGGGCAGCTTGAAACGCTGCTGGCAGCCGCCTTCCCGCCCGGCGAATACGCCTTGCGGCTGGTCGTCGTCCTGTGGGACGGGAACTACGTGGGTGAACCGTACGTTATACCGGTGGTAATTGAGTAATTGGCGTAACATCTGGTTGACCTGAAGGTTATAATTACAGGTATGGTAGCAAAACATAGATATTACGAGGCCAACGACGTGGCCTCTCAACCGACAATCTATTATCACCCGGCCGATATTGCCGAAGCGCCGACGGAACTGTGGCTGCGACCGCCGGCCGAGCCGCACCGCTCGCGCTGGCCGCTGCTGCTGGCGATGGTCCTGTTTCTGCTGTTGACGGTCGCCGTGGCCGGCGGGCTAGGGCTGGCCTATTGGACCAGCAGCGACTTGATTCTGCCCGGCGTTCGAGTCATGGACGTCCCCCTGGGCGGCCAGACCACGGCCGAAGCGCAAGCCACGCTGCAAGGCCACTGGCAACAACAGGGCATCCTGCTGGATGCCGGCGATTCCCGCTGGGTCACGTCGCCGGCCGACCTGGGGCTGGTGTTGGACGCGCCGGCCACGGTCCAGGCAGCCCACCAGGTCGGCCGGTCGTTAAGCGGTCTGGAGGAAGCGCTGCGCGCCGGGGGGCGGGTGGAAGTGCAGCCGCGCTGGCGTTTTGACCCGGCGGCGGCCGAGGCTTACTTGCAGTCGTTGGCCCCCCAGGTGGCCGAAGAGCCGGTCAATGCCGGGGTGCAAATTGTCAACGGCCAGGCCGAGGCTACGCCCCCGGTGGCTGGCCGGGCGTTGGACGTGCCCGCCACGCTGGCCGCCTTGCGGCAAAATCCAGCCGGGGTGCTGGCGGCCGGCCAACTGCCGTTGCTCACTACGCCGGTGCAGCCGGCTATCGTAGACGCCAGCGCCGTGGCCGAGGCGGCTAACCAGTTGCTGGCCACTACGTTGAGCATTCACGCTCTCGACCCAATCACCGGCGAGCAAATTGACGGCCTGGTGACACCCGAGGTGTGGAGTTCGTGGCTATCACTGGACATCCTCAGCCAGGGCAATCCGCCCCAGTTCCGCTGGGTGGTGGACGAGTCCCAGTTGCGGGCTTACCTCTCGGCCCAGGCGGCCGGCCTGGGGCCGGCCCGCTACCTGGAGATGCGCGAGGCAGTGGCGGCCGTGACGGAGGCGATCAACGCCGGTACTTACCGGGCCACCGTGCGGGTCTACTATCACGACCGGCAGCACGTCGTCCGGGCGGGCGACACGTTGTCCAGCATCGGCCGGGAATATGGCATTCCGTACCCCTGGATCCAGCAGGCCAACCCCAACTTAGGCAACGGCCTGTACGAGGGGCAGGTGGTGACGATTCCCTCGCCGGACGCCTTGCTGCCCCTGCCGATTGTCTGGAACAAGCGCATCGTCGTCAGCATCACCGAGCAGCGAGTGTGGGTCTACGAAAATGGCAATCTGAAGTGGGAATGGGCAGCCAGCACCGGCATTGACGAAAGCCCAACGGCCCCCGGGGTGTTCCAGATTCAGTCCCACGTGGACAATGCTTACGCCGGCAACTGGGACCTGTGGATGCCACACTTCATGGGCGTTTACCGGCCGGCGCCGGAGGTGGAGTTCATGAACGGCTTCCACGGCTTCCCCACCCGCAACGGCTCACAGTTATTGTGGACCAACAGCCTGGGCCACAAGGTTACCTACGGCTGCATCCTCCTGAGTTCGGAAAACGCCTCCACCCTTTACGAGTGGGCTGAGGAGGGTGTGGTGGTGGAAATTCTCCCCTGAGTAACGGTAAAGGAATCGAAAACCACGTAGTCACCCTCCCGGAGGTTGGCAACCTCCGGGAGGGTGACTACGGGCTTATTGTGCTTTAGCCAGGAATTGTTTATAATTTATGGTAAGTTGAGTGGTGAGTGTAATGAAGAAGAAATATCAGGTGATGTAAAGCCGGTCTGCCCTCCACCATTGGAGATTGCCTTTGAATAACCCCTCCCCTCCTTCTGCCCCCCCAACATTTGCCCACCCGATTGAAGAAGAATTTGCCCGAATCCTCGACTACTACGGCATTCGCTGGGAGTATGAGCCGCGCGCATTTGCCCTGGCCTGGGACGACGCGGGCAACGTGACCGAGGCCTTCTCGCCCGATTTTTACCTGCCCGACCAGGAGTTATATGTCGAATTGACGACGATGCGGCCGCGCCTCATTACCCGCAAGAACCGCAAGCTGCGCCGGCTCCGGGAGCTGTACCCGGAGATCAACATCAAGCTCTTCAAACGAGACGATTTGCGCAATATGATGCTCAAATACGGGCTGGACGAGCACGCGGCGATGATCAGCGGGACAAACGCTCAGAAGAATGGCCGATGAGTTCCTATCACCCGCCGGAAGCGTATGAGGAGCTGGCGGCCGGCATTCGCGAGATTCTCATCCCGGCCGAAGAAATTGAACGGCGCATCATGGAGCTGGGGGCAGCCATTTCCCGGGATTACGAAGGCTGCAACCCGCTACTCGTCGGGGTCTTAAAAGGCGTTGTGCCCTTTATGGCCGCCCTGATGCAGGCCATCACCATTCCGATGGAAGTGGATTACATGGCCGTCTCCAGCTATTCGGCCGGCGCTCGCGGCGCGATGCGCGGCGCCGTCCGCCTGGAAAAGGACCTGGGGGAACCAATTGCCGGCCGGCACGTCCTGTTTGTGGAAGATGTGATTGACACCGGCCTGACCTTGAACTACCTGTTGCGCAGCTTAAAAGCGCGGGAGCCGGCCACGCTCAAGGTCTGCACCCTGTTTAACAAGCCGGAACACCGGCTGGTGGATATCCCCCTCCACTACAAAGGCTTTGACCTGCCTGACCGCTTCGTCGTCGGCTACGGCCTCGACTACCGCGAGCGCTATCGCAATCTGCCCTTTGTGGGCCTGCTGTCACCGGAAGTGTTCCAGCGGAGTGATAAAAACGGTTCGCAAAAAGGTTAATCACCTTACTCTGGTGGAACCACTCGCCGCACTGCTGACAGGAATCAAAACCCAGGCCTCGCGCCAGTTCGGCATCTTTACGCTCGGTCCTTTTCTTGGCGTGCTGCCAGATATCCATAGGCTGACCAACAAAAAAAGCGCCCCCAAAGCAAGGCGCTTTCCTACCCTAAAAAGTGAGGAGCCCCAACAAACCTTCCAGCTTTTCCACCTTTGCTTTAGCAATTCCCTCCACCAATCGCTACAAGGTTTATTTCGTAGCTTATCGGCTTGTGGTCCTTGCCTTGGCCGGGGATACGCCTTCCAATTCCTTGGGGCTTCCTCTGGCTCTCAGGAACTCCCTCTTGTGCAGAGTTTGTTCCTTTGAGTTATCTCTTATTATATAGGAAAAAAGTCCCCTGTCAACGGTCGCAAGCTTAAAATTTGCTGGCCGGCCTGACCCCAGGGGCCACTACATCAGAGGTCAGACCGGATTCTTAACGGGAAATTAAAAAACGCTAAATCCCCATCTCCATATACGTCCGGGCAATCTTACGCAGGGAGACGACAAAGGCGGCCGTGCGAAAATCGGTAATCTCGTCCTTACTGTGGAAGACCTCGCTGATCTCCTGGTAGGCGGTCCGCATAGTGTCGTCCAGGCCAGAGCGGACCAGGGCCAGCTCGTCGGCCCCGGTGCTCAGCTCGGCCCGCAAGTGGGCCGGCACCTCTTTGCCGGTCAACGATTCCAGGGCGTGGACGATGGCCTGGCCGCGATATTCGTCCATACGGCGCTGCATCCGGCCGAAGCGAATACGGGACAGGTTCTTGATCCATTCAAAGTAGGAGACGGTCACGCCGCCGGCGTTGGCGTAGAAGTCCGGCAGGATGACGACGCCCCTGGCCCGTAGCTTTTCGTCGGCGTTGAAGGTGATCGGACCGTTGGCCCCCTCGACGATAAGCGGCGCTCTAATGCCGTCCACGTTCTCGCTGGTAATCTGGCTTTCCAGCGCGGCCGGGATGAGGATGTCACATTCTAATGACAGGCAGGAGCGGCCGTCGGCGACATAGGTGGCGTTGGGGTAATTCTTCACGCCGCCATGCTCGTTGATGAACTGGCGGACCGCCTCGACAGACAGGCCATCCTGGTTGACGATAGCCCCATCCCACTCGATGATGGCGATAATTCTGGCCCCGTCTTCCTCTTCCAGGAACTTGGCGGCGTGGTAGCCGACGTTGCCCAGCCCCTGGACGACGACGCGCTTGCCGTCCAGCGTACCGGCCAACCCGGCCAGCTTCATGTCCTCCGGGTGGCGGAAAAATTCGCGCAAGGCGTACTGGACGCCTCGGCCGGTGGCCTCCACCCGGCCGCGGATGCCGCCGTTGGTGACCGGCTTGCCGGTGACGCAGGCAAAATAGTTAATGTCGTGGGGATTCAAGTCCTTGTAGACGTCGGCAATCCAGGCCATTTCCCGGGAGCCAGTGCCCATGTCCGGGGCCGGGACGTTGCCGCCGGGGCTGATGTACCCTTTCTCAATCAACTCGCGGGCGAAGCGGCGGGTGACCCGTTCCAGGTCTTCGACGCTGTATTTCTTGGGGTCTATGATCAGCCCGCCTTTAGAGCCGCCAAAAGGCGCGTCCACCAGGGCGCACTTGTAGGTCATCAGGGCCGCCAGGGCCTCGACCTCGTCCTGGTTGACGTGGGGGGCGTAGCGAATGCCGCCCTTGACCGGCAGCCGGTGGTAGCTGTGGACGGCCCGCCAGCCTTTGAAGACGTGGATGCGGCCGTCGCTGAGCTTGACCGGGAACTGGATCTGGATGACGGTGTGGCAGGCCTTGACGTGGTCTTCCAGGCCGGGCGTCAATTCCATATCCAGGTGGACCAACGCCCGCTCCACCATCCGGTCCACGCTTTCCAGGAAGGTGTTGCGGGTCTTAGGAAGGGGGGGAGTAGCCATACTTTCCTCCTACAAAGAAGTGATGGATAAGGGATAAGTAGGAGTTAGTATAGCGCATGTTGCCCCCTGCTACCCATACCTGCTTTCCAGCAGCTTCTTATCAATCTTGCCGGCCCCCGTCATCGGCAACTCGTCTACAAAGACGGCCGAGCGGGGGACTTTGTAGCCGGCCAGCCGGCCGCGACAGAAGGCGATCAGTTCTTCGGCCGTGGCGGTTTGCCCGGCGGCCAGGACGACTACCGCCCGGCCGACTTCGCCCCACTTATCGTCGGGCACGGCAATGACGGCCGCGCCGGCCACGGCCGGGTGGCTGTGCAGCACAGACTCAATTTCGGCCGGGTAGACGTTCTCCCCACCGGAGATGAACATCTCCTTCAGCCGGCCGGCAATGCGGTAGTAGCCCTCGGCGTCGCGCACGGCCACGTCGCCGGTGTGCAGCCAGGCCCGGCCACTGGGGTCGGCCGGCGTGGGGTGGATGGCCGCGGCCGTCGCTTCTAGGTTGCGCCAGTAGCCGGCGCAGACGTGCGGGCCATGAATGATCAGTTCGCCGGCTTCGCCAGGCTCACACTCACTGCCGTCCGGCCGGACGACCTTCACGTCCACAAACATCAGGGGCAAGCCAACGTAACCGGGCTTGAGGCGCACGTCGGCCGGCGGTAGCCAGAAGGTGTTTGGCCCGGCCTCGGTCAGGCCGTAGCCGGTCTTAAAGTCCACCCCTTTGGCCCAGAACTTCTCAAAGACCGGCAGCGGGCAGGGCGCGCCGCCGGAAATGACCAGCTTCAGCCGGGAGAAATCGGCCGTTTCCCAGCGGGGGTGCTGCTGGAGCATGATAAACATGGTTGGCACGCCAAAAAAGAGCGTGACGCCGCCGCCGGCGACCAGGTCAAAGACCTGGTCGGGGTCAAACGTCCGGCAGACGACGGACGCGCCGCCGGCGACGATGAGAGGTAGGGTAAAGACGTTTAGCCCGCCGGTGTGGAACAGGGGCGCGTTGAGGATGGCCGTGTCACCGGCCGCCAGCCCCCAACTGGTGTGGGTATTAATGGCGTTAAACACCATGGCCCGGTGGGTGAGCAGCGCGCCCTTGGGCAGGCCAGTCGTGCCGCCGGTGTAGCAAATGACCCAGGGGTCGTCCCAGGAGAGGGATAGGGGAGGAGGGGAAGAGGGGGAGAAGTCGTCGCGTTCCTGGAATGGCCGGTCGCCGGAAGCAGCCGTCTCACCCAGGGCGACCCAGTGGCGGAGGGAGGGCAGGGGCCTGGCCCGGAAAAAGGATACCCGGTCGAGGAAATCGGGGCCGTAGATGAGGACGGCCGGCTCGGCGTCGGCCAGCAGGCTGTGCAGCTCCCCGGCGGCCAGCCGCCAGTTCAGGTTTTGCAGGATAGCCCCAATCCGGCCGCAGGCCAGCCACACGTCCAGGTACTCGACGCAGTTCATAGCCAGCACCGCCACCCGGTCGCCCGGCCGCACGCCCAGCCCGTGCCACAGCCAGTTGGCCGTCCGATTAATAGACTCAGCCCACTCGGCGTAGGTGATGCGGCGATAGCCATTGAGGCTATCAATGAGGGCAACTTTATCGGGCGTTAGCTGCGCCCGCCGGCCGACGAGGTCTCCAATGATCACACTGGCTTTTTCCTTGACGCAAAGACGCAAAGGCGCAAAGAAAAATATATCTTCGCGTCTTTGCGCCTTTGCGTCAAATTTCCCCGCTCCTCGGCCAGAGCCAGGCAGCTAACTGTGGCCACAATTTTTCCCGGGCGTCACGGCCGGCGACGATGCCGATGTGGCCGCCTTCGACGGTCAGGGTCTGTTTGTCGGCGCTGGAGACGGCCGCGCTGAGGGCCACGACCTGGGGGGCGGGGGCGATGTGGTCGTTGGTGGCGGTGATGCTGAGGATGGGGCAGGTGATGGCGGCCAGGTTGGCGGTCCGGCCGGCAATCTCCAGCCGGCCCTGGACGAGCAAATTCTCCTGGTACAGGTCGCGAATATACTTGCGGTAGGTCTCGCCGGGGAAATCCATTTCGTCTTGCAGCCAGTAGCGCAGCCCCAGGTAATCGCGCAGCCGTTCTTCGCCGTCCAGCCGGTCCCACAGGCTGTTCGCCTGGCGCAGTTGGTTGCCGGGAATCAGGGCGTCGAAAGCGCCGTTCATCAGCCAGCCGGGCATATTGCCAAAGGCGTCCACGATGGCGCCGGCCCGGAAGTGCTCCGGCCGGGTCCAGGTGCAAAGCAGCCCGTCGCCGGCAAAATCAACCGGCCCGGCCAGGTTGACCAGGTTGGCAATCTCGTCCGGGTAGAGGGCGGTATAAATGGCCGTAAACAGGCCGCCAATGCAGTAACCGAGAATAGAAATCCGGCCGGCCCCCGTCTCGCGGCGGACCCGGCCTACCAGCCGGCGCAGATAAAAGGCAATGTAGTCGTCAAAGGTGTCAAAACGGTCTTCCGGTCCCGGCGTGCCCCAGTCCACCATCCAGACGTCAAAGCCGTGCTGGAGCAAGTAGGCGACCATGCTCCGGCCGGGCTGGAGGTCCATGATGTAATATTTGTTGATGATAGACGGCACGAGCAGCAGGGGAACGCTTAAACTGGTATCGCGTTGCGGGTTGTGGTAGCGCAGCAACCGGATCTTGTTCAGCCGGTAAATGGTCTCGGCCGGGGTGGGGGCCAGTTGCAGCCTGGCCGCGCCCGGCGGCCGGAGCTTGACTTCCCACCAGCGCACCGCCCGCGCGGCCGTGCGCCGTTGGTAACTGTTCCACTCTTGCAAGAGGGGCGTCATGGGGAAAAAGGGCAGCATTGTGGTCTCCGTTGGTGTTGATGGTTGATAGTTGATAGTTAGTGGTTGGTAGCTGACTATCAACTACCAACTGCCAACTATCAACCAGAACGCGCCACCAGCCAATTGGCCAGCGGCGGCCAGAGGTGGACGGGGGCTTTGCTGCCGGCGACCATGCCGACGTGCGGCCCTTTGAGCGTTAAGAGCGTTTTGTCCCGGCTGCTCACCAGGTCGTTAAGCACGGCCACTGAGCGGCAGGGGGCCGTCTCATCGTGCTCCGAGGCAATGGTCAGCAGCGGGCAGGTCACGTCCCGCAAATGTACCGGCCGCCCGTCCACGGTGAAGCGGTCGTTGACCAACTGGTCTTGCTGGTAGAGGGCCTTGACGTAGCGACGGAACGCTTCGCCGGGAAAGTCCACCTGGTCAAAAATCCAGGTCTGCATAGCGGCAAAGCTACGGATGTAGTCGCTATCGCCCATCCGCTCGTAGAGAGCGAGCGCCCGCAGCAGGTGGCTGGTCGGCCGGATCATCTGGAACGTCCAGCACAGCAATTCGGCCGGGACGTTGCCGTAGGTATCCACCAATCGGTCAGGGTCAAACCACTCGGCGCGGGTGAGCAGGGAAAAAATGCCCTCGTCGTGGTAGCCAATCGGCCCGGCCAGGTTGACCAGGTTGGCCACCTGCGCCCCGAACAGGCTGGCGTAGACGGCGACAAACATGCCGCCCATACAGTAACCGAGCAGGCTCACCGGCCCGGCTTGGGTGTCGGCCTGAACCGCTGCCACCGCCTGGGCCAGGTAGCCGGTCAGGTGTTCGTCCAGGGTCGTGGCGGCGTCGGCCGGGGCCGGCCGGCCCCAGTCGAGCATGTAGACGTTCAGGCCGCGCGAGACCAGGTACTTGACCAGGCTGCGCTCCGGCAGCAGGTCGAGGATGTAGTAGCGATTGATGAGCGAGGGGACGCACAGCACCGGCCGGGGGTGTTGCTGCGGCGTAGTTGGCCGGTAGCGGATGAGACGGACCCGGCCGGCGCGCCAGATCTCTTCGGCCGGCGTTTGCCCCACCTGGCTCTGGCCCAGAAAATAGGCCGGCGTCGAACAGGACCAAAGCTGGTAATTTTCCCAGACAGCATCAAACCCGGCCCGCCATAGGTTGGCCCAGGCTTCCAGCAATTGGGCGTAGGCTTGGGCCGGCTCGCTCATCCCTCCAGGCGGGCCACCAGGTCGTCCATCCGTTGGTTGAGGTCGTCAATCATGACCTGCAGGCGGTTAATCTGGTGTAGCAGCCGTTCGTGGTTTTCGCGGGTGGGCAGGCGCCAGGCGGCCAGTTGTTGCTGCAGGGCCTTGTTCCACTGCTGCTGGTTTTGCAGAGCAGCTTCCATCGCCTGCCAGCCGCTCTTCAAAAAGTTGGGGTCGCGTAGCATACCCTCCCAGAATTCGGCCGTTTGCTTCTCCCACTGTTCAAAAGATTGCTTGAAGAATTCGTCTGGCTTCGGGAACATGGGGCAAGTATACCACAGCTTTAGACCCCGTAGGTCTCCAAGACCTACGGGGTCTAAAACGGGGTCTAAAACTTTTATTTCGGCTGGGCGGCCATCACCTCGTTGAGCGTCTTGGACAGGCCGGCGAGCTGGCCCTCCACCGCCTTGAGACCGGCCAGGACCAACTCAAACTGGCTGTTGACCACCTGGCTGACGGCCACCTGGACCTGGTCCTGGAGCGCCTTGGACTGCGTCAGGTTCTTCTCGAACGTGGTAAACAGATTCTCCATCGCCGCGTCGTTGAACTGCTGCCACAGCTCGAAGTTCTTCTGGAATGGGTTGTCTTGAAAGTTCATAGTATATCTCCTTATGTTAAGTTTTGGCCAGCCGGGCTTCCAGTTCATCCATTTTGGCCGTTAGCTCGGCCAACTGGCCGGCCATTTTTTCTACTGCTTCGGCGGCGCGCTCCTGCTCGTCCTGGGTGGGCATCCCCCAGGACCGCAGCGTGGCGGCCATCATCTGTTCCATTTGCTTGGACATGGCCGCGCCGCCGGCCTGGCTGCCGGCCACGGCCTCGCCCATGATGTCGGTCATCAGCCTGGTATAGCGGGGCATGTACTCGCCCCACAGGCGAGCCGTCTCCAGAAACGGATTGTTCTCGCCCATTTCTTCGTTCAGGCGCTCCGTTTCGCTGAAAGTTGCCTTAATGACCTCGTTGACGTGGGCCTGCATAAAAGCCAGCGCCTCGGAAAACTGGGTGAAGTGCTCTTCCGTATCGCCCTGGACGTGCTTGATGACCCCGCGCCAGCGGGCCTGCTGGTCTTCGCCAACCTCGCGCACAAAGCGCAACACAAATGACACCAGGTCTTGACTCATAATAACTCCAACGAATAGTGCTGAGGACGTGTTCAGGCAAAGCCTGAACCAGGGACTGAGTTTTGACAGTTCCCAATGACTTATTACAGTGGGCATTATACGGTCTGGTGTTACGCCCTAGTTACAACCCCCAATCTCCAATCTCTAATCTCTAATCTCCAATTACCCAATTACGCCACTACCCCTCCCCCGCCACCACCTGCTCATACAGCCGGATCGTCTCGGCCATTGGCTCAATGCCCAGTTCCTCAGCCAGCGCGGCGCGGCACTGGCGATAGACGCGCATGGCCAGCGGCCGGTTGCCGTTGGCCATGTGGCCGCGCATCAGCAGGCGGTAGGCCTCTTCCCAGCAGGGGTCAAGGGCAATAACCCGCTGGCACCACATGAGCATCTCGACGATGCTCCCTTCTTCCAGCAGCAGCCGGGCCAGCCGGGTCGCGCCGGAGAGGTAGAGAGCGGCCAGTCGCTCCCGTTCGGCGCTGGCCCAATCTTCGTAAATGGTATCGGGCAGGTACTCGCCCTGGTACAGTTTCAGCGCTTCCTGGTAGTGGGCGATGGCTCCCGGCCGGTCGTTGCCTTCGGCCCGGCTGCCGGCCGCCAGGCCGTCTTCAAATTCGGTCACGTCCAGGCGGATGGGGGCCTCGCCGTTCAGGCCGTAGCTGGCCCCCTGCCGGGCGACGTAGACCGAGAGCGTGCGGGACGGCCGGTCCGGTTGCAGAGCGGTGTTGAGGGCGTTGAGGGCGACTTTAAAGTCCCGGTCGGCTTTGTCCGGGTCCAGCGCCGGCCACAAATCGTCCATGATGCGCTCTTTAATGGTAAAGCGCCGGCGGTAGGTGATCAGGTATTGGAACAACTGGCGGGCCTTGTCTCGCCCCCAGACGTTGTCCGGCCGTCGCTCCCCGTTCTGCCAGATGGCAAAGCGGCCGAGCGTTTGCACGTACAGTTCCCCCACCGGCGGTTCAGTTACAATTTCACGTGCCATTGGACACGTATTGTACCACCGTGAATTACAGGGGAATTACAAATCCCATACCCTTGAGCATCTCAACCAGCGGCCGCGGCCGGGGCGGCCGGCCGGTGGCCGTTTCATACAGGCGCGGCCGTTCTACAAAGTGGGCGGCCGCGTTGACCAGCGTAACCGCTACCTGCTGCTGCTTCGTCTTACCCGCCAACCGGATCGCCGCCATCATTCCCGCGTACCCCGCGCCCAGGACAACAATTTGCATCTTTTGTTTGGACATAATCATACCTCACTTGCTGCCAATCAGGTTTTCTCTACCAGATAAGACAAGTGAGGCCGGACGTTTGTGACACGCACCCGGCCGTGCCGGGCGTTTTCATTGTAACCACCTTGTAACTAACGCGTAACTTCCCCCCGATATAGTACCTCCATTCGGCAACGACGCTTCAACTATCTTGTAACTGGCCAACAATTGAGGAGTCCTTAACTTATGTCTGTCCCCACCCTACCAGGCATTACTTCGCAGATGACGCGCACCCGGCGCATCAACAGTCACGTTCTTTTCAGCGGGCCGGAAGAGGGTATTCCGGCCGTTTTTGTTCACGGCAACTTTTCCTCGGCCACCTATTGGGAGGAGACGATGCTGGCCCTGCCGGCCGGCTATCGGGCCATTGCTCCCGATTTGCGCGGCTACGGCGACACCGAGGCGCTGCCGACGGACGGGGCGCGCGGCGCGCGGGATTGGTCGGACGATTTGAAGGCCCTGCTGGACGAGTTGGCGGCCGGGCCCGCCCACCTGGTTGGCTGGTCGCTGGGCGCGGCCGTGCTGATGCAGTTCACCCTCGACTATCCTGAATTCGTCCGCTCCCTGACTTTCGTCAGCCCGGTCAGCCCCTACGGCTTTGGCGGCACGAAAGACGCGGCCGGCGCGCCCTGTTACGACGATTTCGCCGGCTCCGGTGGCGGCGTCGTCAATCCCGAATTCATCCGCCGCATCCAGGAAGGCGACCGCAGCGCCGACGACCCCAACTCGCCGCGTAACGTCATTAATACCTTCTATTACAAGGCGCCGTTCCGGGCGGCGCGGGAAGAGGAATTTCTGTCGGCCGCCCTCCTGGAGCGCATCGGCGAGCAGTACTACCCGGGCGACATGACTCCCTCGGCCAACTGGCCCAACGTCGCCCCCGGCCGGTGGGGGCCAATCAACGCCACCTCGCCCAAATACTTCAACACCAGCGCCATCGTTAACCTGGCCCAGAAGCCGCCCATCCTCTGGGTTCGGGGTGATTCCGACTTGATCGTCTCCGACAACTCCATGTTCGACTTCGGCACGCTGGGCAAGCTGGGCTACGTCCCCGGCTGGCCAGGCGACGAGGTCTACCCGCCCCAGCCGATGGTCTCCCAGATGCGGGCCGTCCTGGAGCGTTACCAGGCCAACGGCGGCGCTTACCGCGAGGTCGTCATCGCCGACGCCGCCCACAGCCCCCATATCCAGAAGCCGGCCGAATCCAACGCCGCCTTCCACGCCTTTTTGCAAGAAGTGGGCGGGTAAGCGAGTCTGCGAGTTTGCGAGTTTGCAAGTGGGCAGGTGACTACTCATCGCTCGTAGTTGGCAAGGCCAACTGCACTCATTGCTCATTGCTTTTTACTTTCTTGAGGAGGAAAGAAAATGAACCGTCGTAGAACTTTGTTAAGTTTGTTGTCCCTATTGCTGGTCCTGGTGCTGGTCGCCTGTGGTGGCGCCCAGGAGGCGACCGAAGAGCCGACCCAGGCCCCGGCCGAAACGGAAGCGGCCCCTGAAGAGACGGCCGAAGAGCCGACCGAAGAGGCAGTGGAGGAGCCAACCGAGGAGGCCATGGAAGAGCCAACTGAAGAGGCAATGGAAGAGCCGACCGAGGAACCGGCGGCCGAGCTGGGCGATCCGCTCAAGATTGGCGTCATGTCCGACCTCTCCGGCGGCCTGGCCCTCTTCGGCAACGAAATGTGGAATGGCTTGCAACTGGGTTTTGAATACGCCACTGACGGCACCATGGTCGCCGGCAACCGGCCGATTGAATTGATCATCCTCGACGACACCAGCGACGTAGAAGCCGGCGCGGCCGCCGCCCGCGAGCTGATCGAGTCTGAGGGCGTGGAAATCTTGATCGGCAACACCAGCTCGGCCGTGGCCCTGCAAGTGCAACAAATTGCCGACGAAAACGAGATCGTCTACTTTGCCGCCCCGGCGGCCGCGCCCGGTATCACCGGCGAGAACTGGAACCAGCACACCTTCCGCGTCTGCCGCAACGCCGCCCAGGATGGCCTGACGATGGCCGGCTGGTCCCTGGAAAACGTGGGCAGCAACTACCTCATCCTGGCCGAGGACTACGCCTTTGGCCAGCAGACGGCCGCCGGTTTCCAGGCCGCTTTCAGCGCCCTGGGGGCTACTTTCCTGACCGAGGAACCGATTTACGCCCCCAGCGACACGACCGACTTCACCCCCTACATCCAGGAAGTGCTGGAAGCTGAGCCGGACGGCCTGATCTTGATCTGGGCCACCAACACCAGCGGCACCATTCTCTTTGAACAACTGAGCAGCCAGGGCGTGACCGGCAACATCCCCTTCATCACCGGCTTCTCGTCCAACGACACCATCCCGCTGCTGGACCCCGGCAACGTCGGCGCGACCGGCCTGATCGTCTACCACTACAGCCTGCCCCAGACCGAAGCCAACGACTGGCTGGTCGAGCAGCACAACGAGCAGTTCGGCGGCAATCCTGACCTGTTCAGCGAGTGCGGCTTTGCCACCGCCCAGGCTGTGGCGGCCGCCCTGGAAGCCACCGGCGGCGACACCGACCCCGCCGCCCTCATTGCCGCCCTGGAGGGGCTGGAGTTTGAAGGGCCGAAGGGCACTTACGTCATCCGGCCGGAAGACCACCAGGCCCTGGCCTCCATGTACATCGTCCGCCTGGTGAGCGTAGACGACCCCGACGAGCGTTATTTCGAGCTGGTCGAGGAAATCAGCGGCGAACAAAGCGCCCCACCCTGCACCGCGCCCAACTGTGGCTAAAAAAATAGGTTATTGGTTATTGGTTATTGGTATAATAACCAATAACCAATAACCACTCCCTGCCGGTCATGTCCAACAACAATGTTATCCTGGAAACCCATGACCTTTCCCGCCACTTCGGCGGCCTCAAGGCGGTCGAGGGGGTCAATTTGGCCATTCACGCCGGCCACCTCCACTCCATCATCGGCCCCAATGGGGCCGGCAAGACGACCCTTTTCAACCTGCTCAGCGGCACGCTCAAGCCCAGCCGCGGCCGGATCTTCCTGCGCGGCCAGGACATCACCGACTTCCCGCCGCACCGTAGCGCCCACCTGGGGCTCGGCCGCTCCTACCAGATTACCAACATCTTCCCTAACCTGACCGTCTTTGAAAACGTCCGCCTGGCCGCCCAAGCCCTCGGCCGGGACAACTTCAAGCTGTTCGCCCCGGCCGGCCGCTTCAAGCAGTACGAGGAAAAAGCCGGCCAGGCGCTGGCCGAGACTGGGCTGCTGGAGGCCGCGGTCGCCCCGGCCCGCAACCTGCCCCACGGCGACAAGCGCCGGCTGGAGCTGGCCCTGCTGCTGGCCCAGGAACTGGACATCTGGCTGCTGGACGAGCCGACGGCCGGCCTGGCCTCAGAACAGGTCCCGGCTTTCATGGCCGTGCTGGACCGGATGCGCAAATTGGCCAACAAGACCGTCGTCCTGGTCGAGCACAACATGAGTGTGGTCATGTCCCTGTCCGACCGCATCTCGGTCATGCACCAGGGCCAGCTCCTGGCCGAAGGCGCCCCGGCCGAGATTGCCGCCAACGAAACGGTCCAGAAGGCCTACCTGGGCGAACTGTATAGCGATTTTGGATTTTAGATTTTAGATTTTGGATTTTGAGTAACTGCTCAGGCCGGTCTCATGACCGAGCCTGGAGTGGCGCGGTCTGAGACCGGCCACAGCTAGAGAGCCTGAGTAGTTACGATTTTGGATTGGTATCCAAAATGACTGTTTTGAGCGTTGACGACATCCACACCTTCATCGGCCAGTTCCACATCCTCGAAGGGGTGACGGTGAGCGTGCCGGCCAACAGCATTGCGGTGTTGCTGGGGCGCAATGGGGCCGGCAAGACGACCACCCTGCGCAGCATTATGGGGCTCAACCCGCCGGCCAGCGGCGCCATTCGCTATCAAGGCGAAATGATTAACGGCCGGCGGCCGTTCGACATCGCCCAACTCGGCATCGGCTACGTGCCCGACTACCGGGCCATCTTCCGCCAACTGACCGTCGAAGAGAACCTGAAAATCGCCGAGCGGCAGAAGGGCGACCTGGCCCGCAAGCAGGAATTCATCTTCAAGGTCTTCCCCGACCTGCAGCGCCTCTATCACTGGCCCGGCGGCCAGCTTTCCGGTGGCCAACAGCAAATGCTGGCCGTGGCCCGGGTCCTGGTCCCCGACAACACCCTGCTGCTGATTGACGAACCCAGTGAAGGGTTGGCCCCGGTCATCATCGAGCAAATGATGGCCGCCATCCGCCAGCTCAGCAGCCAGACGACGATCTTGCTGGTCGAGCAAAATTTCCACGTGGCCCGGCAACTGGCCGACCGCTACGTCATTATTGAGGACGGCCGCTCCGTCCATGAGGGCTTAATGGCCGACCTGGTCAAAGACCAGGCGTTGATTAACCGCTACCTGGGGGCCGCCTGACGGCCGCCTCCGCACGGGTGACGTATGGCTGCAACCACTCCCACGCTGCGCACCGGCGCTTTTCGCCAATCGCTGATTGTCTCCGGCCTCTTCGTCCTGGGCCTGCTGGCGGTGAACTTTCTCTTCTTTTCGCCCGGCACGGTAGCCGTCGTCGTGCTGTCCGGCCTGTACCAGGGCATGCTCTTCTTCCTGGTGGCGGCCGGCATGTCCATCGTCTTCGGCCTGCTCGACGTGCTCAACCTGGCCCAGGGCTCCTTTTTCATGCTCGGCGCTTACGCCGGCTTTGCCATTTACGGGGCGCTGCCGGAAGGGACGCCGACGACGGTGCGCTTTGTTGCCGCTTTAGTGGGCGCGGTGCTGGCCGGCGGGCTGCTGGGCGGGGTGGTCGAGATCGGCCTGCTCCGGCCGCTCTACCAGCGCCCCATCTTCCAGATCGTCCTGACCTTCGGCCTGGCCATTGCCATTGAGCAGGTCGTCCGCACCATTTACGGCCCGGCCGGGCTGGTCCCCATTCAGCCACCGGCGGTGCTGGACACTACCTTCTCCCTCCTGGGCGGCCGGTTTGAAACCTACCGGGTCTTTATTATCGCCGTCGGCTTCCTGTTGATGGTCTCGATCTCCCTGCTGTTGCAGCGCACCCGCCTGGGCATCGTCATCCGGGCCGGCGTCCAGGACAGCGAGATGGTCGAAGCCCTGGGCATCAACGTCCGCCGGGTCTTTACCCTGGTCTTTATCCTGGGCACGGCCGTAGCCGCGCTGGGCGGCATGACCGCCGCCCCCTTCCTGGGCGCCTTCCCCGGCATGGGCGGCCAATTTTTGCTGACGGCCGTCATCGTCATCGTCATTGGCGGCATGAGTAGCTACGAGGGCACGGCCATCGCCAGCATCCTGGTCGGGCTGACGCGAGCCACGGCCGAGCAACTGTCGCTGCAATATTTCAACACCCCGGTCCTGGCCAGCATCTCCATCCTGGTCTTTATGGTCGTCGTCCTCCTGGTAAAACCCAACGGCCTCTTCGGCCGGGAGTGAAACATGCCACCACGCCTTGACGCCGCCGCCCCTCGTTATCGCTCAGCGCTCCTCATCCTGGCCCTGCTCCTCTTCGTGCTCGTCCCCTATGGTTACGCAGCGGCCGCCGGGACGGCCGAAGGCGAGCTGGCCGGCCTGGCCAGGCTGCACAGCGCCGCCGAATCGGTCTACTGCGCCGACGGCCGGACGACCGTAACCACTATCCTGGCGGTAGAGCTGGCCCTGGTCACGGCGGCCGTCGCCGCCGCCCACCTGCTCCCAACCCGCTTGAGCCGGCCGCTGCGCTTCCTGCGGCCAGACGGCTGGCATATGCTGGTCCTGGCTCTGCTAATCACCCTGCCTTTCCTCATCGCCTGGCAGACCGAATCATCCGTCTGCTCGCGAGGCAGGGCCTTCTTCTGGCAATCCATTTTCGTAGACGTTTTCATCCTGGCCATCCTGGCCATTAGCTACAACCTGATCTTTGGCTTCAGCGGGGTGGTCTCCTTCGGCCACGCCGCTTTCTTTGGCACCGGCGCTTACACGGTCGGACTACTGATGGCCCACCTGGCCTGGCCCTGGTGGCTGGCCATCCTGGCCGCCCTGCTGGTTGGGGTGCTCATTGCCCTGGTCAAAGGGTTCGTCGGCCTGCGCATCCGGGGCTTGTACTTCGCCCTTTTCACCCTGGCTTTTGCCGAGGTCTTCTTCGTCCTGGCCGGCAACCGCATCCTGGCCGATATTACCGGCGCGGAAGACGGCTTTACTTTTTCCGTGCCGGAGTGGTTAAACATCACCAGGAACCGCCTCTTCTTCTATTATCTGGCTCTGCTGGCACTGGTCCTGGCCTTTCTGCTGGTCCGCCGGTTGATCAACTCCCCCACCGGCCGGGTGCTCCACGCCCTGCGCGACAACGAAGACCGGGCCCAAATGTTGGGCTACAACACCTTCCACTTCAAGCTCATTGCCATCGTCATTGCCGGCCTTCTGGCCAGCGGCGCCGGCGTGCTGCGCGGCCTGGCCCTCAAAGGGGCCAGCCCCAACGTGCTCAGCCTGGACTTCACCATCACCCCCCTGCTGATGGTCATCATTGGCGGCATGGGCACCTTTGCCGGTCCGGTCGTTGGCGCGTTTGGTCTGCGGTTGATTGAACAATATCTGCGCGACACCGTTTTCACCATTGGCGGCGTAGAAGTCAACATCGGCGAGCGCTGGGCGCTCATCCTGGGCCTGATCTTTATTCTCAGCGTGATGCTCTTCCCCCAGGGCATTGTCGGCACTTGGTACAGCAAAAGGCTAAACACCGCCGCCGGGTGGAAACGGCTTTTTCGGAGATTAGAGATTAGAGATTAGAGATTGTTAAGCTCTAATCTCCATATTCAACCCAAGCGTTTAGTAACCTCCTGAAGGAGCCGCGCGGCCTGGTAAGGCTTCTGCAAAAAGCCCACTCCCTCCTGGCCGGCCAGCCCGCCAATCACTTCGGCCTCGCTATAGCCGGAGGAGAGGATCACCGGTACGGCCGGGTCCAGGCGACGCACCTCGCGTAGCGCCTCTTCGCCACTCATGCCCGGCATAGACAGGTCTAGCAACACCAGACGCACTGCCTCCTGTTTTTCCTGGTACAGGGCGATACCGGCCGGACCGTCAGGAGCGGCCAGGACCTGCCAGCCTTCCAACTCCAGAATATCGCTAACTGCCTCCCGGACCGGCTCCTCGTCGTCTATAACCAGGATCAGGCCCCGTTGGGCGCCGCCGGCCGGGGAGGTTTCGACCGGGGAGGCGGCCGCTGGTTCCAGGTCGCTGGCCGGAAATAAGAGGGTAAAGGTAGCGCCCTGACCTTCCTGACTTTCCACCCGGAGCCCGCCCCGGTGGCTGCGCACGATCCCCAGTGCGGCCGCCAGGCCCAGGCCGTGCCCGGCCGACTTGGTCGTAAAGAACGGGTCGAAAATGCGGGCGATAGTTTCCTGGCTCATGCCCTGGCCGTCGTCGCAAACTTCCAGCGTGACGTAGCGGCCGGGCTCAAGCGGCTGGCCGGTGTAGCGCCACAGGTGGCCATCCCCGGCGGTAACTTCTCGGACGCCGGTAGCCACCCTGACCGTCCCCGGCCGGTCGCCAATGGCCTCGGAAGCGTTGAGGATCAGGTTCATGACCACCTGCTGCATCTGGCCGGCGTCCCCCTCGACGGCCGGCAGCGCCTGGGCCAGCTCAGACCGGAGAGAGATATGTTTAGGCACAGCCACAGTGAACAGGTGCAGGTTTTCTTCGATCAGCGCATTCAGGTGAACGGGCTGGCTTTGGAACTGGCTCCGGCCGGAATAAGCCAGCAACTGGCGGGTGAGGTCGGCGGCTCGTTCGGCCGCTTTCATCGCCTTCACCACGTGCTCACGGGCCATGTGCTCTGGGGGCAGTTTGGCCAGCGCCAGTGAGGTCTGGCCCAGCATGGCCACCAGCAGGTTATTAAAGTCGTGGGCCACGCCGCCGGCCAGCACCCCCAGGCTCTCCGTCTTCTGCGAGCGGCGCAACGCTTCTTCTGTCTGCTTGCGGTTGGTCACGTCGCGAACGATCGTCAAAACCTTATTTCCCTGGTAAGAAACGATCCGCGCCTCAAAGAAATAGGACTGTCCCCGGATGATCAGCGGGTACTCTAAAAACTGCACCTGGTCGGTCGCCAGCGCCTTATCAAACAGCACGGAAAATGGCTCACCCAGTTCTGGAGGCAACACTTGGCGCAGGTCTTTACCTAAAAACTCTTCCGGTGACATGATCAGCAATTTGGGGTCCCTGGCGTGGTAATCGAGACAGATTCCGTCCTTATCCTGTAAGAACATCAGGTCAGGGATAGCCTGAACGAGGGCGCGATTGCGGGCCTCTGATTCGCGCAGCGCCGCCTCAGCCTGCCTGCGCTCGGCCAGCTCCTGTCTAATCTGCTCACTCAGGTCGTGCATGCGCCCTATGCCCATCCCAATTAGCACCAGGGCGACATGTCCTACCCCGCCCGGACCTTGCACAGCGACAGCCAAACCGTGCATCCCTAACAGGTTCAACAACAGCGTATGGAGCGGCAAAAACAACAGGCTGGCCAGCAACCCGGCCCGAAAGCCAAACAGCCAGCCGATGATCCCTACCGGCGCAGGGCTGAAAGCAGCTATCCCCGGCCCCACGTAGGGATAAAAGAGGGCGAAAATGATTATGTAAACAACCAGAGTCACCAGGCCCAGCACCAGCCGGACCCGGAGGAGCGACGCTTCCAGGTGAGTGGTCCTGTTTTCGGCCGGGTCTTTCACCAGCGTATTTGATTGTGCGCCAGTTGTCATGGCCAGGGCTGACCTTCCTCCTTCAGCACGAGCCTCTTCGTGGAAGACATTGTAACGGAAGGTTAGCGAGGGACCAATAGGTAGAGTAACCTATTTGTACTGGTAAAGGTCACAATTCGTCAAGCAGGATTCGAGTAAGCCAGCAGCATCTCCCTGGCAAGTTTGAGAACGGCTACAGCTTGTTCGCGACTTACACTGGGGAAGTGGTCAAGGAATTCTTCAAGCGAGTCACCTGCTTCCAAATAGTCTAACAGGGTTTTGACTGGCACTCGCGTACCGACGAAAACCGACGTTCCACCGAGTATGTCCGGGTCGCTATGTATCAGGTGAGATGCTGTTTCCATCTCCAACTAGGAAATCGCCTCTACTTCCCGTAAATACCTTTCCAGGCGAGTTACAAAGTGTTCAGTATCATCAACAATTTGTTTAGCCGTTAGCGCGTCTAATTTGGTGGCTACGTCACTGTAGTCCTGTTCCTCGCGCCACT
Source organism: Chloroflexota bacterium (assembly GCA_022616275.1). Taxonomy (GTDB): domain Bacteria; phylum Chloroflexota; class Anaerolineae; order Promineifilales; family Promineifilaceae. The sequence continues at coordinate 77,110 of JAKEFB010000114.1, forward strand.
TGCGGGCATCCCGGTAGAACCGGCCGTACTCGACTTCAATGATTCCCGGTTTAATAACATGCTGGTTGAAGGCGGCCTCGATTGCCGAGTGTTTACTTCTCTCCACGTCTAACCACAACAGAACGGCCGAGGCAATATGAAAGGCAGCATAATAAGCCCGGTTGACGGCCGCTCGCCAGCGCAATAGACCAAGCAACTCTTGAGCCGTTGCCAGGTCTTCGGCCGCCCTATCCACCCTTAGGCGAATGATGGTTCGCTTTGCGGCGATGTCCATAAAACAATGCCGTCCTGCTCAATATTGCGGTTGATGAGTAGATTCCATTGCTGCATCCTGGCATACCCCTGCTCGTCTTCAATTAAAAAGGAAAAGACAACGTCATAATCCAGTTCCAGATCGTATGTCCCATCCATAATCCGTTGGCGAGCGCGAATGTAGTTGTTATCGGACAAGCGAATAACAATCAGTACATCCAGGTCAGATTCATTGTCAAAGTCGCCACGTGCTTTGGAGCCAAAGAGGACAACTCGTAATAAGTCACTCCCAAACCAGTTTTGCAGGCGGGCAACCAGCGTAACCAGGGCCGAACGTTCATTCTCGGCCAGGTGCAATGGCAAGCGATCTTTCTTGAGTTTGGGTTCAGCCATCAGCCGTACTCAGATGTTGTTAATTACCTACTCCAACGAGATTATATCGTAAGTAGCAACCTGTGGACAGGGAGATTAAGATGCGCCCAAATTTCTACTGCGCTATATATTGGCCGCGCAATTCGCGTTTGAGGATTTTGCCGGCGGCCGAGATGGGTAGGCTGTCCATGATTTCGATGCGCCGGGGCACTTTGTAGCCGGCCAGCCGGGCGCGCAGGTGTTCCTGTAGCTCCCCCGGGGTGGCCGTCGCCCCTGCTTTCAGGACCACGCAGGCCAGCCCCACTTCGCCCCACTTCTCATCGGGCAGGCCGACGACGGCGCACATGTGGACGGCCGGGTGCTCGTACAGCGCCTGCTCAATTTCGGCCGGGTAAACGTTTTCGCCGCCGGAGATGAACATATCCTTCTTGCGGTCTACGATGGTGAAGTACCATTCCTCGTCGTAGACGGCCATGTCTCCGGTGTGGAACCAGCCCTCGCCGTCCACCACCTCTCGCGAGGCGGCCGGGTTGTTGAAATAGCCGGAGGAGACGCTGGGGCCTTTCAGGGCCAGCTCACCCACCTGGCCGGGGCCGAGCGGCCGGTTGTCTTCGTCCACCACCCGGGCATCCACGTAAAAATTGGGCCGGCCGATGCTGCCGGCCTTGCGGATAGCATCCTCCGCGGCCAGGGCAAAAACGCCCGGCCCGAACTCGGTCATGCCAAAGCCCTGCTTGAAGCGAATCCCTTTTTCGGCCGTGTACTGCTCGACCAGTGAGACCGGCAGTGGCGCGCCGCCGCTGGTGCAGAAACGCAGCGAGGACAGATCGGCGGCCGGCCAATTGGCCGCCTGGGCCAACATCTGGTACATCGTCGGCACACCGGCGAAGACCGTGACCCGCTCTTGCTCAATTAATTGCAGCACCTTTTCCGGCTCAAACTGGCGGACCAGGATAGTCGCGCCGCCCAGAATCACTTGCGGCAGGGTATAGACAAACAGGCCGCCGGTGTGGAACAAGGGGAAAACGTTCAGGTAGACGTCGTCGTGGTGCAGGTCGTGGATGACGGTATTCAGCGTATTCCAGGCAATCATGCGGTGGGAAACCTGGGCCGCTTTGGGCAGGCCGGTGGTGCCGCCGGTGAAGATAAGCGCCGCAATCGTTTCTTCCGTCACCCCGGCCGTCGTCACTGGGGTAGACGGGCTGCTCTGTAGCGCCGCTTCGAAGTGGCGGCCGCCAGGCAGGCCTTCTCCTTCCAGGTGTAGGAGGTGAGTGATGGACGCGGCCCGAGGGTCTTGCTGTAACTGCCCGGCCGCCTCAACGAAGTCGCCAGAATAAATCAGCACGCGCGGCGTCGTCTCGGCCAGGATGTGGCCGATTTCCTGCCAGTGCAACCGCCAATTGAGAGCGGTGTGGATGGCGCCCAGCTTGCCGCAGGCAAAAAAGGTGTCCAGGTGCTCCACGCCGTCGCGGGCCAGGATGGCCACCCGGTCGCCAAAGGCCACGGCCGCTTCGCCGCGCAGCCAGTTGGCCAGCCGGTTGGCCCGTTCGTTCATCTGGGCGTAGCTCAGCCGCCAGGCCGGCGCTTTACCCGCGTCTACGATGGCCACCCGATCCGGCGAATAAATGGCTCGCCGCCCAAGGTAATCCCCAATCTCCAATCTCTAATCTCCAATCACTCAATTACTTCCTGCGTCCACTGCCACACGCTACAAGCCATCGAAATCCCGCCGCCACTGGCGCAGAAGAGAACCACATCGCCCGGTTTCGGCCCCCGGCCGCGCTCCAGGGCGTCGTCCAGGGCCATCGGCACGCAGGCCGAGCCGGTGTAGCCCCATTTATCCATCACCCAATGCGTTTTTTCCAGCGGTTGCCGCAAAATGGCCATCACCTGCTTGATAGTGTTGACGTTCAACTGCGTGAACAAAAAGAAATCCACGTCGTCTATGGCCAGGCCGGCCTTGGCCACGGTGTCCCGGATGAGGGGTGGCCAGTGGTCGGCGTTGAACGTGGCCGGGAACTTCTTGACGAATTGCACCCGGGGCACGCCGCCATTTTCATCCACCGGCGTCCGGGGACAGGCCGCGCCGCCAGTATAAATGCCCAGTGCATCGTAATACTGGCCGGCCGCCACCAGCTTGCTGGCCAGAAAACCAGGTTCCGAGCCGGCGCCCACGACCACCGCCCCGGCCCCATCGGCGAAGAGCGTGCAGGTCCGGTGGTCGCCGTAGTCCAGGAAGCGGCTCATGCCGTAAGCACCCACGACCAGGACGTGGTTGACTTCGGCGTCGGTCAGAATGTAGCGGGCGGCCACATCCACGGCCGTCACCCAGCCGGCGCAGGCGGTGTTGACGTCAAAGGTTCCGGCCTTGCCTGCGCCCAGCTTGTGCTGCAGCACGGTGGCCGTGGCCGGGCTGAGGTAATCGGGCGTGTCGGTGGCCACGATGATCAGGTCCAGCCTGGCCGGGGCCAGGCCGGCCCGGGCCAGGGCCTGCCGGCCGGCCGGCAAGGCCAGGTCGCTGGTCGTCTCCTCGGGAGCCATGACGTGCCGCTGGCGAATGCCGACGTTGGCCACCAGCCAGCCATCAATGTCCCGCTCTGGAAACAACTGGTTGAAGTAGGTGTTGGGCAACACCTTTTCCGGCACATAGCGGCCGGTGCTGAGGATTTGGGCGTATCTTGGGGATGTGGTTGTGTGGTTGTGTGGTTGTGTAGTTGTGTCCATTTTGGCCAATCCCCTAATCCCCTAATCCCCGCCGAAATCTTTTAAGAATGCCACGATAGCCATTACTGTCGCGGCCGGGTCTTCGATGGGGAAGAGGTGGCCGGCGTTGGGCAGGATGGTTACCCGGGCGTTGGCAATTTTGGCCGCCATTAGCCCGGCGTTGCCCGCTGGCACGACATTGTCGTTCTCGCCAAAGAGGATGAGGGTCGGGACCTGGATAGCCCGCATCTGCTGCTCGACCTGGGCGCTGCTCCATTGGGCCGTGCCCATGCCGGCCATGACCTGGGCCGTGTACTGCGCCGGCGGCACAGGGTTGCCAAGGCGGTAAGCAATCAACTCCTGGACAACGGCCGGGTCTCTCTCGGCAAAACCAGGCGCGGTGGCAATGCCAATGCCCCGCCGGATGATCTCCAGCGGATCGCCCTGGCGGTTGGTCATGACGGCGATAGCCTGGGGCGTAGTTGGAATCACTGCCAGCCCGCCGTGGTTGGTGCTGGCCAGGATAAGCCGGCCGGCCAGCTCCGGCCGGGTGGCGACCAGCCGCTGAACAATGTAGCCGCCCAGGGAATGACCCAGGACGGCCGCCCGGCGAATCCCCAGGGCGTCCAGCAACCCGGCCGTGTCGGCGGCCATCATATCCACCGTATAGGGACCGTCCGGCCTGTCGCTCTCGCCGGCCCCCCGGTTGTCAAACACCGTCACCCGAAAATGCCGGGCCAGCCCCGGCACGACCCGGCGCCAGAACCAGCCGCCAGACCCAATCCCGGTCACCAGCACCAAATCCGGCCCGGCGCCATCCTGTTCATAGGCGATAGTAATCCCGTTCGCGACAACCTTTGGCATCTCTCTCCTGAAAGGACTGAGGACTGAGGACTGAGCGATGAGCGATGAGTAATCACCCGCCCACCCGCCTACTCGCAAACTCGCAAACTTGCCTACTTGCCACCTGCCCTTTGCGCCTTTGCGCCTTTGCGTCAAATCCTACGTTCCGACGACGAGGCCGCCATCTACCCGCAGGACGGCCCCGTTGATAAAGCGGGCCTCGTCGGAAGCCAGGAAGGCGTAGGCGTTGGCGACCTCGGCCGCCTCACCCAGCCGCCCCAGTGGGATCCGGCCGCGCATGTGCTCCAGGACTTTCTCCGGCACGGCCAGCAGCATTTCCGTGGCAATAAAACCGGGCGCGACGGCGTTGACCCGGATGCCGTACCGGCCGAGTTCCCGCGCCCAGACCCGGGTCATCCCGACCACGGCCGCCTTGCTGGCCACGTAATTGCTCTGGCCAAAGTTGCCGTCCAGGCCAACCACCGAAGAGGCGTTGAGAATCACCCCGGCACCCTGGCGGACCATCGCCGGGACCACCGCCTGGGCGCAGTTAAACACGCCTTTGACGTTGACGTTCATCACCGCGTCAAAGGCCTCTTCACTCATCTGCCCGGCCACCTGTCCGTCTTTGAACTTGACCAGTTGGGCGTCGCGGACAATGCCGGCGTTGTTGACCAGGACGTCCACCCGGCCGAACTGCTCAATGACAGCGTCCACCCACTGCTGCACGGCCGCCCGCTCCGCCACGTTGACGGCCTGAAAAGCAGCCCTTGGCCCCAGCACCGCCGCCGTCTCCCGGCCAGCCGCTTCATTCAAATCAGCAAAGGCGACGACGGCCCCTTCCTGGACAAACTTCTCAGCCGTGGCCCGGCCGATCCCGGCCGCGCCGCCGGTAATCAAGCACACCTTATCTTTTAGCCGCATGGAGATCTCCCGGATGAGTGCTGAACGATGCGTGTTGAGCCATGCTCAGCACTCTATCACAGTTGAGTTACAAACGGGCTACAGGGTAGGGTAGAGTGATTTTAGATGCGATTGCAGAGCAATCACATCTAAAATCGCCTTACCCCCTTGACCATTTGCCAATAATGATTAACATAAATAGGGACATGACCAGTTACCGGGGTTATCGCCTGGAGTTCATGGAGGAACCCAAAGCAGAGCCCCCGCCTCCGGCCGGCCGGGGGAAGCGGGCGGCCCAGGGGTGCGCTCGCGCCGCCGTGCTCATGGTCCAGTTGGCCCTGATTGGCCTGTTGCTAAGCGTTCTGGCCTTCTTTGGCGCTTACATTTACCTCAGCGACCAACTGTCTGGGGCCATTGCCCAGGTAGTCCAGTACCAGGGCCAGGGGCCGGGCGGCACGCCGCGCTTTTTTGACCGCCACGGCAACTTGCTTTTTGAGCTGAAAACGGCCGAAAAGCGGCGCTGGCTGGAATACCAGGAAATTCCCAGCCACGTCATCAGCGCGACCGTGGCCGTGGAAGACGATACTTTCTGGGCCAATCCCGGTTTTGACCCGGAGGCGATTGTGGCCGCCGTCATCAGCAACTACCGCAACCAGGAGGGCCGGCCGGTGGGGGCCAGCACCATTACCCAACAACTGGTCCGCCACATCGCCTTTACTTATGAAGAGCGGGTGACGGCCAGCTACGAGCGCAAAATCCGGGAGATCTTCCTGGCCTTCATTCTCACCCGGCAGCGCAGCAAGCAGGACATCATCAAGATGTACCTGAACGAGATCTATTATGGCAACCTGGCCTACGGCATCGAGGCGGCCGCCCAGACCTATTTTGGCAAGCCGGCGGCCAGCCTGACGCTAGGCGAAGCGGCATTCCTGGCCGCCCTGCCCCAGTCCCCCAGCGAATTAGACCCTTACACCAATTTTGAAGCGGCCAAGGCCCGCCAGGAGCTAATCCTCGACCTGATGGTTGACGAGGGGATGATTGACAGTGTGGCCGCCCAGGTGGGCAAGGCCGAGATTCTCACCCTGGCCCCGCTCATCCCTGTTGAGCACAACCCGGCCGTAGACGTGCTGGAAGCGCCTCACTTCGTCCTCTACGTGCAGCAATTCCTGGAAGCGCGCTACGGGCCGGACGCCCTGACGCGCGGCGGCTGGCAAATTACCACCAGCCTGGACCTGGAATTGCAGCATTATGCCGAACAGGCAGCCCAGGAATGGATTGCCGCCCGGTCGGCCGAGCACGACGTCAACAACGCGGCTATTGTCATTCTCAAGCCGGGGACCGGTGAAATCCTGGCCATGGTCGGCAGCCTGGGTTACTTCAACGAGGCTATTGACGGCCAGGTGAACGTGGCCCTGCAGCCGCGCCAGCCGGGCAGCAGTATCAAGCCGATCACCTACGCCGCGGCCATGGAACGGGGCTGGACCACCGGCGATGTGCTCTGGGACGTGCCCATTGAGCTGGAACTGACCCCGACCGACCGGATGGTGCCGGTCAATTACGACAACCGCTACCACGGCCCGCTGCTGCTGCGCGACGCCCTGGCCAACAGTTACAACATTCCCCCGATCCAGGTTATCCGCGACATTGGCGTGCCCGCTTTTATCAGCACGGCGCGCAAGATGGGCATTGAATCGCTGCGGGAACCGCCCGGCTACTACGGCCTGGCCCTGACGTTGGGCGGCGGCGAAGTGCCCCTGCTGGAGATGACCACCGCCTTTGCCACCCTGGCCAATATGGGCCAGCGGCCGCGGCTGACCAACGTCTTGAGAATTACCGACAGCCGGGGCAACGTGTTGTACGACGTGCAGCAAGAGCGCATCCCCCCGGCCAACGCCATTGACCCGCGCATCGCCTACATCATTACCCACATCCTGGACGACGACGCCGCCCGCGTGCCGGCTTTTGGGGCTAACAGTGCCCTGGCTCTGCCCTTTCCGGTCGCCGTCAAAACCGGGACGACCAACGACTTTCGGGACAACTGGGTCCTTGGCTATACTCCCGGCGTGGCCGTCGGGGTGTGGATCGGCAATACGGACGGCCACCCCATGCGCAACTCTTCCGGCGTGCGCGGCGCTGCCCCCTTGTGGCGGGCCCTCATGGAACACATCCAGGCCACACCGACCATCCAGGAAACGTTGCTGGTCAACGGCCTGCCGCCGCCCCTGGACTTTCCTCGTCCGGCCGGTATTGAGGAGCGCCGGGTCTGCCTGCCCTGGGGCACAGGAGGCGGCAGTTGCACCGCCAGCCGCACCGACCTTTTCCTGGCCGGCGGGCCGGTCCACGGCGTCCAGCGGATAGGTTACGTGCCCGATACGCTGACCAACCCCGGCGCCTGGACGCTGGTGGTCATGCCGCTCTCGGCCGAACAGGCCCAGCTCATCTCCCTGCCGCCGCTCGACAACGGTTTCCAGCCGGCTCCGCCCTCGGTGTGTGTGCTCAACACTCCCCGGCCGCCGGCCGGGGCGACGGTCCGGCTGTTCCTGCCCATTCCCCCCTTTTACCCAGACGAGGTCCGGGCCAGGCTGTGGGCCCAACAAAATGGCTACAGTATGGCCCCGCCAGTTTCTTGCCCGGCCAGCGTCACCCACCAGGCCCTCAACCCACCCACCAGCGCCCACAACGCCGCCGGCTCGGACGCTCCTGCCCCTGCCCCTGGCGGGGGCGCCACCTGGCGGATAGATTCGCCCACGCCTGGCCAGCAGGTCAGCGGCCTCGTGTCTGTTGTCGGCACGGCCAGCTTTAGCCCGGGCGAGGTGCAGTTCTACAAGCTAGAAATCGGCAGTAGCCATTCCCCCAGTAGCTGGACGACCTTTGGCAGCACCCATAGCAACCCCATCGTCAACGGCGTACTGGAAACGCTGCACGCCTATGCCCTGTCCCCCGGCGACTATGTCATTCGCCTGGTCCTCGTCCGCAGCGACGGCAACTTCCCCACGCCCTACTCGGTGCCTATTACTATCGTGCCGTAAAACGATTAGGAAAAAGATACAAACCTGGCTACATCTGAGTAGAGACGGCCGAATTTTGCATCGGCAGCACCAGCTCCACCACCACGCCCGACCCGCCTGTCCGGTTGTACATCCGCGTGCTGCCCCCCACGCTCCAGACGAGCGAAGCGACCATAGGCAACCCTAACCCCATGCCGGCCACTTCTCCGGTAAATTGTTTTTCCCCCTGGTAGTAAGGCGTCCAGACCTGGGTCAGTTGTTCCGGCGAGAGGGTCAACCCGTTGTCCCCCAGCCAGATGGCTACGTCGTCCTCATTGAGGCGGTAGACGAACACCTGCACCACAGGCGTGTGCTGGGGATGAAATTTTTTAGAATTCTCCAGAATTTCTGTCAGCGCCGTCTCCATAGCTCGCGCCGATAACTTCACCCGGGCGCTGGCAACCTTTTCCAGGCCGGCCAGCTCAACAGAATGGATGCCCAGGTCGGCCGATATTTTCTTAACCAGAGAGTCCAATTCGGCCAGCGAGAAACCTTCACCTGGCCGGGCCACATCTGGCGTCTTCAGGTATTGCAACACGTCTTCCACTTCGGCGTGCAAGCGCTGCACCCCCACCAGGGCCCGCCCGGTGATCTCGGCGACCCGGTCGGCCGACAGTTGATGGGCGTGCTGGCTCAACAGCTCAAGGCTGCCAAGGATGACGGTCAGCGGAGTGCGGAGCTTGTGGAAGATCATGGACTGGAACCGCCAGATATCGCGCTGCAAGACCTTCTTCTCGGTCACGTCGCGCAGGCGGATCACGTGGGCCACGTCTGCACCCGGCGGTAGCTTCAAGTTGCTAATTTCCAGCCAAAACGACTTGGCCGTGGCCGTCTCCGGCCGGACCAGGTAGCGGGGGCGGTTGTTTTTGGCATCCTGGGTCGGCCAGTCGGCCCAGGCCTCTCTGGGTTCAAAGTGGTATTGATGTTGGGCCAGCTCCAGAAAAGTGCCAGCAACCGGCTTGTCGTCGGCCGGCAGGCCCAGGTAGTGGCGCGCCAGGGGGTTGGCGTAGAGAATACGGCTAGTATCGTCTAGCATCAGGTAACCGTCGTCGGCGTGCCGGATGACCCATTCAAACTTGAGTCGCTCCACCAGCAGCCGGCGATAGCGGTTGAGCGTGGTAATGTTGCGCACCCGGGTCCGCAATTCGGCCGTGTCAAAAGGCTTAAAAACAAAGTCGTCGGCCCCGGCGTCAATCCCCTGGAGCCAGTAGTCGCGGTCGGTCAGGGCAGTGACCATAATAATAGGCACGTGGGCCAGGATTGGGTGAGCCCGCAGGCGGCGGCAGACCTCAAAGCCATCCATGCCCGGCATCATGATGTCCAGCAAGACCAGGTCGGGAATAAGCTGGGCCGCCTTCTTCAAGGCTTCTTCGCCGTTCTCGGCAAATTCTAACCGGTATGCCTGCTTGGCGAGCATCATGGCGATGGTCTCGCGCATCATTGGCTGGTCGTCTACAATGAGAACAGTGCTGCGTTGCTTCATCTTGTGCCCTTCGCCGCAATTATACCCGCTATGCGCTTTTTTTGGTTACTTCTCAATGGCAATAGCCGTCTATATTACAGAACAAATCAAAAAGTGTGTAAGATTTTGCCTAATCCGCGCGACTTACTAATGAACGCACAGCCTATCAAATGACCGGAACAAGGAACCGATGCACCAATCTTATCTATCTGAACCCTCCCATCTCCATCTGACCCTGGAAAAAGAACGGCCACGTCTCGTCCGGCTCTGCACCAGTTGGCTGGGCGATCCCGTTGCGGCCGAAGATGTCGTCCAGGAGACGCTGTTGGAAGCGTGGCGCAAAATCGAAAACCTGCGCGACCCCCAGGCTTTCCGCGGCTGGCTCTCCGGCATTGCCCGCAATATGAGTTTGCGGCGGCTGCGCCGGCAAGGGCGCGATTTAGCCATCATTCAGACCTCGCTGCAAACGTCCGATATACTCTCCACCATCCCGTCCTCCCTGGATTTCGAGGTTGAGCTAGACCGCGCCGACCTGGCCCGCCTGCTGGAACAGGCGCTGGCCCTCTTGCCGGCCGAAACCCGGACCGTCCTGATTCAAAAATATATCGAAGATGCCTCCCACCGCGCCATCGCCGACCAGCTCGGCATCAGTGAAAATGTCGTCGCCGTCCGGCTCCATCGCGGCAAACTGGCCCTCCAAAAACTCCTGGCCGGCGAACTGCAAGCCGAAACGGCCGCTTTTGGACTGCTAACGGCC
>JAKEFB010000115.1 GCA_022616275.1 Chloroflexota bacterium
GACAACACCACCGACCAGGGCGTGCTGACCGCTCCCTTTGACGGCAACAAGGCCAAGCTGTACCGCTACTGGGATAACGCCTGGAACGACGCCAGCGCCATCTGGCTGAACCCCGCTGGCAATCCCCCAGCTACCCAACGTGAGCCCTTGACCATCACCGAAGAGAGCCGGCCCGACGTCTACACCGTCGCCAGCCACGGCTACGCCTTCAACAGCAGCACCTTCTACGACGGCTTCGGCCGGCCCATCCAGACGCGGGACATTTATGCCGAAGTGGCCGGGCAGAGCCTGCGGCGGGAGATCATCACCACCACCGCCTACCACGCCCGGGGCGGGGTCGCCTGCCAGACCGTCCCCTACGACGTGGCCTTCTACTCCGACCGCGGCCTGGTCTGGCCGGATTCCCCCTACGTGGCTACCCCCTGCGACGACGCCACCCTGGACCAGACCCTCACCACCTACAGCGACCGGGGCAAAGTGGACACGGTGACCGCCCCCAACGGCCTGGCGACCGACTACAACTTCTACGTCTACGACACCTTCACCGTCGGCAACTATACCAAGACGACGATAGAACAGGTCATAGACGCCAACAATCACGTCGTCAACCGGTTGTTCAACGCCCGTGGCCAGCTCATCCAGGTCCGGGAGTACACCGGGGCCAACCCCTGGCCGGACTACGCCCAGACGACTTATACTTATGACCTGCTGGGCAACCTGGTCACGGTGGTGGACGGCCTCAACAACACCACCAACCTGTACTACGACGTCCTGGGGCGAAAGATTGAGATGGACGACCCCGACATGGGCGAGTGGAAATACAGCTACGACGCGGCCGGCAACCTGACCCGGCAAGAAGCCAATCCGGGCATGGCCGACGAAAAGATAGTCTGCTTCACCTACGACGTGCTCAACCGGATGAAGGTCAAATACACCGACGAGGACCCCAGCGCCGGCTGCCCCACCCCGCCGGTTGCCGGCAACACCCACCTGGCCACCTACGTCTACGACCAAGCGACCAACGGCCTGGGCCAGCCCTACACCGTCAGTTGGGGGCCGTCGCCCACCCAGAACTTCGACAAGTTCTACTACGACACCCGCGGCCGGATGTACCTGCAAGAGCGGCGCATAGACAACCGGCTGTATACGATGCAGACGACCAGCTTCGACGCCCTGGACCGGCCGTTGGCGGTCAGCTACCCTAACGGCGAGAGTGTCACCATCGGCTACGACCACGAGGGCGAGAACAGCCTCAGCGCCGGGTCCGATAGCCTGGTCACGAACCTGACCTACAACGGCCGGGGGCAGATGGCCCAGCTCAGCCGGGGCAACACCACCAACCTCCTCTACGTCTACTACGCCATGACCGCCAACCCCGGCACGGGCAACAACAACGGCCGGCTCAACAAAATCCAGTACGGCGGCATCAACGACGCCCTGGCCGACTACACCTACACCTATGACAAAGTCGGCAACGTCCTCAGCCTGATGAGCAGCGAGAAGCCGGCCGGCCAGTCCACCCAGACCGAGACCCAGACCTTCAGCTACGACGAGCTGAACCGGCTGGATACGGCCAATGGGGCCGGCAACGCCACGCTGGGCATTCCCGTCTACAGCCACGATTACGACTATGATAAGGTTGGCAACATTGACCTGGTCAGCAAAGATGGGCTGGTTACCGATTACAGCTATACCCCGGCCCAGTACGTGACCCACAGCCAGCCCCACGCCGTCAAGAGCCTCACCGGCCTCACGGGGACGTTCGGCTACGACCGGCACGGCAACATGACCACCCGGCCGGACAGCGCCGGCACCTACAGCCAGCTCTTCGACGCCCTCAACCGCCTGGTCGAGGTCACGCGGGCCGGCTGGAACGTGACCACCACCTTCGCCTACAACGACGGCGAGCAGCGGGTCAGGAGCCGGGTGGAGACGGCCGGCAGCAGCCAATACACCACCTACTACCCCTTCCCCACCTACGAGGAGCAGGTCGAGGCCACCTGGCAGTACGTCGAAGGCAAAGGCTGGGACTGGGTGACGACCGGCGTCGTCATCCGGCGCAGCGTCTACAGCCTGGCCGGGCAGGCCATCGCCAGCCGCGTCAGCGGCGACCCCCTCTCCGGCAACAACGGCCTGTTCTACTTCCAGGCTGACCAGTTGGGCAGCACCAGCAGCCTGAGCACCACCGGCGGCGCGCTGGTGGCCGGCAGCACCGCCCGTTACCTGCCCTTCGGCGGCTTCCGCGGCACGCCGCCGGCCCAGACCATTACCGACCGCGGTTTTACCGGCCACAAACACAACAATCTCGGCACAACGAGTGTGGGCCTCATCTACATGGGCGCACGATTTTTTGTGCCCTCGATAGGGAGGTTTGCCTCGGCCGATACTATTGTGCCGAACCCGGCCAATCCGCAAACTCTTAACAGATATTCCTACGTTCTCAACTCGCCTCTCCGGTACAATGACCCGACGGGCCATTCCTGCGATGCGCCTGTTGATCAACCAGAAGCTACTTCTTGCCAGCTAAACCAAAGCCTGATTTACACGTTAAGTGGCGGCCTGTTTAAGCTTATTTTGGAAGGTTGGACCGGCGCGGAAACGAGATTGATACGGAAGGCGGTTGAAGCGCTAATAAGCGGTTTAGGTGGTGATCTGAACCTGCTGTCCGCCCTCTTAGGTGGCCAGCAAATAGGAATAAGGCGTGACACTTACAGCGATGGACTCATGGCGTGGAGTCCAAGAAAGGACTCGATATTTGTTGGAAATGAATCGTTCGCCCGCTCACAAGTCACAACAAATTGGGAATTCGCTCACGAGGTTGCTCATGCTATTGAACGAACCTTTGCCTCGGGGGAGGAGTTTATGGACTGGACGGATGGATCTATTGAGGTTGTTGGAACAGAGGGTGGATTTATACGACGTCAATACTTTCCAGGTGATCTGACTGATGGGTATGAAGAAGATGCAAAGCAGTGGGCTGTCGGGAGTGGTCGCGACCCCTCAGAGGACTGGGCGGATACTTTTGCTTATTTCACGGTGGGTCAAGGCCATTATTCCGAATATTTGCCTGGAAGCACCCCTGACACGGCAAACCGTGGACCGGGCATGATCCCAGGTAGCAATGGGCCTGGGGCCAGGCGCGAAAACTACTACAACCGCGTGTTGCGAAGGGCAGCCTTTTCTGTTGACCCGACACCGGATAGAGGATATTAAGATGACAATTTACCCGTGGCTTAACAGGTGGTGGTCATGGGCAGCTATCTTGCTGGTGTTGGCCAGCGGCTGTACATCGCCTATAAGTGGGGAGGGCGTGCCGGTGACGCGGGAAGCACTGGAGCCAGAGCAGCCGGAACCTCCCCTTCCGGCCGAGGTCGAAAGAAGCCTGGATCGAACCGCGTGCCCGGCTCACTGCTGGCATGGCCTGGTGCTCGGCCAAACAGAAGAAGAGGTCGTCTCGGCGCTGCGTGGTGATCCCACCACGAACACGGCCGTTGATTTTCAGGACGGAGACTATTTGAGGATCCAGCATCACCGTGATAATGGTAGAACCTCGATTGATTGGTTCTTCAATTACAACGAACATGGCGCCACTATGTTAAATGCTGACGGCCGGTTAAACCACATCGTGGTTCCCCTCGAGTCAACACTGCCCCTGCAGAACTTTTTAGACAGGCTCGGGCCACCAGAGTTGGTTAATCTTACATCCCTGGAACGAGGTTTCACGATTACCGGCATGTGGTTGTATTACCTGGAACGAGGGCTCGGCCTGGAAGTGCGCCTGGTTGGCCAGCCGCCGGCCCTGGCCGGTGAAAGCCCCGTGCGACGCGTCTCTTTCTTCGATGCGGCTGGCGCGAACGAGTATCACTGCACCTCCGGTCTTATGCGCTGGGGTGGGCTGGCCGAGCTTGTCCGTTATGGTGCGCCGCAAAATTCCGACATCCTGGTGCGGATCTTACCGCCAGATTGTCCCTCCCTCGTGCCCACGCTTGTGGGCAAGTGATTGCTGCGGCTCGCCTGGTCGGCTGCCTATCAACGGTATCACCCTGGGGTAACCACCATGTGGCTCTCCGGGATAGGTATTGAGTTTTTTGAACGACAAAACGGCCTGACCAACGGGCAACTGTTGGATAGTATCAACGGTGAGCCGGACGTTTTCCGCCGCCGGGCTGTCATCGCCGGGGTGGTCTCCCTGGCCCTGGTTATTGCCGGGTGTATTGCCCTGATTTACCGGCTTCTTACCCGCCTGACCACGCGGCCGATCGCTTTTACCGGCGCTTTTTTACTGGCTCTTGACCCCTTTCACCTGGCGGCCAGCAAGGTCCTGCACCTGGACGGTCTGCTCTCTGTCTTGATGCTGGTGAGTGCCCTGGCCTTGCAGGAACAAGGGGAAGGCCTGGACCTGGCCGCAGGCTATCTGAACAGCTTACCGGGGGCGGCCGATTGCCGGGCGGCCGTTTTCCAGGGGCTACCCAACTTTCGCAGCCACTTTGCCGGCGTGACAGTGAGTTCGTTTCGTGACGAGGAAGTGAACTACCGGGTCTATTATTTGAACCATGTGCTCCGCCGGATGGAGCCGAAGGTGTGGGAGCCAAGCTGGAACAGTGATAGGCAGGGCGAACCGTTTCTGACCGTTGCCTTTGACAGCGTCACCTGTGTCTGGGTTTACCGTAAAATGTGATTATTGAGGTGTCTGTGGCAGCCAGAACACAAAATCACTGCCTCCCCCAGGCGCGTCCTGGACAATAATTTCGCCTCCGTGAGCTTCGACCACCATGCGGCAGAAAGTTAAACCCAACCCTGTCCCTTTGTGCTCAGCGTGCTGGTTGGGCGCCTGGCCGTACTTCTCGAAGATTTTCTGTTTATGCTCGTCCGCTATCCCTTCACCGTTGTCCCGCACGTGAAAGATATACCGCCTATCCTGGGAGTGAACAAACACCTCGATTTTCCCTTCCCCGGTGGACGTATACTTGAAGGCATTACCGAGTAAATTATCCACCACCCGGCCGATCAATTCAGCATCTAATGACGCGACCCATTCGGGAGAGCATTCCAGGAGTAATTGCTTCTTTTCGGCCGCCGCTCGTGGAGCAAATTCTTGCAGACGTTCCTGGAGCAGTTGGTTAAGCTGTACTGGCTTGCGGCGCAACTGGAAGTTGCCAGACTCAAGCTTGCTGACGGTTAAAATGTTATCTATCAGACCTGCCAGACGCCGGATGCCGCTGCGAGCTATGTCCAAATACTGGTGGCGCGTTTCAGGCCCGACCCTGTCCCCGGCCATATTCAATAAATCCAGGCTGGCTGAGATAGAAGACAATGGGTTGCGCAAGTCGTGAACGATCATATGAGTCAGGTCGTCACGCATGGCTTCGGCCCGGCGCAGATTACTATAGGCCTGGCTTAGCTCGGTGGTCCGGCTATTGATAATACCGTTGGCGCGATGAACGACCAGCAGAAGGGCCATAAATAGGCCGGTCATTGTTAAGGCGGTAATGCCCAACCCTGCGTTCCGCGAACGCAAAATGGCCCCCGTTAGTTCCGGCGCTTCGCGGATGGTTTCAATGACGCCCATAGGCGGACCATCTACCTTGCGCCCCGAGAAGGGCACGAAGGTTAAGACGAGGTGTACATTCTGGCCTGGTTTGTAGCCAATAGGGGGTTCGTCGGGGGATCGGATTTGGACCGTCTGCACGCCATCCAATGCTTGCCCGTAGGCCGGCCGGACGTCGTCCGGCACGATTGTAGGATATTGGGGGTCATTTGGGTAAAGCACCTTGCCCCGGTCGTCATAGACGACGACGTTGCCGATCGGCAGAGACACTAACTGGGTTGTCACAATGTCGCGGATGTCTGCCGCTGTTGCCTCGGCCGGCAGCGCCCCGGTGATGGCCTGCGACAGGTTACTGATCTGATCGGCCGCATCACTTTCAATCTGGGAGGCAGCCGTCTGGTAAGCAAAGCGGGCAAACAAATCGGAGGCCAATAGAGCCAGGAAGGAGGTGAAAATAAGAGAGGCGGCCGTGTAGTAGGGCAACAGGCGGAACTGGCGGGCCTGCTCGTACTCGGAAACCAGAACGTAGACTGAGGCAAGAAAACTGGCCAGGAGCACAAAATGATAGAGCCACCAGCTTAGCTGCCAGATGGGAAAGCCGTGCATGCTGATAGTCGCCTGCGCCAGCCACAGGGCAACGAAAGCCAGTACCCCATCTACCCGGGCATGGGTCATACGCCAGCTTTGCCACAAACGCCAGGTTGCAAACACCCACAGGATGAATGTCAAAAAGGCAATGATTTGTTTGTGCCAGGGATCAACCTGGGCCCCAAGTTGGTCAAGCCAGCCAGGGGCAAAGGCAGCCACAGCGAGATAAAGGATAGTAGCACCAACAGTCGCAAAAATGATACGACGCACTGGCAACCGGGTGGATGGCCGATCCGGCCGATCCAGGCTCGCCAGGGCAAAAAGAAAGCCGCCGGAAAACAAGGTTAACCAGGCCGACCACTCAATGGCCGGATGGGCGTGGTTAATGAGTGCCCCTGGCGTAACCAGGCCGTGCGAGGCGAAAACAGCGCCCATTACGGCAAAGGCTACGGCCGCCAGCAAATGGCGTGTCTGAGCCACTTCCTGTAAGGCAAGGCTAAGTAAAATAGAAAGAACGGCCGCAGCAAAAGTTGTGAAAGTGACAACGTAGAAGTGAAACAGAAATAAATTAGCCAGGACGTCGGCTTCTGGGACCAGCTTGAAAAAAGCCAATGTGACGAGCGGCAACGACAGGATAGCGCTGACGACCAATCGTTTCATTACTCTGTTACTTCCACAATCCCCTTCATACCCGGCTGCATAGAACTACTATAAGCAAACACCCCTGGCGTGGCAAAGGTATAGCTGAAACTTTCGCCTGGCTGCAGCGTGCCGGAATCAAAAGCGCCATTATCAGACGTGACCGTATACCACACCTCGTCGCGGTTTAGCCAGGTTACTGTAGCGCCCGCTTGAACTGTTAACGTCTGGGGGGCAAAGCGGTAATGGAAAGCTATAACCTCGTTTGTTCCCGGCGGCCGGGGTGTAGCCGATTCATCCGGGTTGAAAAACAGGTCCATCCGGAAAAGCCAATCAACTGTGGCAGATGATTCACGCACGTGGCAGGTGGCGCAACTGTTGGATCGCTCGGGTGGCGTCGAGTAAGAGCCGTCGGGTTTGTAGGCGACGTATTCCCACTCCCCGGTACGTTGCTGTTGATAAGCCTCGCCAAAGCCCTCGCCCTTGCGCATGACAAACAGGTTGACCAACTGCTCGCGAATGAGCCGCCCATGCTCGTCGAGCGCCAGAGCGCCGGCCGGATCCAGCCTGGGTCGCCAGATTTCCATGACAAAGACGCTCCCATATGGTAAGGGGCGGCCGGGTTCAGCGCCGGCCGCGACGTCGTTGCCGCAAATGACCCGGACTTGCTTGTTGTCTGGCCGGTCAACCACAAAGAGAAGCTTAAACTCCTCCTGATAGCCGGCCGGAAAACCAACCTGATCAACCTGGGGGGCTGGTCCGGGTGTGGGAGTGGGCGGCTGGCTGGCCGCTGGCGTTGGCGACGCGGCCGGGGTGGGCGGCGCGGCCGGGGTCTGCACCAGGCTAATTGCTGTCGCGGCGGTGCAGGCTGGCAACAAGGCCACGTCTCTCTCTGGCTGGCGGCCACAGCCGACCAGAGGTAAAACAATAAACAAAAATGCCGCAAGGTGTTTCTTCATTGCCTTTGCCTCCTTTTTCTCCAGCCCCATGCGGACGCGCGTTTTGATCGTGCCCAGCGGGGTGTGGGTATATTCGGCCAGTTCACGCTGGCTCATGCCTTCAAAATAAGCCAGCTCCAGGCAAAGTGGAATTCGCTTGCCTTCTGCCAGACTTGCCAGAAGGTATCCTGCAAAACCTCCTCGGCAACAGCCGGATCGCGCACGACACGCAGGATCAGGCTATAAACTATCTGGGCATGGCGATCATAAAGCGCCGCCATTGCTGCCGCGTCTCGTTGGGCAATCAGGCCGAGTAGCGTTTCATCAGCAACCTGAGCGTTCATTCAAAGCCGCTACACCCTTACATAAAACCATGCTGGCAGATAGGCGCAGTATAATAGGCCACACCCCGGAAAATTTCAATCGTTTAGGTTACAAGGGGCAAAGCTCTTCGGCCGTGTAATCCCGGTTCAACCAGCCGTAAAAAGAGCTGCCCAGCGGGTCCAGGATCTCCTCAGAGTGGGCGGCGGCATAGGCAATGGCCTGGGCGCAGCCGGCCGCCAGGCTCTCTTCCGCTTGGTAAGTCTGCCAGAAAGCACTGGCCAGGACGGCGTAGCGATGGCCGGCTGTGCCCGGCGGGAACCGTTCCTGGAGCGCGTTGTACGTGTTGATAGCGTTCGCCGGCCGGCCCATGACCAGGTGGGCCAGCACCATCCGGTAATGCGTGTAGGCCGCCAGGCGTTGCTGTTCGCCGGCGTCGGGCGGCAGGGGCGTGCCGGCCGCCGGCCCCAACGGTTGGTTCAGACTCCAGCCCCGCAGGCCCTCGTCGGCCAGGGCCTGTTCGTAGAACTGGAGTGCTTGCGCATAGTCACCGAATAGAAATGCCAGGTCCCCGTCCTGCACCGCCTCAAAGCGGTAGCGGGGCGGCGTGGTGTGGGCCGAGCGGGCCAGGGTAAAGGCTTGCCCATCCCAGGCCCAGGTGTCGCTGTGCTCGCGCCGGGGGCCGGCATAAGCCCAGGCCGAGGCGTTGTAGGCCGGCAGGCCGCCGACCAGCGCCAGCTCTTGCCGGCCGTCCTCGTCCATGTCGGTCAGCCGGCCGTCGCCGTTCAAGATGCCGGCCCCGCTGGCGTAGATCTGTTCCGGGAAATTGAGGCTGGCCTGCACCAGGTCCCGGAACTGCTGGCCGTCCCAGCGGACGATGAAGAAAACCGTCAGGAAGTTGACGCCCACCGGGCCGGGATAGTCCACGGCGCTGAAGACGATCTCCTTCAGGCCGTCCTGGTTCAGGTCGGCCACGGCCCGCACCTTTTGCCCGGCCGGCCGGGAGACCCGCTGGTCGGCGTCGAAGCGGCCGATGCGCTCGTACTGCCCTTGCCGGCAGCCAAAGACCAGGATCACGCTGTTGGCGTCAATCACCTGGAGAGGTAAGTCCACGATGATTTCCGGGATAGCGTCGCCGGTCACGTCGGCCGGCAGCACCGTCGGACTGAGCAGGTGGGGGCCGCCGGCCGTAGAAACGGCGAAACTACCCAGCGCCGCTTGCAACCCTTCGGCCTGGCCGCCGCTGTTCAGGTAACCGGCAACTTGCCATTCCAGGTTGTCTATCGAAGAGCCGGCAAAGCGAAAGTCGGTGGCCTTGCCGGGTGGGCACTGGCCGAGGGGAGAGGGAGAGGGAGAGGGGGAGAGGGGGGGCGGGGGTGAAGGCGTGAAAGAGGGCGGGGGAGACGTGGGGAGGGGGAGAGGGGGAGAGGGGGTGAAGGGGAGGGTAATGATCGGAGTGGGAGTGGCGGTAGGTGTAGGCGTAGGGGTGGCGGAGATAGCCTGGGGGGCGTTGGTTGGTCCACAGGCGGCCAGAAGGAGGCTAAAGACCAGCAGCAGGGTAAGGATGTAGGTGTGGCGTTGTCCCATCTGACCGGCGTTTCCCTACATCTTAATACACCTGACACACCCAAATCAACTAAAAGTGGACAGGATGTCCGCGTTCCCAGGGCCTGCGTCGTCTATCGTCCGTCGTCCGTCGTCCGCCATTCCTACTCCAAACCAAACTGGATGCCCTGGGCCAGCGGCAACTCGTGCGACCAGTTAATGGTGTTGGTCTGCCGCCGCATGTACGCCTTCCAGGCGTCCGAACCCGACTCCCGGCCGCCGCCGGTCTCCTTTTCGCCGCCAAACGCGCCGCCAATTTCCGCGCCGGAGGTGCCGATGTTGACGTTGGCAATGCCGCAGTCGGAGCCACTGGTGGCCAGAAACCGCTCGGCCGTGTGCATGGAGTCGGTGAAGATGGCGCTGGACAGCCCCTGGGGCGCCTCGTTGTGCAGCCGGATGGCCTCGTCCAGCTCGTCGTACTCCAGCAGGTAAAGAATGGGAGCAAACGTTTCCTGGCGGACGATCTCGGTCTGGGCCGGCATCTTGACGATAGCCGGCTCGACAAAGTTCTGGCCTAAATCGGGCCGGGCTTTACCACCCACCAGCACTTCGCCGCCGTCGGCCCTGGCCTGCTCCAGGGCGCCCATCATTTTTTCCACGGCCGCGCTGGTCACCAGCGGCCCTAGCAACGTCTTTTCGTCCAGCGGGTCGCCGATGGGCACCTGCCGGTAAGCCCGGACCAACCGCCCGGTCAGGGCCGGGGCCACGTCCTTGTGGACAATCAGGCGGCGGGTGGTCGTGCAGCGCTGCCCGGCCGTGCCCACCGCGCCAAAAAGAATGGCCCGCGTGGCCAGCTCCAGATCGGCGTCCCGGGCCACGACGATGGCGTTGTTGCCGCCGCACTCCAGAATCGTCCGGCCAAAGCGGCCGGCCACCGTCTGGGCCACGTGGCGGCCGACCCGGGTGGAGCCGGTAAAGGAGATAAGCGGCAGCCGGTCGTCGTTGATCAACAGTTCCCCCACTTCAGGGCCGGTCCCTACGACCAGGTTAAAAATGCCGCTCAGGCCGTGGTCGGCCATGACCCGGTTGCAAATGTGCTGCATGGCCACGGCCGTCAGCGGGGCCAGTTCCGACGGTTTCCAGATGACGGGGTCGCCGCAGACGGCGGCAATGGCCGCGTTCCAGGACCAGACGGCGACGGGGAAGTTGAAGGCGGTGATGACGCCAATGGGGCCAAGCGGGTGCCACTGTTCATACATGCGGTGGGCCGGCCGTTCCGACTGCATCGTCAGGCCATACAGTTGCCTGGACAGGCCCACGGCAAAATCACAGATGTCAATCATTTCCTGGACTTCGCCCTGGCCCTCCACCCGGATCTTGCCCATTTCCAGGCTCACCAGGTCGCCCAGGGGTTCCTTTAATTCTCGCACGGCTTCGCCCAGGTCGCGGATCAACTGGCCCCGTTGGGGAGCTGGCGTTTCCCGCCACCGTTGAAAAGCCTGCCCGGCTTGCCGCACGACCTGGTCATAAACGGCCGGGGTGGCCTGGACGATGGTGGCAATGGCCTCGCCGGTGGTGGGGTTGTAGGAGACCAGTTTCTGCCCTTTTTCGTCCTGGAGCCAGCCATCCGGGCCGCTGCCGGCCCCTGCGTTAATAGCCCCAATCTCGAGTTTTTCCAGCAATGCTTTCATCGTTTGCCTAACTCCCATGCCTGAAATTGCATCCTGATCATTATTCTACCAGCAAACCGGTGCAGACAAACCTCGCAGTTCTCCATTCGACCGCTCTCCCAGAGGTAGCACCCCAAAAACCCGCCGAGATGATCAAGCCATGATCATCTCCACTCGTCCATCAAGGTGATCATTCGGCCGGCCAAATGATCATCTTGAACCCCACCCTCCCGCGTTCATCCCCCACATCCACCTCCTAAATCACCCATTTTACCCCCTCACACCCTCCACAACCCCCCATTCAGCCCTTCTCTCCCCACCAGAGCAGAAGGTACTATAAAAAAAAATATTCTATGATCATCTTCATCACCTTGCCTCCATCTATCCTCAATGATTATTTATATCCAACTCTTTCTCTCCCTCTCCCTCTCCCTCTAACTCTAGCTCTAACTTCTTCACCTCAACCATCAACAGAAATGCCGGTCACCCCTCAAGTTGTCAAAAGTTTGCAGGTTTGCATATAATCCATTTGGTTGTGTCCTACCAGGAAACTTTGCTATGATTTTCCTCGTAAAGGGCGAGGATGTACAAACAATATGAGTGGTTCCTTGCAGCCCGTCAACCCAGCCAGTGGCTTTAGCTTTCCCCATTAGAAAAGCTCCCGGTTTCCTTAAATTATGGTTGAACATTTGGCCCTTCTGGCTGACGGGAAGGGAGTGTTGAAAGATGTCTGTTTCATTTAACGCCATTAAACGCTTATTGATTGGCCAGCCGTTCCCAACACGCGCCGAAATTCACGAGCGGCTGGACAAGATTCGAGCCCTGGCCATCTTTGCTTCAGACCCGATCAGTAGCAACGCGTACGCCACCGAAGCGATCATGAGCGTATTGCTATTGATGGGCAGCGCCGCGTTGTCGCTAACGCTGCCGGTTGCCCTCGGCATCGTGGTTCTGGTATTACTGGTTGTTTTTAGCTACATCCAGACAATCTTACACTATCCCGATGGTGGCGGGGCTTACACGGTCACCAAGGATAACCTGGGCGTCCGGCCGTCGCTCCTGGCGGCGGGCGCGTTGCTGACCGATTACGTGTTGACAGTATCGGTGTCCGTGTCGGCCGGCGTCCGGGCTGTTACCTCGGCCTTCCCGGAAACGTTTGACTACCGGGTCTGGATGGCTCTGGCGGCCATCGCTTTGCTGACCTGGGTCAACCTGCGAGGCGTTCGGGAAAGCGGCACCATTTTTGCCTTCCCCACCTACGCCTTTGTCGGCGGCGTTTTGCTGGTCATTATCATTGGCCTGGTGCGTTACTTCGGTTTGTTTGGCGTTGAACCAATCGTGACAACATTACCCGTGATTGAGCCCGAAGAGCCAATCACTGATTTTCTCTACATCTGGCTAATTTTGCGGGCTTTTGCCGCCGGTTGTACAGCTCTGACCGGTATTGAAGCCATCAGCAACGGTACCCAGGCCTTCAAGCCACCGGAATCCAGGAACGCTGCCAAGACGATGGTAGTGATGGGGTTGATGGCCATGTCTCTGTTTATTGGTATCAGTTTTCTGGCTACTCACCTGCACTTGGTACCGATGGAGGGAGGCGAGAGTATCCTGTCCCAAATGACCCGAACGGTTGCCGGCGGCGGGGTCCTCTATTACTGGGTCACACTGTTCACCACCCTGATCCTATTCCTGGCCGCCAACACCGGTTACCAGGACTTTCCCCGGTTAAGCTCCTTCCTGGCCAACGATGGCTTTTTGCCGCGCTGGCTGCAAAATCGGGGCGACCGGCTGGTCTTTAGCTGGGGCATTCTGGTCCTGGCCTTTGTCGCTTCGCTGATCGTGATCATCTTCCAGGCCGACGAAATTGCCATGCTACCTCTGTACGCCCTGGGGGTGATGCTCAGCTTTACCCTGTCCCAGTTTGGCATGGTGCGGCTGATGGGCCGGATCGCCCACCTGAAGCCAGGCGAGACGATGCAGACCCAGGTAACAACCATCCATTATGAAAGTGGCTGGTGGTGGAAGCGGGCGCTCAACTTTGTTGGCGGTACGACAACTTTGATCGTACTCATTATCCTGATCGTCACCAAGTTTAAGGACGGAGCCTGGGTCATCGTCCTGGCCATTCCGGTGTTGTTCTGGCTGTTCCGCTCAATCAGGCACCACTACCAACACGTGGCCGAGTCGCTGCGCACCAAAGAGTTGACAATGGATAAGCTGGCCGAAATCGGCGACGTGGTCATTGTCTCCATTGCCGACGTCCACCGGGGTACGTTGCGCGCCCTTCGCTACGCCAAGCGTATCTCCAAAAATGTACGCGCTGTTTCGGTGGTAACCAACAGGGAAGCGAAGGATCGATTCCTGCGCCGCTGGAACCGTTTCCCGGAAATCACCGGGGACGTCGAGCTGGTGCTGTTGGAGTACGAATACCGGGACATCCTGACGCCCCTGGTGGAGTACATTGAGCACGTCAACAATGCCGAATACCCCAACCAGTTGGTCACGGTGGTCATTCCCGAGTTCGTGCCGGAATCCTTCTGGGCCCAGTTACTGCACAACCAGACGGCTAACTTGCTCCGCTTCCGGCTGCGCGCTTATAAAGATGTCATCGTCATTGACGTACCGTTCCACATTCCGGGTTAATGGACGACCGACGCACCGATTACTTGCCGGCCTTCGACGCCTGGCCAGAATGGGGAGCCGCCTTTACCAACGTGACTCTGTGGCGGCCGCTGCTGGCGCATTTATACCAGCAAGCGGGCCTGGGGGAGTTGGGGGCGGTAGAGGCCGGCTTTCCCGGGAGCTGCGCCGTTTTTATCGTTGATCGCCAGGTTGTCATCAAGCTCTTTCCCCCCTTTCTACCCCAGGACTACGAGCGAGAACTGGATGTCTACCACTTGTTGGACGGCCGGCTGGAACCGTACCTGCCGCGCCTGCTGGCCCACGGCGTCTACCACGATCGGGTGGATTATCCCTATCTGGCCCTGGAATTCTGCCCCGGCCAGCCCATCCGGGAGGTGCGCCAGGAGTTAAGCCAGAGCGACAAAACGATTATTGCCCGGGAAGTGGGATGGATGATTCGCACCGTTCACGAAACACCCCTCGACGGAGTAAAGGCTTTTGACCCCCGGCCGGCGGCCTGGCTGGCATTCCTGGAGCAGCGACGACGTGACTATCTGGACGAACTGCGCCACAAGGCGTCGCTACCGGAACGGGTATTGGAGGAGGTGGCCGGCCTGCTGGCGGTTGGCCCCAATCTGCCGGCTGATTTTCGCCCCAGGTTGCTCAATGCCGACCTGACGGAAGACCATTTGTTGCTGGTCCGGCGGTTGGGCGAGTGGCGAATTTCGGCCCTGATTGATTGGGCAGACGCCCTGGTGGGAGCGGCCGAATACGAGTGGGTGGCGCTGTGGTTCGGCCTGTGCGGCCAGGACCCGGCTCTGTTCCGCGAGATTATGCAGGCTTATGACCCGGCCTTTTCTCTGGATCGTCGCTTCCGGCGACAGATGCTGGCCTATACTTTCCTGCACCGTTTCGGCCCGGCCATCGTGGGAGAGTTGCTGGGCCAGCCAGGCGCCCCCAGCATTCACTCCCTGGCCGATTTACAATCCTGGCTCTGGCCACCTGAGTTGGAATGAGAGGGTAACACAGCGTGTTACCCTCTCATTCCCTGGCGGCTACGGTGGACGATGTAAACGCCCGTGAGCACGGCAATGCCGCCGGCCGCCTGCCACGGTCCTAGAGATTCACCCAGCAAGGGGACGGCCAGGAGAGCAGTGACCACCGGCTGGCCCAGCCCGGCCGGGGCGACGATAGAGGCTGGCAGGTAGCCCAGGGCATCGCTAAAGGCGAACTGGCCAACCACCTGGACCAGTAGGCCCAGGGCCAGGAAGTTGAGGTAAGTGTTGCTGGAGTAGCCGGTGAGAGGTTGGTCGAAGAGCAGGGCGGTGATCAGCAAGACCACGGCCGATCCGGCCGCAGCCAGCCAGAAGTAAGTCAGCGAGTCCAGGCGCTGGCGGCCGCGTTGGGTGACCAGGAAGTAGCCGCCATAAAACATGCCGGCCAGCAGCCCCAGGAAAGAACCTATTCCTAACGACACGTTGCGCAGCGCGTCTAGCCCCAGGATGAGCGCCGCGCCGCTAATAGACAGGAGCAGCCCCAGCCAAAAGGTCGTGTTTAGCTTTTCCCGGAAGAAAATCAACGCCCCCAGCCCAACCCATAGAGGCGCGGTGTTGCCCAGGAGCGTTGGATTCGTCGCGCCGCTAAGGAGTACGCCGGTGTTCCACAGGGCCAGGTCGCCGGCAAAGAACAGGCCCCCCAGGAGGGCAATCAGAACTTCTCGGCGGGGCAACGGTTTGGTCGCTGGCAGGCGGCGAGCAAAGGGCCAGGCCAGCGCCAGCAGGGCAATAGCCATTCGGTAAAAGCCGGTGACAACACCCGGGGCGTTAGCCCAGGCGACGAAGATGCCGGAAAAACCCAGGCTGACAATGCCGATAGCCAGCATGAGGTAAGGGCGAAGCGGGGTGGATGGAGAGTGGTCGTTAATAATTCGGTTGGCTGTTTTCGGTCTCGTTGAAAAGGGGCAGAGCCAGGCTGAATGTGCTGCCGATCCCCAAATCGCTCCTTGCCCAGACCCGGCCGTCGTGCTGTTCGACGATGGAACGGGTGATAAACAGGCCCAGGCCAACGCCAGGAACGCTAAAGGTCAGCTCGTTGCGAGCCCGGAAGAAACGGCTGAACAGGTAAGGCAGATCGTTGCTGGCAATACCAACGCCAGTGTCCACCACATCGGCCCGGGCTTCATTAGCTTCACGGAAAACTCGCACTTCCACCCGGCCGGTAGGCAGGGTGTAATTATAGGCGTTGCTGAGCAGATTATAGGTGGCCCAGTACAGCCTGTCCCTATCTCCATATATCCACAACGGCTCTGGGTGGGGCTGAACGGTGAGAGTTAGCCCCTTGGCTTCTACCCGCGTGCGCCAGCGCTCGACCACCTCCACGACCACGTCGTTGAAGGAAATCCTTTCCTTGACCAGGCTCAATTCGCCGGCCTGGATTTGGGACATATCAATCAGGCCGTTGATGTGCTGCATCAACTGGTTCGTGTTATGGCTGATAGCTTTGGCGAAGCGTAGGGCATGGTCGTCGCTATCCCTATCGTACAGACGGATTAAGAGGTCACTGTACCCCTTAATGGCCGTTAATGGCGTGCGGAGTTCGTGGGAAATACTGGCAATAAAGCTGTCCTTCAAATTTTCCGCTTCGGCCTCGCGCGTAATGTCCCGTAGCACGACCACAGTCCCCAGACTTTCGCCGTCGGGGGTTCGCACCGGGGCGGCCGAAGCGCTGAGAACCCGGCCGCCAACCCGGAAACGACGGGTTTGTTGGGCCAGCAGTGGATTTGACGCCGAGCCGGCATCCTCAGTAGCCTGGCCGCCGAAAAGGAAATCCGGCAACTCGCGCAAGGGCGCGTAGGAGAAGTCACTGGACATGTCGGCCAGAATGCGGTTGGCGGCCGGGTTGGAGGTCACAATCTGGTTGTTAGAGTCCAGGACGATGACGCCGTCGGCAATACTGCTCAAGACCGCTTCCAGCTTACTGGCCTGTTCCAACAACTGGCGGTTCCGCTCCGCCAGCCGTTGGCTGACTTCCAGATACGATTCGTCGGCCTGATTATTCTGATCGGTGCTTTCGTTAGTAGACGATATCGGCACGGCGTTTCCGGGATCGTGACTGCGGTTTCGGCGCAGACGCTGAAAAACCAAGAGACCAATAACCAGGACACCCAAAACAACTAAAACGGCCGTCATAGTGGTCGAGGTGCCATCTACCTGCAGGGCTGTCAGGGAGCCAGCCAAGCAACAATAGCCACCAGTCGCGAATTGGTGAGCAAACATCTGCCTGCATTCCGGGCCAATAACTGCTCCCATCTTGTTATAGTCGGTCAGATACCACCCTGAGCACGTCTGACTGTTCTGCTGGAATGTTAACACTTTAGGCTTGCCTGGTCAATTTGACAGAGGTAATGTTATACTTGGAAAAAGCCCAACAGGTTCAACGAAGGATACATTATGACCAACTGGTACCAAAAAGAGGCAATCACATTACGCCAGGGCTTAACCACAGCAGAGAAGAATCCATGAAACGTTCACCCATAGAATCAACGCTACGCTGGCATACCCTGCCGAGTGAAACAATATTCTCTCACCTAAACGCCACGCCCGCCGGGTTGACCGGGGTTGAGGCGGTTCAGCGTTTGGCGGAATATGGCCCAAATGAACTGCAAGCCGCCCACCGCATCTCGCCGTGGATGTTGCTCTTCGAGCAGTTCAAGAATGTGCTGATTATTATTTTGCTGGTGGCCACGGCGCTTTCGGCCTTCCTTGGCCACGGTACCGAAGCCATCGCCATTGCTGTCATTGTGCTGTTTGCAGTGCTGTTAGGGTTTGTACAGGAATACCGCGCCGAACGCGCCATCGAGGCCTTGCGCCAACTGGCCGCGCCCACTGCCACCGTCCTGCGTGATAACGAGGAAGTTGAACTTCCAGCCCGGGACCTCGTGCCGGGTGATGTGACTCTCTTGCGCGCCGGTGACAAAGTCCCTGCTGATGTCCGACTCACTGAAGTGGTCAATTTGCAAATCGAAGAGGCCGCACTCACTGGTGAGTCAATTCCGGTGGAAAAACACGCCGCGCTAATTCCCGGCGACGATTTGGCCTTAGGTGATCGCAAGAACATGGGCTACGCTGGTACCACCGCCACCTATGGCCGGGGTCGTGGAGTGGTCGTCGCTACTGGCATGAATACCCAGTTCGGCAAGATTGCTCAAATGCTACAGAGTGTTGAAACTGGCAAGACCCCGTTGCAGGAAAACTTGGATAAAGTTGGTCATAAGTTGGCGCGGGCCGCTTTCGTGATTGTGGCCATCATCGTGGCCCTCGGCCTGTTTCGCGGCCAGCCCTTCATCGAGATGTTGATTTTCGGTATTGCACTGGCAGTCGCCGTCGTCCCGGAAGCGTTGCCGGCGGTGGTCACGATTTCACTTGCTCTCGGCGTGCAGAGGATGGTCAAGCGCAACGCGCTCATACGCCGCCTCCCGGCGGTCGAAACGCTCGGCAGTACGTCCGTTATCTGTTCCGACAAGACTGGTACACTGACGAAAGACGAGATGACGGCCCGCAAAATATTTGTGGCCGGACAGGTGCTGGAAGTATCCGGGGCGGGCTATGAACCGAGCGGCCAGTTCTCGCGCAACGGCTCAACCGCCGAACCGTCCAGCGCATTGAAATTACTGTTGCAAGGCGCTGCTCTGGCTTCCGACGCACACATCGTCCATAGCGAGGCCGATGGCCGCTGGCACGTCAAAGGCGACCCGACTGAGGGCGCGTTGGTGGTCGCCGCCGCCAAAGCCGGGTTACACAAGGCTAATCTCGATACGCAATTCCCGCGCGTGAATGAAATCCCGTTTACTTCCGAGACCAAACGTATGACTACGTTGCACAAAGGGCCTGAGGGGGCTGTTGCCTACTCCAAAGGCGCACCGGAAATCATCCTCGACTCGTGTGTGCGACAATTGACGGCGGAAGGGGAGAAGGCACTTGACGCCGCTAGTCGAGAGGCGATTCTGGAATTAGCCCGCCAGATGGCGAGCGAGGCCCTGCGCGTGCTGGCGGTGGCCTCCAGAGCGGGCGGTACACTGGAAACTGCTGAACACGACATGACCTTCCTCGGATTGGTGGGGATGATTGACCCGCCGCGCCCCGAGGCGAAGGCTGCGATTCAAACATGTGAGCAGGCCGGGATTAAGGTTGTGATGATTACGGGCGACCACCCACTAACTGCGCAGGCCGTGGCCCGCGAACTGGGTCTGCTTAAAAATGGCCGCGTGGTCACCGGAGTAGAGTTGGCAGCATTGAGCGACGCCGACTTTGAACGCGAGGTGGAAAACATTGAGGTCTACGCCCGCGTCTCGCCGGCGCATAAACTGCGCGTGGTCACGGCTCTACAAAAGAACGGCTATATTGTGGCGATGACGGGAGACGGGGTGAACGATGCGCCTGCACTCAAGAAAGCCGACATCGGCATCGCCATGGGCATCACCGGTACGGACGTGACCAAAGAGGCCGCCGCCATGACGCTCACCGACGACAACTTTGCTTCCATCGTCGCGGCGGTAGAAGAAGGGCGTGGCGTCTTTGGCAACATCAAGAAATACCTAATGTACCTGCTTTCGTCAAACATTGGCGAGATTGGCCTGATGTTCGGGGCCACGCTGTTGGGCCTGCCCCTGCCGCTGACCGCCGTGCAAATCCTGTACGTCAACCTCGCCACAGACGGCCTGCCCGCCCTGGCCTTGTCAGTGGATCCCCGCGAAGCGGACATAATGCACCGTAAACCACGTAACCCGCGCACCGGTATCTTCACCCGGCCCATTGTCACCCTCATGGTAGTGGGCGGATTGTGGTCGGCGCTGGTCAACCTGGGCCTGTTTGCATGGGCGCTGAACTCTGGCCGCAGCCTTGAAGAAGCCATAACGATGACATTTGTCTTGCTGGTGCTGATTCAATTCTTTAAAGCCTACAACTTCCGCTCCGACCGGCACTCAGTGCTGAATCGGCCGTTTGCCAACAAGTGGTTGAATTGGGCCATTCTGTGGGAAGTCATGCTATTAGTCTTAATCATCTATGTGCCTTTCCTGCACAATGCCTTTGGCACTTACGCTTTGCCTCTGGTGGACTGGGTCATTGTCATTCTCTTAGCCCTCACCATTTCGCCGGTGCTGGAACTGGCGAAGTGGATGGAGCGGCATGGCTGGTTTGGGAAGCTGATGTAAACTTTCAGTCAATCCTCTAATCCCCCTGCTCCACAGAAGGCGCGAGAGGCGGGGGCAGTTCTTCTCCGCCGGGCGCTCCAGCCACTTCGGTCACTGGGGCTTCGGCCGCCGGTTCCGGCCAGGGGTCCAGCCCCAGCAACCTGGCCCGAACGTAGCGGCCGATCACGCCGCAGGTAGCCATGATCGGCAAGATAATCAACGCGCCCAGAATACCCTGCAACACGGCGGCCGAAATGATAGCCAGGAAGACCAGGCCGGTGTTCATGTGTAGAAAACGGCCCATGACGTGTGGCCGTAGCCAGAGAGACTTGATTTGCGTCAACACCAGGTAAATCCCGGCTACCAGCACAGCAAACCAAAAGTTGGAAAGGGGCAAAAAGACAGAACCCTCCAGCAGGGCGACCAGGACGGCCACCGTACCGGCAATCACCGGCCCCAGTTCCGGGATCATGCTGAGCAGGCCGGTGAGAATGCCCAGAGCCACCGCGCCCGGCAGGCCAATGGCCACACCCACAATCACAAACACCACGCCCATAATCAGCATCAGGGCCAGCGTCCCCCGCACGTAGGCCAGCCAGAGCACGTTAATCTCTTCTAGCAGCCGCCTGATGTCTTCCCGGCCGCCTTCGGGAGCCAGGTTCACCAACCAATCGCGCAACCCCACCCAGTCCATCAGCAGGTAGTAAGTCGTGACCAGGATGATTAATAGCCAGATCAGGCTGATGGAAGTGGTTTCAATGACTGTCAGGGCGCTTTCGGCCGCCGGGGCCAGCGATTCGTCACTGGCCCCAAAGACGTTGGTCCAGATCTGGCTGAGGACGATCGGCCGGCCGAGGATGACTACCGGCTCATTCAGCAGGCTTTCGATGTCTCGCTGGACAATCAATAGATCGGAAGAAAGAGTACGTGCTTGCCGGGCAACTACCGGGACCAACGTACCGGGCGTGGCAATGAGGATGATCAGCAGAAAGAAGTAGACCAGGCTGACGGACCATTTGCGGCTGAGATTGGTACGCTGCTGGACAAAGCGCACGGTAGGGTTTAAGACATAGGCGGCCAGGCAGGCAATAGTCAGTGGCCACAACAGCGGCCGGACCAGGTAAAAAAACAGGCCCAGCACAAAAAGAATGAGGATGGCCACAATCACGCGTGTGGTGATGCTCCACTGTGATGACATACGCTACCTCCCCGGGTAGTTGCCGGTCACCTGCTGTAGCGGACCGGCCGGAACAGGCTGCGGTCGAACTGGTGGAGCTGATCAGGGCCGACAGCCAACAGGGCCTGGTGAGCGTCGGCTGCGTCGGCCCGCAATTGGGCCACGTCTACGCCCCGGCAGACGGCCGGCAACGGCTCCAGCCATTGGCGAACGCGTAAAAACATCTTGATTGCTCCCTGGTAATTGCCTCGTTCAATTTGCAGATAGGCTACCGCCACCTGCAAAATGGCCCGGTACAGGTCCCTGGCGGCGCTATTATCTTCGTTCCAGGCCTCTTCCAGGTATTCGTGGGCTTCAAAAAACTCGCCCCGGTTAAACTCTTCCAGTCCCTGGAGGGCCGGGGCGGATAGCAGCCCCTGGCAGGCATCAGCCACGGCCGCATAATTCTGAACGCGAGCGTGGTTCTGAATTAGCTCCGGCAGGGCGGCCATAAAGCGGGAACGGGCGACCACGGCGTCGGCCGCCAGGTTTCGGGCTGCCTGGAGCATTTCTGTGTCTACATGCGGGCCATAACCCAGCACCGGCACGCGGCGTGTCGCTGGCGACGATTTCAGCAACGGAATCCACCGCCGCCAGGGAATGGCCTCGTTGGCCAGGTCAAAAATCAGCAGCGCTGGTTGCCAGGCCGTGACTTTGTCTACCAGGGCAGCTTCCTGGCCAAAAACGGGCTCGGCGGCTTGCTTCTCCGGTGTTCTGGCGTTTGCCGGCGCAACGTCGGCCGCGCCTCCCACCAGGGTCACCCGATACCCCAGTTGGCGGGCCACATTTTCGATTTTTGTCGTTACCATCAAATCGGCCACAAAAGCCACAATCAGGGGTAAAGACACCTTGCTGTTACCGCTCATTTTTTAGATTTTAGCAAAGTTTAGGCCAATTGACATGGTCAAAGGGGCATGGTAACATGAGCCCGGCTCTGGGGGTGTTGCCTAGCCCCTGATCTTTAGAGAGGGTAACCGATAGGTTGGGGAAGCTATTTCAGGCTATGGGAGAACGGACAGATGAAAATAAGCAGAATTTTGTCCACTAAAAGTAGAGAAGTGCTGACAGCTCGCCCGGAGCAAAGCTTACGGGATGTCGTGGACTTGTTAGTGAAGCATAATATCGGAGCCCTGGTTGTGCTGGACGAGGAAGAGCGGCTGGTAGGCATTATTTCTGAGCGAGACGTGATCCGCCGGTTAGCATCCCACGCCGACGCCCTATCCTTGACAGTGGACGAAGTGATGACGCGGCGAGTCATTGTTGGCATGCCCCAGGACGATGTCATGTCGGTGGCCAATACTATGACGGAAAAGCGCTTTCGCCATTTACCCATCCTGGATAAGGGCCGCTTGGTCGGTATCATTTCCATTGGGGATATTATCAAGGCCCAAAGGGACGCCTATCGCGGTGAAATTGATACCCTGGAAACCCAAATCATGGCTGACCAGGTGAGTGATTAGAACAAGAGATTAGAGATTAGAGATTGGTCAATCTCCAATCTCTAATCTCCAATTGCCAATCTCCCTCCATTGAAAGGAGCATTGCATGTCGCAAGCAGGTACTCAATCAAATCCATTGCGGGTGGCCATCATTGGCGCAGGGCCGGCCGGCTTTTACGCGGTAGAGAGGCTCTTCAAGCAAAAAGACCTGACCGTCGAAGTGGATATGTATGATCGCCTGCCGACCCCTTATGGCCTGGTGCGAAATGGCGTGGCCCCCGACCACCAGAAAATCAAGTCGGTGACGAAGGTGTTTGATCGCCTGGCAGCCCAGCCCCAGTTTCGCTTTTTCGGCTACGTGGAATTGGGCAAGGACATCACCGTGGCCGATTTACGCCGCCACTACCACCAAATCGTCTATACCACAGGGGCGCAAACCGACCGTTCTTTAAATATTCCTGGCATTGACCTGAAGGGTAGTCACGCCGCCACCGAGTTTGTCGCCTGGTATAACGGCCACCCCGATTACCGCCATTATCAATTTGATCTGTCGCAGGAGCACGCGGTCGTGATCGGCGTGGGTAACGTGGCTGTAGACGTGTGCCGTATCCTCTGCCGGACGCCGGAAGAGCTGGCCAGGACCGACATCGCCGGCTACGCCCTGGAGGCGTTGAGCCAGAGCCGGGTAAAGGTCGTCTACATGCTCGGCCGGCGCGGGCCGGCCCAGGCAGCCTACACCGCCCCGGAAGTAAAGGAGCTGGGCGAGCTGGCCGACGCCGACGTAATCGTTTTGCCGGAGGAAGCGGAGTTGGACGAGCTGAGCCAGGCCTCGCTGGCCGACGGGGCCGACCGGGGCACGATGCGCCAGGTGGAATTGATCCAGGAATTCTCCCGGCGGCCGCCGGCCGGGAAATCGCGCCAGTTAATCTTGCGTTTCCTGGTTTCGCCGGTAGAGCTGATTGGGGACGAGAATGGACAGGTGATCTGCCTGCGACTGGTGAAGAATGAGTTGTATGCGACAGAAGCCGGCTCGCTTCGCGCCCGGCCGACAGAGCAGTATGAGGAGATACCGGCCGGCCTGGTTTTCCGCTCCATTGGCTACCAGGGCGTGCCGCTGCCAGACGTACCCTTTAATGATAATTGGGGCGTCATTTTGAACGAGGGCGGCCGGGTCATTCACCCGGAAACCCGCCAGCCGGTGGTGGGCGAGTACGCCGCCGGCTGGATCAAGCGTGGCCCAACTGGAGTGATTGGAACGAACAAGCCTGACGCGGCCGAGACGGTGGAACTGATGTTGAAAGACCTGGCCAGCGGCCGGATTTTGAGCCCTGAATGCCCTGATGCCACGGCCGCCGAACAAATGGTCCGCAAACGGCAGCCTCACTACTTTTCCTACGAAGATTGGCTTAAGCTGGACGAAATCGAGGTTGCCAGAGGGACCGAGCAGGGCCGGCCGCGAGTCAAACTTACCACTGTCGAGGAGATGTTGGCCGCCGTAGGCAAGAAGTAGACAGCATGAAAGTGGTGATTTACACCGATGGAGGGGCCGACCCCAATCCTGGCGTCGGTGGTTGGGCGGCCATTTTACAGGCCGATGGCCAGGAAAAAGTGCTGACCGGCCACGATCCCTGGACGACAAATAACCGCATGGAATTGCAGGCGGCGATAGCTGCCCTCCAGGCCCTGCGCCGGCCAGCCGAAGTGGAGTTCTATACCGATTCAGAATATTTGCGCCAGGGCATTACCGGGTGGATTGAGAAGTGGGCGGCTCGTAGTTGGGTGCATAAAGATGGCCGGCCGGTGGCCAACGCCGACTTGTGGCGGCAACTGTGGCCGTTGACTAAACAGCACACCATTTACTGGCATTGGGTTCGGGGTCACACCGGAGATTCGCTCAACGAGCGGGTAGACCAGCTTGCCCGGCAGGCCCGGCTGGAAATTACGCCGGCGCCCGGGGTGGCGGTCGGGGCACCGCGACTCTACGTCCGCTCTTCCTGTCGCGGCAATCCCGGCCCTGGTGGCTGGGGCGCTGTTTTGGAGCAAGATGGCGAGACGGTCCAAACGAGCGGCAGCGATCCCCGGACGACGAACAACCGGATGGAATTAACGGCCGTGATCGAGGGCTTGCGGCTGCTACCGTCGGGCAGCGCCGTGCAGGTTTTCACCACCTCGGACTACGTTTACCAGGGAGCCACCCGCTGGATTCACGGCTGGCGACAGCGGGAATGGAAAAAACCAGACGGGCAACCGGTCAGCAACCAGGATTTGTGGCAGATGCTCGACCAGTTGATGGGCTTATATACCATTAGTTGGGTCAACGCCAAAGGGGAGGCAGGGCAGGAAACGCTTGCCCTCCATGAGGCGGCCACGCTGGCCTCGACGGCGACCGATTCCCTTGCCTGACTGTCTTTTTTTGGCCTTCTATCCGCCGCTAAAGATTGAAAATTTCAGTGAATAAACAGGTAATGGACAGGCGGACAACAGGCAAACTAGATGTCAGGAAGATTTTTCGTCGGCCTTGCGGACGAAGCGGCAGGTGGCGTGCAGGAAGCCAAAATCACCGGCCGGGGGCATCAATTCGTCTACTTCAACGATCTTAAAAACCAGGCCGTCAAAGCTGACTTCGTCGCCAACGCGAGGCTCTTTGTCGGTGTTGATGATCGCCCCGGGGTGTTTGCCGCCCTCGACCACGTAACTAACCTTGTAATAAACTGCCTTACTCATTCAATCTTTAAGACCCCTTGCCTACATTTGGGCCAGGTTGCGATGGCGTAATTTAAAGGCCAGGTCACTGGCCAGGTTGCGCATGAAAAAGTAACCAATCCTGAGATTAGAACGCGCCAGCTCTTCAAAATGTTTCTGATCCAACAGGTATAGCAGGCATCCCTCACTAGTCGCGCGGACGGAGGCCGAACGGTAGCCCTGGTCTAACAGGGCCATTTCCCCGACTACCTGCCCTTTGCCCAGGACCACTAACACGCGTTCGTTGGCTAATCCTTCAATGAAGACCTCGGCCGATCCCTTGGCGATGATAAACATTTCGTTGCCAGTCGTGTTTTGCGCAACAATGATTTCCGCTGGGGCCACTTCTCTTGGCGTGCAAATAGAAGCCACTTGTTCCAGCTCTGACTGGTCAAGTCCGGCAAACAAATGCACTAATTTTAGCAATTCCCAATTTGCCATTCTTTCCTCCGCCAACGCCAGTCTAGTATAACCCGGCCTCATCCTTTTGCCACTTCTCACTTCATTTTCACCAAACCCCGCAGATTTTCAAAACCTGCGCGGTTTCACCTTCTTTGACTTTTGGGACCAAAGTGGTACAATGCATTTTCATAGCCCGCCGAAGTGGCGAAATTGGCAGACGCGCTACGTTCAGGGCGTAGTGAGCTTACGCTCATGTGGGTTCGAGTCCCACCTTCGGCACCTGACGACGGCCCGACCACAACCTGGTCCGGGCTGTTTTTTTTGCTGGTAAAACGTCTCTACAACCCCGGTTTGAGAAATTTGGCGCAAATTGTATAATTTTGGGGCTAACGAAAAGGCATCATGTCGCGCCAGAGGAAAGAGCTATGAATGTTGTGATAATTACCACCGTCGTGGTGACCCTGACCGTGCTGTTTGGCGTTCTCATGGCAGCAGTTTTTGTGGTCCTCAGCAACCTGGTAACGGCCGGGCAGGCAACCGTCGAGCAGGAGAAGAAAAGCTACAATCCGAATCTCACCCTCGGCTACAAGATCCCCGTAGAAGCCGACCTGGAGACCCAGTTAAAGAAAGCTCGCCTGGAGGCGGCCAAACGCGCCGCCAGTTTGCCCCGTGGAGCCAACCTGCGCATTGGCCGGCTAGGGGCGGAGAACAAGGACACAGCCCGGGAGGGTGCGCTCAAGCACGATCCCCTCACTGCCGTACGAATTGCCGCCTTTCATGGTTGGCAGGGATTGCGCTCCGGCGCGGCAACCGGCCAGCAGGCGGCCATAACTACCGGAGCCACGGCGGCGCGGCCGGCCGCGCCGGCCAAACGCGCCGAAGACCTGGTGCCAGGTAAGGACTACCAGGAGATTCCGATTACCGACGACATGAGCCCTGAGGAAGTCCGCAAGGCCCGAATTGCCAATGCCAAGGCCAGGTCGGCGGCGGTGAAGGCCCTGAAAGCGGCCGGGGCGCCGGCCGGAGCGCCAGCGGCCGACGGCGAAGCAATGGCCCCGGTGGCCGTGGCCGAACCAACGGCCGTGGCCGAACCGGTGGCTGTGGGCGGCGAAGGAATTGAACCGGTGGCCGGCCGTGACTACCAGGAGATTCCGATTACCGCCGACATGAGCCCCGAAGAAGTCCGCAAGGCCCGGATTGCTAACGCCAAGGCCAAATCGGCCGCGGCCAAGGCGCTCAGGGCGGCCGGAGCACAGGCGGGGCCGGCCGCCGGCGCGCCGGCCAGCCGGCCGGCCCCGGCCGAGGCAGCGGTGGCCGAAGCCCCAGCTCCCCAGGCCCCGGCCGAGGCGGCCCAGAGCAGCATCCCCAGGCCGGAGTATATTGAAATTACCGGCGATATGAGCCCCGACGAGATCCGTAAGGCGCGGATTGCCAATGCCAAGCTCAAGTCCGCTTACGCCAAGGCCTTGAAAGAAGCCGGCATTGACCCGGCCACGGTGGCAGAGTAATTACCGGCAGTGCCTGGCACGGGGCAGAACCACTCCAGATAATTAAGGGCCTTTGCCCCGTGCCAGGCACTATGTTGGGGTAATTGGGTAATTACCCAATTACTCAATTACTTTCTTTATTGGCCGTCGGTGAATGGCTGAGGTAAAAGCGTTCGTCCAGGTCGGCCAATTTTTGCCCTAACGAAATGGCCATGTTGCGCATTACCTTAAGGCCGATACGGGGGTAGCGATTGACAAGATTTTCGAAATCGTGATATTTCAGGGCCGCCAGCTTGACATCGCTGGCCGCCACGGCCGTGGCCCCGTAGGCTTGCTGGGAGACCAGGGAGATCTCCCCCAGGAAGTCGCCGGCGTGTACGTGACCAACCAGTGTGCAGCCATCGGGGGCGTAGATGTCCATACTCCCGTTCATAACCATGTAAAAGGCGTCACCTCGCTCGCCGGCCCTCAATACGACCCGGCCGGCCGGATGAGCAACCACCTGGCACAGCCCGGCGATCTTGGCTAATTCCCCTTCTTCCAATCCCTGAAAAATAGCCATGTGGTGGCTGGCCTCGTTGACGAACAACCCCAGGCGTTTTTCTTCAAAACCTTGCCGTACCAGTTCAAACAATTCCTGGCTCTCCTGGGTCAGTTGCACGTCGTCAATATCCAGGGGGACATATACTTTGGCCATCTTAATGGTGTCTAGCCGTTCTACTTCGTGGAAGACAAAGGACGGGCAATAAGCCACCGGCACGAACCCCAGGTTACTGAGCGTGCGTTGGATATTGGGCCAATAGGCGCTGACGGTAATTTCCAGGTATTCGGCCTGGTATTTTTCGCGGGCCCGGGAATCCAGTGCCTTTAGCAGAAAGCCGGCTACGTCGTCGCGCAGGTCAATCAGCTCCAGTACCTTAATGCTGCGGCCGATAGTATCCACGGTGAAACCGATAGCGCCGACAATTTTGCCATTTTCGCGGGCCACAATGTAATGAGAGTTGCGCGACTGCAACAAAAAGAGGCCGTAGGTCAGTTGCAGGTTGCCGAAAACGTGGCGCCGCGATAACCGGCCGCGCTCAATGCGCAGCAGGGAGGGCAGCCCGGATTGGCTGAGTTCTTCGACCTCAAAGTCCGTGCCAATGGGATAGCCCTCGACGTCGTCCACAGCAATGAGGTCGTTTTCCAGCCCCAGGTTTTGCAGAGCCAACTGGCCCAGCAGAAACGCTTCCGGAATGACGCGGGGATTGTTGCGGCGCAGCTTTTGGGCCGGGCCAAAGAGCTTGGCAGTCAGCACTAGGCTTTCCCGGTTGTCCAGCAACACCTTTTGCGGCAGAAAGCCAATAGGCTGCAGGCCAAACTTGTGGGAAATGCGTTGGGCGTAGGTGTGGGCTGTCCGGCATTCGGCTAGGCCAAAGTGTAGCCGCTGCTCGG
Source organism: Chloroflexota bacterium (assembly GCA_022616275.1). GTDB lineage: Bacteria > Chloroflexota > Anaerolineae > Promineifilales > Promineifilaceae. Next base: position 28,782 of record JAKEFB010000115.1, read on the forward strand.
CAAATTCCAGCCGGGCCCGCATCAGGGCCGAACCTACGCCCAGTCCCCGGTAGCCGGGGTCTACAGCCAACCGGCCGAACTCGCCACACAGGTCGGCGTAAGCCCCAACCTCAAAATAGACAGATGCGGTCCCGACGATGTGGTCGTCTGCTTCGGCCAGGAGTGATAGATAACTATCCTGGTAAATACTCCGTTTTAACCACTCGTCGCTATAAAACTCCTTGTAAGGGTAATTTTCGCCATATGACCGGTAGAACAGATTGCGAATTCCCTCTAGATCGGCCTCCGTAACGGGTCTTACGCGAATCGAAGACGCCATCATTGCCTCCTTCAATAGCTGCCAGCCATCAGCTTTTAGCTATCAGCTTTTCTTTTAGTAGAAACCTACCCACCTGCTACTTGCAAACTTCCATACTCGCACACTCGCACACTTGCACACTTGCATACTCGCATACTCGCACACTTGCCTACCTGCCACCTGCCCACTCGCCCACTGCCTGGCGCTATGTTACAATTTTACTCGTGTTAGTGGATTATCGCATTCGCCAAAGAGAATATTTATTGGCGATTAGCCGGGCGCTCACTTCAGAATTGGACCTGGGTGACGTCTTACGGATTATTGTCCAGGCTTCCGTGGAATTTATTTCGGGGCGGGCAGGCGCCATTGTCCTGGCCGATCCAATAGACCACACCTTTCGTATCGCAGCCATATACGGGCTGCCCCGAGAGCATTTTGAGCGGTACGTGCCGCTCCTCCAGGGGTTGCCTTACGAAGAGGGCAGTGAGAACGAAGCTATCCCCGAGCTGACTTGGCGAATGCAAAAAGTGGCCCAGGCGGCCGAGATCGGCGTGGCCCAGGTTTTACGCCTGCCGATGATGAGCGGTGAAACGCTCATTGGCATGATTTACGTCTTCCAGGCCGGCAACTACCACATCAGCAGCGACGCGGCCGGGTTATTGCAAAGCTTTGCCGACCAGGCCGCCATTGCCGTTAAAAACGCCCGGCTGTACCAGGAAGTGATTGCCGAGAAACAGCGGCTGGATGCCATTCTGGAGCAGAGCGCTGATGGCATCATGATTCTGGGCCCCCAGTTGGAGATTACACGCTTTAACCCGGCCCTCAGCCGGATGACAGGTTGGGACGCGGCCGGGGCTGTTGGTCGGCCGCACGAAGAATTGATCCGCTGGCAAAAACTGCGAACTGACCAGGACCTGGAAACAGCCCTGGCCAATGGCTGGCCTTTGCCGGGCGCTGTCCACCTCTACGTGGAGGGCGAACTTCTTCGACGTGACAACAAGCTCATCAGTCTGGGGATTACCTATGCGCCGCTGCTCAATCACCGGGGTGTAATGACCAGCATTATTGCCAACGTTCGTGACCTGACCCGCTACCGGGAAGAAGAAGCGCTGCAAAAAACCTTTATTTCAATAGTCAGCCACGAGCTGAAAACGCCGGTTTCAATTATTAAAGGGTATGCCGGTACACTACGCCGGCGAGACGCTCACTGGTCGGCCGACGTGCAGGACGAATACCTGGCCGTGATTGAAGAAGAGGCTGACAACCTGGCTGATCTGATTGATAATCTGCTGGAGGCTTCGCGGCTGCAATCGGGTACATTCAAGCTGGAGTTGAACGACGAAGTTGATCTGCCTAAGCTGGCGGCCGAGACGGTCCGCAAATTTTCCAGCCAGACAGACAGGCACAACTTCGTCCTGGACTTTCCCCCGGACTACCCTATGGCCCTGGGAGACGAGCGCCGCCTGACGCAGGTGTTTAATAACCTGGTCAGTAATGCTATCAAATATTCACCCGATGGCGGGCAGATCGTTATTCGCGGCGAGGTCCACGCCAATTATGTCACTGTTTCAGTGCAGGACCAGGGCATTGGTATTCCTGCTCACCAACACCATAAAATCTTTGAAAAGTTCAGCCGGCTAGACAATGCCTTGAGCCGTAATACGGACGGGACTGGCCTGGGGTTATTTTTGACCAAAGCCATTGTTGAGGCCCACGGTGGCAGCATCTGGTTCCACAGCAACGAGCGGCCGACCAACGGCAACCCACCCGGCACAACTTTTACCTTTTCATTACCACGGGAAAATCGTTCGTAGAAACCTGATAGGGAGATACCCCCTCAGGAGCTTAGGAGAATCCATGCTTACTCAAATTGTCTGCCCTAAGTGCCAAAACCCTTACACGGCCGAGGTACACCAGATCGTTGATGTTGGCCAGGAGCCGGAGCTGAAGATGGCGCTTTTAAACGGCTATCTCAACGTCGCCGTTTGCCCTCACTGCCGGACGGCTACCCAGGTGGCGACGCCGCTGCTCTATCACGACCCGGAACACGAGTTGTTTATGGTCTACGTGCCGATAGAACTGAGCATGAAGCAGGCTGATCAGGAGAAGCTGATTGGCCAGTTGGTCCGGCGGGCCATGGACAACTTGCCGCCGGAGCAGCGGCGCGGCTACATGTTCCAGCCACAGACGATCATCAGCCTGCAAACGTTTATGGAGAAGATCCTGGAAACGGAAGGCATTACCCCTGAAATGTTAGCCCGCCAGCGGAAGCAGGCTGAATTATTGCAAACCCTCTCTACGGCCGACAAAGAGGTGGTAGATATCCTGCTGAAGGAACGGGCCGATGAGATTGACGAAGGCTTCTTTGCCTTGCTGCGCGCCTCGGTTGACGCCGCCGAACAGGCAGGCCAGGACGATAGGGCCTTAAAGCTCATCAACTTGCAGGCCCGGCTGTACCGGGAAACGGAGTACGGCCGGCGGCTGGACCAGCAACAGCGCGCTCTACACGCCTTTAGCCGCGATGCCCGTAAAGAAGGGTTGACGCCCAAGCTGCTGCTAAAACACGTCCTGGCCAACCGCGACGACGAAATGGTGGTGGACGCCCTGATCATGGCCGGCCAGCAGGCGTTTAATTATCAATTTTTTGCCGAGTTGTCCGACAAAATCGAAAAACGACAAAAATCGGGTGTAGAGAGCGAAGAGTACGTGAAGCTGCGCGAACACCTCCTGGAAATCCAGGAAGCTCTCCAGCGACGTTCTCAAGAAATCCTGGAAGGCGCCCAAAGGACGTTGCAGGAAATTCTACGGGCAGAAGATAAGGCCGCGGCCGTACGGGCTAACCTGGGCCACATAGACGACGCTTTTATGTACGTGCTGTCGGCTAACCTGGCCCAGGCAGAACAACGCGGCAACACCGTCCAGGCTATGGCTCTGCGGGATGTCCAGGAGCTGATTATGCAAGAGATTGAAAGCCAATCTCCCCCTGAAATCCGGCTGATCAACCAACTAATCCGGGCCGAAACTAAGGAGGCGCAACAGCAATTGCTGGATAAAAATGGACAATTAATCAGGCCGGACCTGCTGCGGGTGGTCCAGGCCATCAAGGCTGAGATGGGGGAATCAAACGCGCCGGAACTGAATAGCCAACTGGCTGAAATTGAAGCGTTGATTGAGGCGCGCCTTAAAGGTTAGTGAGGCTCGTTGTCCAACCGGAAACCGTGGCCACGCACAGTAACAATGTATTCGTAACTGTCCAGCTCGGCCAGCCGGTCCCGCAATCGCCGCACCAGGGCGTCAATCGCCTGTTCGGAAACGCCAATACCCTCAGTGCCGGGCCAGACAGCGTCTATGATGGCGTCCCTATCCACCACGGCACTGTTGGCATCGTAGAGTGTTTCCAGCAGGCGAAATTGGGATAGCGACAGAGGTGGGTCTAATTCCCGGCCGTTTACCCGCACGGCGCGCTGGCGCTTGTCCAACGACAAATTGCCCGGCCGGTCGCTCACCTCTTCCACTGTCAGGGGCATGGTGGCGTCGCTACCTACAAAGAGCAATTTCACGGCCAGAGCGATTTGAATTTCGTCGCCGTCACGAAGGGACGCCGAGCCTTTTACCTGGACGCCGTTCAGGTGGGTGCCGTTCTTGCTGTCGAGATCGTAAAGCCGGTAGCCGCCATTTTCATAGGTGATCTTGGCATGGTGGCGCGAGACCTGGCGCTCAGGCAAGACGAGCTGGCATTCGCTGCCCCGGCCAATTAAAAACTCCTCTGCGTCCAACGTCCAACGCTCCCCGGCCAGTTGACCTTCACGAACAATGAGTACCGGTTTTTCGTCCATGATCATTCAGCCCTCTTCAATTACAATTATGCAAGCATGATACCAGCACTTGAAAGTGGAACTATTTTACGCGGACGCTACAAGCTGACCAAAATAGTCGGCCAGGGAGGTATGGGTAACGTCTACCGGGCCGAGGATTTGCGCTTGCCGGGCCGCTTGTGCGCCATTAAAGAAGTCCGGCCGGAACCAGGCGCCTCGCCAGAAATTCGCCGGCAGGCGCAGAGCCAGTTTTTGCGCGAGGCCAGCCTGCTGGCGCAACTGGACCATCCGAACCTGCCGAAGGTGTCCGATTTCTTTACCGAGGGTGATCAGGATTACCTGGTGATGGACTTTGTGCCAGGTCATGACTTGAAAGAATTGATTGACGAGGCCCGAGCCGCCGGCCGCCTGCTGGACGCTACCGTCGTCTTGAACTGGGCTATCCAAATCATAGACGCCATTACTTACCTGCACCAACAAGACCCCCCTGTTTTACACCGGGATATTAAACCTGCCAACATCAAATTAACCCCGGACAACCGGATCAAGCTGGTTGATTTTGGATTGGCCAAGCTGCTGGCCAGCGACGACACGCGGACCATCACCGTTATCCAGGGACGGGGTACAGCGCTTTATACACCCTTGGAACAATATGGCGGCGAAAGTGAACATACTGACGTGCGCTCCGATATTTATGCGCTAGGGGCTACGCTGTACCATTTGCTTACCTGCCAGCCCCCACCGGAGGCCAAGGAAAGATTTCTGAACCCTAGTGTACTCCGCCCGGTACACGTGATCAACAAGGAAGTAAGCTTGCAGGTCTCGGAAGCGGTACAGTGGGGGATGGAAATGCACCCCGACGACCGGCCGGAAAGCATGGCCATGTTTCGTCAAGTCTTGTTGGGCGACCGCCGCCGGCCTGGTAAGGCGGAACTGCTGCCGGCCGAATCAGACCTGCGAGAAGCGCTAAAAGACAACTCCGTCATTGCCGTCGTGGCCCTGGGGCTGTTTGTGCTGGCCATCCTACTCACTATCTTGTAGAAACCTTTCCAAAAGATATTTTTCTCTGGCCAACTGTCGTCTATCGTCCATCGTCTGTCGTCAAATGCTTGACACATTGGCAAGCTTTGATATATTTTGGATAGTCTGATTTCTCATAGTTAGGCTGCTTCCTTTAATTCAACCAGTTGCCCCATGAAGGAGAAGGCGCCATGGCAAGTGTAACCTATAGACATGTATACAAGCGGTTCGGGGACTTCACAGCGGTCGCCGACCTGAGTATTGACGTCGCCGACAAAGAATTCGTCGTCTTCGTCGGGCCGAGTGGCTGCGGCAAGTCCACTTGCCTGCGGATGCTGGCCGGACTAGAGGAAATCACCGATGGCGAAATCCTCATTGGTGACCGGGTGGTTAACGACGTGCCGCCCAAAGACCGGGACATCGCTATGGTCTTCCAGAGCTACGCCCTGTACCCGCACATGAGCGTCTACGACAACATGGCCTTCGGGCTGAAGCTACGCAAGACACCGAAGGCGGAGATAGATCGGCGGGTGAAAGAGGCGGCCGAAATCTTAGGACTGGGCCAGTTGCTCGACCGTAAGCCAAAGGCGCTATCGGGCGGGCAGCGGCAGCGGGTGGCGGTGGGGCGAGCGATCGTGCGCGAGCCGGCCGTGTTCCTGATGGACGAGCCTTTGTCGAACCTGGACGCCAAGCTGCGGGTATCGGCACGGGCGGAGATCTCCAAGCTGCACAAACGGCTGGGGACGACGTTCATCTACGTCACCCACGACCAGGTGGAAGCGATGACGATGGGCGACCGGATCATGGTCATCAAGGACGGGGTCTTGCAGCAGATAGACACGCCACGGTCGTTGTATACGGAGCCGCACAACATCTTCGTCGCCGGGTTCATCGGTAGCCCGAGCATGAACTTCTTCAACGCCACCCTGGTCAGCGAAGACGGGCGGCTGTACGCCGACGCGGGCGACTTCCGGGTCCACGTGCCGGAGGATCGCAGGAGCGCCTTCCAGAACTACACCGGCAAGGAAGTGGTCTTGGGGCTGCGGCCGGAAGACATTCATGGGACGAACTATGCCCCGCCGAACATCAACGCCGCACCCATGGAAGGGACGGTTGAGGTAGTGGAGTTGCTGGGGCACGAGTTACACCTGTACATCAACACGGGCAAGAATAACCTGGTGGCCATTGTAGACACCCGGATGGCGCCGAAGGTCGGCAACAAGGTTGGGTTGGTGGCCAACGTGGACCACCTGCACATGTTTGACAAAGAATCGGAGATGGCCATCCGCTGATCTGATAATTCAGTAATTAGGTAATTGGGTAATTACCCAAGACCAATTACTGAATTACCCAACTACCCCTAATTGGAGGAAGTGAGGGGCCGCTGCTCAACGAGCAGCGGCTTTTCTTTTGGAGCAGGTATGGAAGATCGAAAAGTCTGGAGCGCGTTCCTATTGTTAGCCCTTACCTGGGGAACCTCCTTCTTGTTCATTAAAGTGGCCTTGCGGACCTTGCAGCCCATCACCTTGGTGGCGCTGCGGCTGCTGGTCGGTTGGCTAGGGTTGATGGTCATTGCTCGCTGGCAGGGGCTGACCCTGCCCCGGGAACGGCGGTTGTGGAAACATCTGGCATTGATGGGGTTGCTGAATACGGCCGTGCCCTTTGTCCTGATCACCTGGGCCGAGTCGGGGCCAAAAGGGGTAGACAGCGCCGTGGCTTCGGTGTTAAACAGCACGGTTCCCCTTTTTAGCCTGGTCATTGCCGGCTGGATCTTGCGGGCCGAGCCAACCACAGCCGGGCGGGTGGTTGGGTTGTTGGTGGGCTTCGCCGGGGTACTCTTGCTCTTTAGCCGCAACCTGACCGGCGAGTGGGGTGGGCTGGCCCCGCAACTGGCCGTAGTGGCGGCTGCCCTGTGCTACGCCCTTTCTTCCAGCTACGCCCGCCGCTACCTGGTGGGCGTCAAGCCGGTCGTTGTCTCCGCCGGGCAGTTGTTGGTCGCCACCGGGGTGGCCTGGCTGGCCGCCTTTCTGGGGGAAGATTTCGCTCAGCAGAGCCTGACGGTAGCCAGCGCCGGGGCCATTCTCTGGCTGGGGTTACTCGGTTCCTGCCTGGCTTACATTCTCTACTTTTACATCTTGCAGCAATGGGGAGCAACTCGCACCACCCTGGTTACTTACATCTTGCCGGTGGTAGGCGTATCGGCCGGGGCGCTGTTCCTGGGCGAACAGGTAGACTGGCGACTGGTAGTCGGCGGCTTGCTCATCTTGAGTGGGGTTGGCGCCGTGAATTGGCGGCCGCGCCGGGTCCCTCTGTCCGAACCGGTTAAGGCAGAGATTGGAGATTAGAGATTGTGAGCAACCCCTGGTTGCCAATCTCCTAATCTCCAACCTCTAATCTCCCAAACAGCGGCAGCAACAACACCGTCAGGAACGCGCAGAAGGCAAAGACCGCCGGAAGGCCGGCCACTTCGGCAATGCCGCCGGCCACGGCCGCACCCAGCGACAGAGAGCCAAAGCCGAAAAGCCGCATCACGCCGCTGACCCGGCCCAACATGGCGTCTGGCACGACCTGTTGCCGGATGGACGTAACGACGACCCCCCACATCGTGCTGCCAATTCCACCGATGACGGCTGCCGCGCCGATGGCCCAGGGGTTGGCCGTGAACGCCGGAATGGCCAGCATGACGAACGTGCCCAGAATATCCGCGCCAATAGCCCAGCGCCGGCCGAGCCAGCGCACGAGAGGGGTGGCCAGCAGCGCCCCGGCCACGCCGCCAATGCCGATGCTGGTCAACAACACCCCATAGCCGAATTCGGATAGACCCCCGGGGCCGGGCGCGACCACGTACAACACCATGACGGCCGCCCAGGCGCTCCAGCCCAGGTTCATGACAGCCACAATTATGGCTAACGAACGCAATAGCGCATGATTCCATACGTAGTGGAGGCCGGCTCGAATGTCTACGAGCATTTGCGGCCGGCTCGTATTCACTGGACGGAAGGAGCCGGCCATGAGCAACAGCGCCAGGGCCGCAGCCAGGTAAAGCCCTGAACTTGCGCCAAAGGCCAGCGCCAGGCTGAGGGCGGCAATCGCCCCACCCAGGGGCGGTCCAATGAACTCGTTGGTGATTGTGGTAACGCCCACCAGCCTCGCGTTGGCGCGCTCAAGCTCCGCTGGTTTGACTATGGACGGCAAAACGGTTGAGGCCGCCGTATCGGCCAGCGTTTCGGCAACTCCCAGGGCGAGCGCGACCAGGTACAAGAACGGCAGGGACAACAGGTCGGTGGTAAAGCCTACCACCAGCGCGGCCAGAACGCCCATGCGCAGCAGGTTTGCGCCGACCATCATCTGCTGCCGGTCGTGTCTGTCGGCCAGGGCGCCGGCCGGGAGGGCAAAGAGGAGCCACGGCAGCCGGACGGCGAAAGCCACCCCGGCCACCAGGCTCGGAGAGGTGGTTAGCCTGGCGGCGAGCAGGGGCAGAGCCAGCTTAAAGACGCCGTCGGCCAGGTTAGAGACGGCCGTCGCCGTCCACAAGGCCCAAAAACTGTTGACCTGGCGGAACCGGGCCAGTGTGTTGGTTGATCCAGCGATGAGATCGGACATTGTGTGCTCTCTTTCAGGTTTGTACTGTGCATTTAATGCGCACAATGAACGGGGCTACTCCTTGACAAACGGTAGATACCATGCTAAAAAGTAAGGAGTAAAACTAGTAATGAGGCTTACTATATCAGAATTCGCGTAAGGAGTCAATAGGCTATGAGTGCTTACTATGAGCGTTTGGCGGCGCTGGTCGAGGAGTTGATTAACACGTATGACACCTACCTGGAAGAGCCTGAACATCTGCGGGAACCGGCCGATCTCCAGCGCTTTTTGCGGGAACAGGGGATACGAGTAGACGCTCCAATCGGCAAGGCAGAGCTTGAAGCGGTACGTGAGTTGCGCAGCCAGTTGCGGGAAATTTGGCTCGCGGACGAAGAGGCGGGCGTGGCTGTTGATCGGCTGAATGGATTGTTGGCCACTGCCTGTGTAGCGCCACAGCTTAAGGCCGGCCAGGAGGGGACGTGGCGCCTCGAATTTGCTGTCGAGGCCAGCACGCCGCTCGTCCGGCGACTGGCCGTTGAAAGCGCCCTGGGGTTGAGCGCCGCGTTGGCCGAGCATGGCTTCGAACGCATGAAAGCCTGCCAGGCCGAACCCTGCCGTGACGTTTTTATTGATACGTCCCGCAACCGCTCTCGCCGCTTCTGCTCGGACCGCTGCGCCAACCGCTATCACATCGCCGCATTTCGTGATCGCCAGCGGTTAGCTTAAGGGTACGCGGATGCCGGAAGCCAATTACCAGGTCGGTGAGACCTTTCACGTTCAATTTGTCTGGCGGCTGCCGGAGGGCGACTTTTTGCGGGCTATTTTCACGGCCGAGGTGCTGCATCGCGACTTTGTTTCCGACAAGTACGTCGTCCGCCTGGCCGAATTTGTCGCCGGCCGGCAGGAGGCGGCCGATGGCACGATGCGGCCGGAAGCAGAGCTGTCTCGCGACTACTGGGCCATGGTCGGCCGTCTGCCCGGCCGGAAAATCTCCCTCGCCTTTGAAGCCGGCGACGGCCGGCCGTTGTGGCTCCGCCTGGCAACCCTGACCGGAGAGCACAACTTCTTCTCCCGCCTCAACAGGCCGGAGTAATTGAGTAATTGGGTAATTACCCAATTACTCAATTACTCAATTACTTCTCCTGCTGCGCCTTGACCGTAATATTCTGAATCGTGCCGAAGGCCGCCTCGCTGACACTTTTGACCGCTTGCAGACGAGTGAGCTGATCGTGCCAGAAGCTGGAGCCAGCGCTGGCGGCCAGTCCGGTGAGGATGATGCCGGCCGTGATATTGTTGGCCAGGGTCACGTTGAAAAGGAGCAGGGAGTAAGTGCCCTGGGGCACCAGGATAGCGGTTAGAAAATTGGCTGCGCCGTCGGGCAGCAGCGGGTCCAGGAGGTTGGCCGAATCAATTTGCAGCATATAGGCCAGCACGATGCCGACGATAACCGACAACGTCCGCAGCCAACGAACCCGCGAAGCGGCTTCGTCCTGGTGCCGTTGTTCCAGCTCCAACATGACCCGCGCTGTCTCGGTAACGTCGTCAATGTGGGGAGAGATGCGCAACGTTCTGTCGTCGTCCCCCCGGCGCATCAGCCGGTTCCACGCCCGCTCAATGCCGCTCAGCACCTGGCCGATGCCCGGCCAGGTGCTGAGCTTCCGCCAGACCTTGCGCGCCGGGCTCTGGATCATGTAGCGTTGCCGCTCTACCCCTTTTAATAACTCGTTGAGGGAAGCCAGGTAAATGTCCACCTGCTGGCTGGAGAGGCTTTCAAATTTTGTCAGGAACGTTTTAAACCAATCGTCCACCGCCTGCAGCTCGGTCTCCGGCAGGCCCAACCCGCTCAGTTGCGGCCGTAGCACCTGGAAGTAATTCTTCTCGACCACACTGCGGGAACCGGCCGACAGTATACCGAGCTGGTTGCGGGCCCAGGTGACGACAATGTCGGCCGTCTGGCCTTGTAACAACAGGACAGTTCGGCGTAGCAACTCCTGGGCGTCGGCCTGCGACAACTGGACCAGCAACTGGTTAATTTTGTCCTGCAGGGGAACAGTGATGTAGTCGCCCAGGCTAAGCTCGGCCGCCAGCCGGCTGATAGCTTCGCCCAATTCCTTGCTGACCAGTTGGACCAATTCTTCCTGTGTAGGTAATGGTTCGGCTTTGACCTTTTGCAAAATCGTTTTAACAGCCTGGCCGATGTGCCCTTCTTGCAACTGGAAAATAAAGTCCTCGGCCTCGGCGACCGGCTTGAGCAAGTTACTCAGGGCCGTAATGTGGCGCTGTAACTGCTGTTCCGCCTCCAAACTGGCCCCCAGGTTTTCCAGCGTCCCGGGGACCAGGTCCTTAAACTGTTCCATCGCCTGGCGAGCCGTGGGTTTGGTTTTCAGGCCGATGGCCAGCTTGGCCACGTCTACAGTAATTTCCGTGCCGATGGCCATTGTGAACATGATAACCACGTACAGGCCCAACGTAGCCAGGATGGCCGACAGTCCTGCCGGTAGGGCCGACTCTTCCTCCCCACCATCCTGCTCCACCGGCTGGCTGCCAGTGGTGGTCGTTGTCTTCTGCGGCTGGTCCTGGCCCTGCCCGGCCGCCGGCGGGGCCGCCGACATCATGCCAACCATCAAGACAAATGCTACCCCCAACGAGAGAACTCGACGCGACATAGTCCCTCCTTAAACAGTGATGAGCAGTGAGCGATGAGCGATGAGTGATACACTAAGAGTTGCTCATTGCTTGCGATTGGCTTTGCCAATCGTCACTCATTGCTCATTGCTTATTATTGGCACAAAAATGCGCCGCCAGAGATTAGTTTGCAGAATGTTGTCCGGGTCGCAGCGGGCTTTGAGGGCCCGGAACCGGTCAATGGTATCCCGGCCCAGGGTGGCGACAGCGACCTCCGGCCGCAAGGTGCTGTCCTTGGCCAGGTAAAAGCGGCCGCCGGCCGCGAGCACAATTTCGTCCAGCTCGGCCGCCAGGCGCACGACCGCCGCCCGGCGGCGTGGCGTAATACGGAAATCCATAGCCAGAGAGTAGCCGTCCAGGGCGTGAGTGATCAGGAAGTTGTTGTCCGGCCGGTGGCGCTTGAGCACGGACAGGTAATTGGGTAGGCCACGCCGCTGGCACAGCCGCAGCATCTCGCTGAAAGCGTCCAGAGTGTTTTCGGCCGGGATGAAACTCTGGTATTGAATCAGACCACCTGGCCCGTACGACTTCTTCCAATCGGGAATATAGTTGAGCAAGAAATGAAAAGCGGCGTGAGGCTGCTGGTACTTTTGGCCGTGAGTGAAGCGGGAAGACCAATATTTGCCCATGTTGACCAGGCGCGTTCCGGCGTTGTTCATGAACGGCTGCATGAAGCGCCACATGATGGAGCGAGGCACAAAACCCAACAAGGTGTCGGGCAGGTGCTGGCGGTCCAGCCGCAGCGTCTGGCTGGGGTTGGGGTCGGCCCCGGGCGGCAGGTAGTTAGCCTTGTGGATCTGGCCCCGGCCGAGCGACTTCCCCCGGGCCAAGGCGTCAATCCAGCCTACCAGGTAATCGGCCGTGGGCAGGTGTTCGTCGAACTGGGCCAGCATCTCTTTCAGGCTGCCGCTGGCCAGGGCTTCCACATTGAGCAGGCCAGAGTAGACCCGCTTCAGGCTCAGCGTAATGCTGGTAAAAGTGCCCACCACGCCGAAGCCGCCAATGGCCGCGTGAAAGAGGTCGGCGTTTTTCTCCCGGCTGCAGGCGATAATCTCCCCGGAGGGGAGCATCAGGTCAAATTCGTAAATGTGGTCGCCGATGGTGCCCACTTTCCAGGCGTTTTTGCCGTGGATGTTCATCCCGGCGCAGCCGCCGATGGTCGGATGCATCGTGCCGGGGACCACGGCCGGCCACCAGCCGTCTTCCAGGGCGTACTGCCACAACTGGGCCATGGTGACGCCTGGTTCGACCTGGATCCGGCCGCCGGCCGGGTCCCAGGCCAGGATGCGATTCATGCGCTGCATGTCCAGGGTAATTTGCTCGCTATTTAAGGGCGCGTCGCCGTAACTGTTGCCGGCCCCGCGCAGGCCCACGCTCCGGCCGCTGCGGCGGGCCAGGTCAAAGACGTCGCGCAGCCCCTCGGTCGTGCTCGGCCGGAAAACGTAGCCCATCGCGCTGCTGGCCCCGCCCCAGGCCGGGACGTTTTCCAGCTTGTCGGCCGGCAACGGGGAGAAGAGTTGGTCACCTGGAATCTCTTGTTCGTTGTTCTGGCGTCGAACGCGCCGTTTTTCCTCTATCAAGGGCTACTCCTTAAGACCTGGCTTTCGCGCTTACAATAAGATAGTTACTTAACGTCCTTAACAGTCGTTTATGCCGCTCTGGAGAAATAGTGCCAATAGAACCGATAATGCGATTACCGGGAATAATAGCCAGGAAACCAAGTCGGATTAGTGACTGAGTCAACAAGCCACTTGAGGGAAAATCTGCGTCGTTCGGCCAGATTATTTCATCAAAGCCTTTGACTCGTTGGTGTAGTTGTGTGCTGACGCCACAAACGAGCAGATCATTGTAGCCTGGCATTTTTCGTAGGACGATTGCCGGCCGGTTTTTTAATCGACCATCCGCTTGAGGAATCGGCGTCAAAATGACATCACCCTCGTTCATACTTTGGGTTTGGTTCCTTGATTAAATCTAAGGAATAGTCAGGTTCATTCTCACCGTAAGCATAGGATAACTGGCTGGCTGAGAAATGTAGCCATATTTCTCGCTCTTGAATAGCCTGTAGATCCTCTTCCTTAATAAAGTGCTTTACTACCATCGCCACTAGCGAAAGCGCCTTCTCCAGGACTTCGTTATCATCTGCATCATCAGCTCGTTTGCCGCCGTGGAACAGGTTGTTTCTAACAGTATAGAGCATAAGAACAATCTGTTCAGCTAAAGCATCTCTATTCACATCTTCTTGATCGCCCTGCATATAATTTTCATAGAGCTTTGTGTCAATAGGACTCCAGACAGGGTGTCTTGAGCTTGTGGTACGACCAACATTAAGCACACCATTTAGCTTTTTACCAGAGGCATCGTATTCGATTTTATGTCCTCGCCAGCTCGGTATTCGATATGCAAAGAATCTTGTACTGTCATGGGTTATTAATTGATGTTTCAAATCATCACCCAGTTCATTAACTGCCATTACGATCTGAGCTTTTTCTCCTGGCCTTTTTGCTTGGCCTCCTTTTTTTTGGTCGGCAATTTTCACATAAATATTGTTAAATGCTGCCCAGAAACACAAAAACTCTGCATACGGTGGGGTAGTTTGTTTTACCAAATACACTTCCGCAAGTTCAAGCATTGAGTATGCCACTGGGATTTCTTCACGGGCAAAAACCATTTTGCTGTTCTCCTTACTCGCATTCATTACACGTTCAAACGGCGGAAGATGACGGATGGGATATTGCGAATGACCAGGCTGACGAAACGCCAGCGGGCTGGGATGTAAACGGCCTGCTTTTTGTTTTCGATGGCTTTATAGATTTGCCCGGCCGCCTCATCCGGGGAGATGACCCAGAACGTCTTGGGGGCGTTTTCCAACAGGACGGTGTCTACAAAGCCGGGTTTGATTGTAGTCACGGTCACGCCGTGCTGCGACAGCCGGTTGCGCAGCGCCTCCAGGTAGGTGTCCAGGCCGGCCTTGCTGGCGTTGTAGCCGGGATTGAGCCGCCGGCCGCGGTCGGCCGCAATAGAGGAAATGGCGACGACGTGGCCGGCTTTAGCCCGTTCGAAGCGCAGCGCCGCCTGGCCTAGCCAGGCCATCGCCCCCAATAGATTGACGTTGACCATGGCCGCGTCTTTTTCAAAGTTGTACTCGTCTGGAGCCATGGCCGGCTGGACGCCGGCCGTGTAGAGGATCAGGTCCAGGCCGCCCAACTCGGTGACAATGCGCTGGAACAACTCCGGCGTTTCCTCAAAACGGGTGACGTTGTGCGGGTAAGATAGGGCCCGGGCCCCATTGGGCGAGGCGCTGTTGATGCCCTGGCACAGCTCGGCCAGCTTAGCCTCGCGCCGGGCGACGGCGGCCACATGGTAACCCTGGTGGGCCAGCTCGCGGACCACGGCCGCACCGATGCCGGACGAAGCGCCGACGACGATAGCCGTTTTGCGTGGTTCCAGCGGCCGGGTAGGCGGCAGCGATTGCTCACTCATACTGTTCTTCCCTTGATTCAGCAGACCCATCTGGCGCCGGCATATCAGCCCGGCCGCGCCCAGGTCTGAATCTGCCGAGGTTCAGATCGTTATTTTAACACAAGCACAATGAGATAACAGTGTCGAAAGACAGTCGGTTAGTATGACAGTCGTCTAGGCAGGCCATTTTGTTACGGGCTGGCCGATTTGCCGATTATAATACAACAACCGGAGGTTTTTCAGAGATGGAAGATTGGCTGGTTGCGGGTGTTATGGGCGGAGCTGTTGGTCTGATCGTTGGTTTGTGCGGCGCCAGTAGTGTATTCTGGCTGTTAGCCGCCTATCATCTGCATCCCTTTGTTGTTTACGGCGGCGCAATCCTGGTCGGTCTCGCCTTGTTTATGGTGACGACAGTTTTGATTGCCAAGCGAGTCAATGAGTGAGGAAACAGAAATATTGGCGGTTGCGATTTGCCAATTTGCCAATTAGCGTAGCTTTGTTACAATTCCGTTCCAATATGAACAGTATGACACGCACGTTTGCCCACCATCATCATGGCTTTAACCAACCGCCTGGTCGGGCAGAACGGCTTGCGTGTCCGCAGTCATGATGTAACTCGATTCATTTCCTAACTGCGACAGACAAAAGCGCTCCCTGGTCCAGGGCGCGCTTTTTATTTTAGATTTTAGATTTTAGATTTTGGATGGAGTGAGGAAGAGATGACGACAGACCGAACTGAGATCCGCCTGGCATTGCCGAGCAAGGGGGTGCTGGCTGAGGATGCCCTGGCCTTACTGGCCAACGCCGGGCTGCGGGTACACAAGCCCAACCCGCGCCAGTACCGGGCCACGATTCCCAGCCTGCCCGGCCTGACCGTCCTGTTCCAGCGCGCCGGCGACATCGTTGTCAGCGTGCGCGATGGTAGCGTGGACTTTGGCATTACCGGCCGGGACGTGGTGGCCGAGCAGGGTGGCGAAAACGGCCGGGTGCTGCTGCTCCAGCCGGAGCTGGGCTTCGGCAGTTGTACGCTGAACGCCATTGTCCCCGAAAGCTGGGAAGAGGTGCGCCGGATGGCCGACCTGGGCCGCAAACAAGCCGGGCTGGGCCATCCCCTGCGGGTAGTGACCCGTTTCCCGAAGCTGACCCGCGCCTTCTTTGACCGGCACGGCCTGGCGGACGCGCAACTGATTTCGGCCGAAGGCACGCTGGAAATCGCCCCCAGCATTGGCTATGCCGACCTGATTGTGGACCTGGTCTCGACGGGAACGACGCTGCGCGACAACCGGCTGCGGGCGCTGGACGACGGTCTGATTCTCCGCTCTCAGGCCTGCCTGATTGCCAACCGGCCGGCGCTGCAAGAGCGGCCGGAAGTGTTGGCCCTGGCCCGGCAACTACTGGAGTTTATCGTCGCTTACTTGCGGGCGGTGGACAACGTCTCCATTTTTGCCAACGTGCGCGGCGACTCTCCCGAGGCGATTGCCGGCCGGGTCCTGACCCAGTCGGTCATCGGCGGCTTGCAGGGGCCGACCATTTCCCGCGTCTTCGCCCGTGAGGGGGGCGACTGGTACGCCGTCAACGTCGTCATCCGCAAAGACCAACTGGCCCAGGCCATTGCCGAGCTGCGGGCCATCGGCGGCAGCGGCGTGGTCGTCACCCCGGTGACCTTTATCTTCGAGGAAGAGCCACCGGCCTACCAGCGCATGCTCGCCGCCCTAGAAGAATGAAGGGACACAGCTTTTCATGATGAAAGCTGACTGGTCTTTAATCACGAATGTCGCGAATGGACGAATGTCGCGAATGCTTTATATTTTTTATTCGCGTCATTCGTTTTATTCGTGTCATTCGCGTTTCATATCGGCGTCTATTTGATCGGAGGTGCAAATGTTCAAGATTTATGACCTGGAGACGGCGCGGCGGACGATTTTGCGGCGGGGCGTTGTTGGCCAGGAAGCCTATCCGCCGGCCGTGCTGGCCCGGACAGAGGCGGTCTTTGGCCCTGGTGTGCCACCGCCCCAGGCGGTGGCTCGCATTCTGGCTTCGGTCCGGGAGGAAGGGGACGCCGCCCTGCGCCATTGGTCGGAACTGCTGGACAGGAACCGGCCGGACGATTTTCGGATTCCGGCGGCCGAATTGGCGGCCGCTTACCAGGCCTTGCCAGCCGCCCTGGCCCAGGCGCTGGAGACGGCCGCCGGCCGCATCCGCGCCTTTCACCAGCGGCAGCCGCTGCCCAACTGGCAGACGGCCGAGCTGGGCGGTGTCCTCGGCCAGCGGGTGACGCCGATTGAGCGCGTCGGCGTCTACGTGCCCGGTGGCTCGGCCCCACTCCCTTCTTCCCTGCTGATGTCGGTCATTCCGGCCCGGGTGGCCGGCGTCCGCCAGATCGTCGTCTGCACCCCGCCCCGGCCGCACCCGGCCATTCTGGCTGCTGCCCACCTTTGCGGGCTGGAGGCGGTCTACCAGGTCGGCGGAGCCCAGGCCATTGCTGCCCTGGCTTTTGGCACGGAGAGCGTGCCCCGGGTAGACAAGATCGTTGGAGCCGGCAACCTGTTCGTCACCCTGGCCAAACAGCAGGTCTACGGCCTGGTGGGGCTGGACGGGCTGGCTGGCCCGACCGAGACGATGGTCATTGCCGACGAAACGGCCAATCCGGCCTGGGTGGCGGCCGACCTGCTGGCCCAGGCCGAGCACGACACGCTGGCCAGCGCCATCTTGCTGACGCCGGAGCGGCCGCTGGCCGAGGCTGTCCAGGCTGAGATAGCCCGCCAGGTGGAGAGTCTGTCGCGAGCTGAAATCATTGCCATTTCCCTGGCCCAGCGGGGTGGAGCGGTACTTACCCCAGATCTGGAGACGGCCGCCGGCTTGGCCAACGACTATGCCCCGGAACACCTCTGCCTGTCCGTAGCTGACCCGGCGGCGCTGGCCGGCCGGATACAGCACGCCGGTGGCCTGTTCCTGGGCGAGCGCTCATTTGAGGTCCTGGGCGATTACGCGGCCGGCCCCAGCCATGTTATGCCAACTGGCGGCACGGCCCGTTTTGCCTCGCCGCTCAACGTCTTGGACTTCGTCAAGATCACCAGCCTGGTCGCCCTGGACGCCGAAACCAGCCTGGCCCTCAGCGGGGTAGCGGCCGAGCTGGCCCAGGCCGAGTCTCTCACCGCCCACGCCGCCGCGGCCGGGTTCAGAATGTCAAGAGGAAGAAGATGTTTGATCCGACAGCATTAGTCAGGCCGCAGGTGAGGGAGATGCCGGCCTATGAGCCGATTTTGCCGTTTGAGGTCTTGTCGCAGCAATTGGGCCGGGCGGCCGGGCGGATTACCAAGCTGGACGCCAACGAGAACCCCTACGGCCCGCTGCCGGCCGTGGCCGAAGCCCTGGCTGCCTTGCCCTATGCCCACGTCTACCCGGACCCGGAGAGCCGGCGGCTGCGTCAGGCGCTGGCGGCTTATCACAACCTGCCGGCCGGGAATCTACTGGCCGGGGCCGGGGCCGACGAGTTGATTGACCTGATCATGCGCCTCTTCCTGGAGCCGGGCGATAGCGTCGTCAACTGCCCGCCAACCTTCGGCATGTACGCCTTTGACGCCGACATTCATGGGGCCAGGGTTATTTCCGTTTACCGCCGGCCGAACTTTTCCATAGACATAGCGGCCATTGAAGCGGCCGTGGCGGCGCACCGGCCGAAGTTGCTCTTCCTGGCCTCGCCCAACAACCCGGATGGTAGCCTGTTGCCGGCCGGCGCGCTGGAACGACTGCTGGCCCTGCCGGTGGTGGTGATCCTGGACGAAGCGTACGTCGAGTTTGCCCCGGCCGGGACTAGTCGGCTGTGCGACGTGCTGTACTATCCTAACCTGGTGGTTCTGCGGACCTTCAGCAAGTGGGCCGGGCTGGCCGGGCTGCGGGTAGGCTATGGCGCTTTCCCGGCCGGGTTGATGCCCCACTTGTGGAAAATCAAGCAGCCCTATAACGTCTCCGTGGCGGCGACGACGGCGGCGCTGGTGTCGCTTCAGTATGCCTCCCAGTTGGAACAGACAGGCCGGAAGCTTATCGCCGAACGGGAGCGGCTGTACAACCTGCTGCAAGCCGTCCCCTGGCTGAAACCGTACCCGTCCCAGGCCAACTTTATCCTCTGCCGCGTGGCCGGCCGGGACGCGGCGGCGCTGAAGCGGCGGTTGGCCGCAGCCGGCGTTCTGGTCCGCTACTTCGACAAGCCGGGCCTGCGAGACCACCTCCGCATCAGCGTCGGCCGCCCCAAAGACACCGAGGCGTTGTTGCAAGCTTTGATGATTTGCAGTGAATGATGACTAATGAAAAATCGCGAATAGCGCGAATAGGCGAATGACGCCAATGGTTTTTCTCGAAAATAAAAAAATTCGCGCCATTGGTGCATTCGCGTTATTCGCGTTTTCCCCTCTACCCGGGAAAGGAGGCATTTATGCGTAGCGTTGAGATTGAACGGAAGACGAAAGAGACGGAGATTCGCCTGGGGCTGAAGCTGGACGGGACGGGACATGCTGAGATAGACACGGGTATTGGCTTCCTGGACCACATGCTGCACCACGTTGCCGGGCATGGGCTGTTTGACCTGCGGCTAATAGCCCGTGGAGACCTGCACGTGGACAACCACCACACCGTAGAGGATTGTGCCCTGGCCCTGGGCCAGGCCTTTGACCTGGCGCTGGGCGAGCGGGCCGGGATTGCCCGCCTGGGGTCGGCTTACGTGCCGATGGACGAGGCCCTGGCCTTTGTGGCCGTGGACCTTTCCGGCCGGCCCTACTGCGTGGTCGAGGCAACCTGGTACACCCCGGCCGTGGGCGGCATTGCCACCAGCCTGTTCCCGCACTTTCTGCACTCGCTGGCGGTAACGGCCCGCTGCAATCTGCACGCCCGGCTGCTTTACGGCCGGGACGACCACCACCAGGTCGAGGCGCTGTTTAAGGCCCTCGGCCGGGCGCTGGACGTGGCCACGCAACTGGACCCACGCCGGGCCGGGGCCATTCCTAGCACCAAGGGGGTGTTGTGATGATTGCTCTGGTAGATAGCGGTGTCGGAAATTTGCGCTCGGTGGAGAAGGCGTTGGCCACTGTGGGGGCCGAGGTTTGTCTGACGGCCGACCCGGCGATCATCCTGGCGGCCGGGAAAGTGGCGCTGCCGGGGGTGGGGGCCTTTGGCGATACGATGGACGGGCTGCGGCGTTGGAGCCTGGTGGGCGTCCTGGAACAGGTGGCCGGTCGGTGTACGCCGCTGCTGGGCATTTGCGTGGGCATGCAGGTCTTGTTTGAGGGCAGCGAGGAGATGGGCGACCACGCCGGGTTGGGCCTGTTGCCCGGCCGGGTGCGGCGCTTTGCCTTGCCGGGGCTAAAGGTCCCGCAAACTGGCTGGAACCAGTTGGAGCCGGTGCGGCCCAGCCCGCTATTTCGGGATTTGCCGCCGGGCAGCTACGCCTATTTCAACCACAGCTACTACTGCGACCCGGCCGACCCGGCCGACGTCCTGGCCGTCACCGAGTATGGGCTGCCCTACGCCTCGGCCGTGCAGCGTGGCAACCTCTACGGCGTCCAGTTCCACCCGGAGAAGAGCCAGGCGGTGGGGCTGGCTATCCTGCGTAATTTTGTGGCGATGTAGGATGGATACTTTTACCGTATACCCGGCGATAGATTTGCGAAAGGGGCGGGTGGTGCGGCTGGTGCAGGGAGACCCGGCCCGGCAGACGGTCTATGGGGATGACCCGGCGGCCGTAGCCCGGCGCTGGCTGGCCGCCGGGGCGAATTGGCTGCACGTGGTCAACCTGGATGGAGCTTTTGGCGAGGAAGAGTCGGCCAACATAGCTGCACTACGGGCTATCCTGGCCGCGGCCGGACCGGGCCGGGTCCAATTTGGCGGTGGGCTACGCAGCCTGGCCGATATGGAGCAGACGCTGGAGTGGGGCGTCGGCCGGGTCATCCTGGGCACGGCCGCGGTCGAGTCGCCTGAGCTGGTAGCCGAAGCTGTCGCTCGCTTTAGCCCGGAGCGGGTGGGGGTGGGCATTGACGCTCGCGACAACCGGGTGCGGGTGAAGGGTTGGGTTGAAGCCAGCGACCTGGAGCCGGCAACGTTGGGGCGACAGTTGGCTGGACTGGGCGTTCGCACCGTGGTCTACACCAACATTGCCCGCGACGGCGCCGGTCGGGGGGTGGACGTGGCCGCGTCGCAACAACTGGCTGAGGGCACTGGCCTGGCGGTCATTGCCTCTGGTGGGGTAGCCTCGGCCGCCGACGTGGCTGCGGTGCGGGCCGCCGGGTTGAGCGGGGTGATTGTCGGCCGGGCCCTGTACGAAGGGCAGGTCCGGCTGGAGGAGATGTTGTCATGTTAGCCAGGCGCATTATCCCCTGCCTGGACGTGAAAGACGGCCGGGTGGTCAAGGGCGTCAACTTTGTGAATTTGCGGGACGCTGGCGACCCGGTGGAGCAGGCCCGCGTCTACGACCGGATGGGGGCCGACGAGCTGGTTTTCCTGGACATTTCGGCCACGCCGGAAGGGCGGCGGACGACGGCCGGCATGGTCCGGCGGGTGGCTGACGAGATTTTTCTACCGCTGACGGTCGGCGGCGGCATTCGCACGATTGAGGACGTGCGGGCGCTGCTGCTGGCCGGGGCCGACAAGGTCAGTATCAATTCGGCGGCGGTGCGCGACCCGGCGCTACTGACGGGGGCGGCCGAACGGTTTGGCAGCCAGTGCGTGGTCCTGGCCATTGACGCCCGGCGGGCTGGCGATAGGCGGTGGGAGGTGTTCGTCAACGGCGGCCGGCGTCCGGCCGGGCTGGACGCCGTCGCCTGGGCCAGGCGCGGCGTGGCGCTGGGCGCGGGCGAGATCCTGCTGACCAGCATGGACGCCGACGGCACGCTGGCCGGCTACGACCTGGCCCTGACGCGAGCCGTGGCCGAGGCGGTCAGCGTGCCGGTCATTGCCAGCGGCGGGGCCGGCGCATTGGCCCATTTTGCCGGGGTGTTGACTGAGGGCCGGGCCGACGCCGCCCTGGCCGCCTCACTTTTTCATGACAGGAAGCTGACAGTGAGCGAAGTAAAGGACTATTTGCTGGCCCAGGGGATCCCGGTCCGGCCGGTGATGGAAGTTTTTTGACGCAAAGATGCGGAGGCACAAAAAGGATGGCATTAAAATTTAATAGGAGTGGTTTGATCCCGGCCGTGGTCCAGGACGCGGCGACGAGAGAAGTGTTGATGGTAGGCTGGATGAACGGTGAGGCGCTGCGGTTGACCCAGGAAACGAGCCAGGCCCATTTCTGGAGCCGCAGCCGGGGCGAGCTGTGGCGTAAGGGAGCGACGTCGGGCAACACCCTGGCCGTTCAGGAAATTTTTGTGGATTGTGACAGGGATGCCCTGCTGCTGCGGGTGACGCCGGCCGGGCCAACCTGCCACACAGGGGAGCAGTCGTGTTTTTATCGCCTGCTTGAGGAGTTGGAGTAAGAGTTAGAGGATTGAGTGAATAAACTCTAACTCTAACTCAAAGCTCTAACTCTTTGGAGGAAGAGATGTTGCAGGAGTTGTTTGCTATTATTGAGGCGCGGAAAGTGGAGGCAGTGGCAGGGTCGTACACGGCCGAACTACTGGCTGGTGGTGAAGACGTGATCCTGAAAAAAGTGGGTGAGGAGGCGATGGAGGTGATCCTGGCCGCCAAAGGCCAGGGCAACCAGCGGCTGGTGGAGGAAACGGCCGATCTCTTCTACCACGTGCTGGTCTTGCTGGCCCAGCGAGGGCTGAGCCTGGCCGACGTCGAGGAGGAACTGCGCCGCCGTCACCGCCGTTGAAGGGGCTGGCCTGGTAATAAGGAAGCGACACAATCTAACTACAGATATACCCGCAGGTTATAGGCGGATACATGACGCCGCGCCTGGTTCCATGCTACGATGGCTGGTGACGTTTTTATATGTGCTCGTTATCGAGAACCGTTCTCGTTATAGAGGACCGTTCTCGTCATCGGGATTGGAGGCAGGTATGAGTGTCAAAGCCCCGGCCCGGCTGCGCCAGCTTGTAGACTGGCGAGCGGCCGTCATCGCCGGCGTCGTCGCCGGCGCCGTCTTTTTGGTGCTGCAAATGATATTGTTTCCCCTGGTAACAGGCGGCGCTCCCTGGGTGGTCATGCGGATGATTGCCGCCATTGTCATGGGAGAGGGTGTGCTGCCGCCGCCGGCCGACTTCGATCCCGTCATTTTCCTGGTGGCGCTGCTGGTCAATTTTGCCCTGTCTATCCTCTTTGCCCTTATCCTGGCCGTCATTGTCCACCGCTGGGGCCTGCTGGTGGGGGTTATAGGCGGTGCGCTTTTTGGCCTGGCCGTGTACGCCATCAATTTCTACACCTTCTCCTTTTTCTTTCCCTGGTTTTTCCCTGTTCGTAGCTGGATAGATGTACTGACCCTTGTCATCTACGGCGCGGTGGCCGGCGGCGTGTACGAGGCCCTGGAAGTGGAGCGGTTTGTGCCGGTTTGAGTGTTCGGCACTGGTTTTAGGAGTTGCTTATGGTCGTACGACGATCGCGCGCGCGGGGAGGAATTAGCTGGGGGAGGATTATTATTGCCCTGATTGTGGCGGCTTTTTCATTGATATCGTACTTTGGCTCCAAGGTCTATAACCCTGTTACCGACGAAGATCAGTACATCAGCATGACCAAGGAGCAAGAAATTGCTTTGGGCTTGCAGGCGGCGCCGGAGATGGCCCAGGAGTTCGGCGGGCTGGACCCGGATGAAGACGCCCAGGCGTTTCTGGACGCCGTTTGCCAGCAGTTGACGAGCAGCAGCGACATCACCCAGGCGGACTGGCCGTTTGAGTGCCACCTCCTGGCCGACCCGGAGACGATCAACGCCTTTGCCCTGCCTGGCGGGCAGGTGTTCATTACCGCCGCCCTCTTTGACCAGTTGGAGACGGAAGGGCAACTGGCCGGGGTGATGGCCCACGAGATTGGCCACGTAGTCGCCCGCCACGGGGCGGAGCACCTGGCCAAGGCTCAGTTGACCCAGGGGTTGACCGGTGCGGCCGTCATTGCCACTTATGATCCCAACGATCCGAACAGCCAGCGGACGGCCCAGGTGGCCTTGTTGATCGGCGAGTTGATTAACTTGAAATTCAGCCGCGAGGACGAGTTAGAGTCGGATCGCCTGGGGGTGCGCTTTATGGCTGACGCCGGCTACGATCCCCGGTCGCTGATCCGGGTGATGGAGATCCTGGCGGCGGCCAGCGAAGGGGCCGGGCCGCCCGAGTTTTTCAGCACTCACCCCAACCCGGACAACCGCATTACCCGGATTCAAGAGGCCATTGACGCGGAATTTCCTGATGGGATCCCGGAGGGGTTAATTCCATAAGCGGTGTTTTTTCGACCAGCAGCACCCGCCTGATCATTCACAATATTCGCGCCATTCGCCCGGTGTAATACGCTCATTCGCAGCCATTCGCGATTTCCTGCGGCCGTTGGTTTTCTATAGGGCTGGACGGTACACTTAACAGGATGCCGCCTTCCTACATTGAATGGATTCGCAGCCGGGTCGGCCGGCGCAAGATATTCCTGACTTTCGCCACCACCGTGTTGCACGACGACGCCGGGCGGATTCTGCTGCAGCGGCGGACTGACTTTGACTGGTGGGGGTTGCCCGGTGGCGTGCTGGAAATAGAGGAAGATATCTTAACCTGCGCCCGGCGCGAGTTACTGGAAGAGGTCGGGCTGGCGGCTGGCGAATTGCGATTGGTCGGCGTTTACACCGACCCGCGCTACGAGGTGACTTACCCTAACGGCGACCAGGTCCAGCAATTTACCGTATGCTTCAGTGGCCCGTTGGCCGGCGGCCGGTTGCGGCTGGAGGAAACGGAAGTTCGCGGCGTCCGGTGGTTCGAGCCGGCCAGCCTGCCCTGGGGCGAGATTCCTCTCTGGTACACTGATATGCTACGCAACTACCTGGCCGGCGGCCCGCCGGCTTTCGAGCCGCCCGCCCGCACCGGACAGACGGCAGCCCAGATCGCCTCGGTCCGGGCGTTCATTGGCCAGGCAATGGTTATCGGCGTTGGCGGGAAAACGGCCGTCGTTCGCGACGACGGCCGGGTGCTGATGGTCCGGCGCGGCGACAACGGCGCCTGGGTTTTCCCCGGCGGCTTTTGCGACCTGGGGGAAAACGTGGCGGCCACGGCCGTGCGGGAGATGCGGGAGGAAGCAGGGCTGGAGGTGGCGCTGGAACGCATCCTGGGCGTTTATTCCTCGCCGCACTTCCATTACACCTACCCCAACGGCGACCAGGTCAAGAGCGTGGCCGTGCTTTTCCGGGCCCGCCCGGCCGGTGGTATGGCCGGGGTGGATGGGCAGGAAAGCCTGGAACTGGCCTGGCTGACGCCGGCCGAAGTCCTGGCGAAAATGGATGGCCATCCCTTTAAGCCGCTCTACACGGCCGCCATCCAGCACCTGGACGAGGGCCACTTCGTCTTGTAAGCCATGCTTTCTCTGAGGCGAAGCCTGGTCCCCGTGATTTTGCTGCTGACCCTGGTCTTCGGCCTGGGGACGGCCGGCTACTGGCTGATTGAAGGCTGGCCGCTGCTCGACTCGTTTTACATGACGGCTATTACCTTGACGACGGTCGGCTTTAGCGAAGTCCGGCCGCTATCTAACGATGGCCGGCTATTTACCATTGCCTTGCTTTTCCTGGGGGTGGGCACGGCCGCTTACGGCTTTAGCGCCGTGGGTGAATACGTTCTGGCCAGCGGGCTGGGGCCACGGATGAGGAGAAGGCGGATGATGCGAATTATCAACGGCTTGCACGATCATGTCATTGTCTGCGGCTACGGCCGGGTGGGGCGCAGCGCCGTGGCGACCCTGCTGGAAAGCCAGCGAAAAGTGGTTGTCGTCGAGCTGCAGACAAGGCTGGTCGAGGAATTGCAAGAGCTGGGTGTTACTGTCGTGCATGGCGACGCTACCAGGGATGAGACGCTGCGCCAGGCTGGCATTGAACGGGCCACGGGGTTAATGGTCTGCGGCGGCAGCGACGCCGACAACCTGTTCATCGTTCTCTCGGCCCGAACGTTGAACTCCAGGCTGCATATCGTCGCCCGCTGCGTGGTCTCGGATAACGAAAGCAAAATGCGCCGGGCCGGGGCCGACCGGGTCGTGTCGCCCTACCAGATCGGCGGCCGTCACATGGCTAACGTGCTTCTCCGGCCGCACGTGACCGAGTTCCTGGACGTGGTGACGCTGGATAGCGGCCTGGAGCTGTGGCTGGAAGAGTTGTTGATTGCGCCGGATTCGTCCCTGGCCGGCCAGACGGCGATCGAGGCCGATTTGCGCCGGCGGACCGGGGTGACGCTGGTGGCGCTGCTGCGCGGTTCGTCCCGGGCCACGCTGACGCCGGACGAAAACACCCGCTTTGAGCCCGGCGACGAGTTGATCGTCCTGGGAACGCGAGAACAACTGCTCAACCTGGAACGTCTGGCCAATGGGAAGATGGGACACTGAATAGAATTTTAGATTGTGGATTGTGGATTTTAGATTGGCCTTGAATCCAAAATCTAAAATCAAAAATCCAAAATTGATGGAGTGCTGATGAGTAAGGATAAGCAACCTTCCTGGGGCCAGCAGACGGCGGCCATTCACGCCGGGGACGCAGCTAACCCGTCTACCGCCGTGGTCTCGCCGATTTACCAGAGCGCCACGTTTCGTTTTGAAGAGCCGGCCGACATTGCCACGGCGATGGTGGCCACGGCCCATCCCCAGTTTTACGGCCGCTACGCCACGCCCAATACCAAGCAGGTTGAGGCGACTGTGGCCCGGCTGGAGGGAGGCGAGGCGGCGCTGGCTGCAGCTTCCGGCATGGCCGCCATTTCCCTGGCGCTGCTTAGCCATCTGCAGGCGGGCGACCACGTGGTCGCCCAAACGACCCTTTACCCGACGACCTACAACTTAATCGCCCACAAACTGCCGACCCTCGGCATTGAGTCCACCCTGGTGGAGCAGACCGACCTGGCGGCTTTCGCCGCCGCCATCCGGCCCAATACCCGGCTGGTCTACGTGGAAAGCCCGGCCAACCCCGTTCTGTCCCTGACCGACCTGGCGGCCGTGGCCCAACTGGCCCAGACCCACCACCTGGTCGCCATAGCCGACAACACCTTTGCCACGCCGTACAACCAGCGGCCGCTGAGCCTGGGCTTTGACGTGGTCGTCCACAGCGCCACCAAGTACCTGGCTGGCCATTCCGACGTGGTCGCCGGGGTGGTGGTCAGCAGCGCGGCGCGCGTTGAGCAGATGTGGCGCAATCATGTCATGCTGGGAGCCGTGTTACACCCCTTCGAAGCCTGGCTGGTGGAGCGAGGCTTGAAGACCTTTGGCCTGCGCCTGGCCCGGCACAATGCCAACGCCCAGGCCGTGGCCGAATTCCTGCAGGGACACCCGGCCGTACGTCGGGTCTATTACCCCGGCCTGCCCGGCCACCCCCAACACGAGCTGGCCCGGCAGCAGATGCCCGGCGGCTTTGGCGGCATGGTCTCTTTTGACTTGCGGGGCGGCCGGGCGGCTGGCTACCATCTCTTAAAGCATCTCAAGCTGATCTGCCAGGCAGTCAGCCTGGGCGGCGTCCACTCCCTGATTACCCACCCGGCCAGCACCATTTCGGCCGTGCAAACAGACGAGGAGATTGCCGCCAGCGGCGTCTTGCCGGGGCTGGTCCGCCTGTCGGTGGGCCTGGAAGAAGCAGCCGACCTGGTGGCCGACCTGGCTCAAGCGTTGGAAGAGTTAGAGTTAGAGTAGGGAGTTAGAGTTCTGGAACTCTAACTCAAAACTCTAACTTAGGGTTGCCAAGCGCGCTAACAATTAGTAGTATATAGGTACGTGCAACCTCATTCATTGCTACAACGTATGGTGTAGAGATTCGAGATTCGAGATTGGAGATTATGAGCAGCCCAATGGTTGTCAATCTCTAATCTCCAATCTCCCTTGATAAAAAGGAGCGTGGGCCAAAGTGTTTGATCCAGAACCCGAACTAATTACAATTGTCGAAGGGCCAACGCCGGAGTTCCGGCCGAGTCCCCATTTGTCGTTCCAATCTATTTACGAAGGCCCGGAAGATTCCGAGATTGCCATGTGCGAGCTGCGGACGCTGAAAGGGGATTCCATCCTGAAGCGCTGCCGTGACGCCTGGAAGGAAGGCCGGCCGGTCAAGCTGGATTATCCCGACCACCTGCGCCTGCGCCAACAAGTGGACGTGGTGGCCATGCGGCTGCACGAGCTGGAAGAGGGGCCGTTGCTGGTGTTGTGGATTAGCCAGCCGGTTAATCAGCTTACCGAGGAAGAGCAGGATGAGGGCGAAGACGACGTGGGCTTTTGAGAGCCAGGGATGACTCATTGGGCCGCGCCAAGCCAGCGGGCTGACCACCTAGCCGGTCTCTATGCCATCAGCCAGATTCTGAGCAGCACCCTGGACCTGGATGAACTTTTGGCGGCCCTGGTAACGGAAACGGCCCGGCTGTTGGCGGCGGCCGAGTGTACCGTTTCGCTGCTGGAGGGGAACGCCCTACACGTTTTTCAATCCTCACAAGCGCAATCGCCGGGCCAATTGCACCAACCACAATTGCCGGGCCAATTGCGCCCGCCATCACCACAACCAGCGAGGGGATACGACCTGAATGCTTACCCGGCTACCTGGCGGGCCATTCGGGAGCGCCAACCATTTTTCATAACCATTGGTGAGCCGGCCGTGCTGGCCGAATTTGGCTACCAGAGCCTGGTGCTGGCCCCCATTGTTTCCGGGGGGACAGCTATCGGCATCCTGGCGGCCTTCAGCGAGGCGGCCGGTTACTTTGACGAAGGGGCGGCCCAGTTGTTGCAGGCGGTTGCCAACCAGGCGGCGGCCGCTATTCGTAACGCCCGCCTGTACCAGGAAACGCAGCGCCAGGCCGAAGAACTGGACCTGCTCTACCGGGTCAGCCAGGCGATCAGCAGCGAGCTATCGGAGCGGGCCACCGTCCACCAGATTGCCCAGCAGGTCACACGGGCCTTTGGGGCGAGTGGCTGCGCTGTTTCTCGCTATGACCGGCAGCGAGAGTGCCTGGTCACGTTGCTGGATTACGAACCTGACGCGCCGCCGGCGAAGCTGGCCCTGGAGGGGACCGTTTATTTTCTGGACGATTATCCCCTGACGTGCCGGATCATGGCCGAAGGCCGGCCGGTGGTGGTCCAGCGCAATGACCCGGATACGGACCCGGCCGAGCGGGCGCTGCTGGATGAGACCGGTGTACAAACGGTGCTCGTGGCTCCACTGGTGGTGCGCGGCAACGCCATTGGCCTGTTGGAGATTTACCAGAGCGCCGCCCCTCGCCACTATAGCCCAGCCGAGCTTCGGCTGGCCGAGCGGCTGAGCGTAGACATTGCCGCCAGCCTGGACAACGCTCGCCTGTTCGACCAGACCCAGCAGCAGGCGCAACAGATGGCCATGCTCAGCGCCATCCAGCACGCCATTATGTCGGCGCTGACGCCGGAGGCCATTCTGCGGGAAATTGTTAACCAGATCCAGTTTTTCCTGGAAGTAAATAGCTGTTCCGTTTTCCTTTACAATGAACGGACCAACCGGTTGGACCTGGCGCTGACGGCCGATCCGGACCTGGCCGGCCAGACGATTTCCATCCCGGTAGACAAGGGAATTGCCGGCCAGGCCATGCGCACCCGGCGCTCAATCCTGGTCAATGATACGGCCAGGAGCGCCGAGCACCAGGGTGTACTGCCTGGCTCAAAGCTGACCATTCGCTCCTTGCTGTGCGCCCCCCTCATTTTCCAGGACCGGGTGTTGGGCGTTATTCAGGCCTTGAGCGGCCTGCCGGAGGCTTTTTCGGAGTTGCACCTGACGCTGCTGGATTCGGTGGCCGCGGCCATGGCCGTGGCCCTGGAAAACGCCCGGCTGCACGCCGGCGTGCTCCGCCGGGTGGCTGAGCTAGACGCCCTATCCGGCTCCGGCTGGGCGGTGGCCGGGACCGGCGAACTGACCGAAATTTTACAGGCCATCGTCGCCGGGGCCAGCCGCGTGCCGGGCGTGGATTGGGCCAATATTCTCCTCTACTCGGCCGAAGAGAATCGCTTTTTCCAGCACATTTCCAGCCGGGGCAACGGCGCGCCGCCAGGGGACTCTCGCTCCAACGTCCGCAGCAGCGGCATCAGCGCCCGAATCCTGCAGGAGAAAGCGCCCCTGCTGGTCAATGACGCGGCCGACGATCCCCGTGTCAGTCCCCGGGTGGTGGAGTACATGGGCATCCGCTCGTTCATTGGCGTGCCGGTTGTCATTGGCAACCTGCCCGTGGGCGTGCTATACGCTAACTCTTACCAGCCGCACGTGTTTGACGACGGGCACGTGTCGGTTATTGGCAGCCTGGCCACCCAGGCGGCCGTGGCCATTGAGCGGGCCCGCCTGCAGGACAGCATTCGCCAGAATGAACGCCAGTTGCAGGCCATCCTCAACAGCACGGCCGACGCCGTTATCGCCACCGGCGCCGACGGCCGGGTGACCCTCTTTAACCGGGCGGCCGAGGAATTGTTTCACCAGGCGGCGGCCCAGACGGTGGGCCGGCCGGCGGCCGAGTTGTTTGCCGGGACCGACCTGGCCCGGACCCTGGCCGAAGCCGGCCAGGCGCCGGAAGTGGCCAACTTTGAGATGAAGCTGCCTGACGGCCGGACGTTTCTGGCCGCCTTGTCTATGGTCGCCGACGATGCCGGCCGTGGCCTGGGCCAGGTGGCGGTGCTGCACGACATTACTTATCTGAAAGAGCTGGACCAGATGAAAAATGAGTTCGTGGCCACAGTGTCCCACGACCTCAAGAACCCCATCACCATCATTCAGGGCTTCGCCAAGCTGCTGCCGGCGCTGGGCCCGGTGAATACCGACCAGTTGTCTATGTTGCGGCGTATTGAGGATGCCAGCAACCGGATGTTGAGATTGGTGACAAATTTGCTAGATCTGGGCAAAATTGAGGCTGGTATGTCGGTCAATAAAAAGGGCTGCGACCTGGCGGAAATTACCCGCGAGGCGGCGATGCAGCTTGAGGAGCAGGCCCGGGCCAAGAACGTTTCCCTGGAGGTGGCAGCCGAGGCGGACACGCCCCTGCACGGCGACCCGGAGCGCCTGCAGCAGGTGGCCTACAACCTGATCCACAACGCCATCAAGTACACCCCGGCCGCCGGCCGGGTCCAGGTGCGGGTGGTACGTAACGGGGCCGCCGCCAGCCTGGAAGTGTGCGATACCGGCTACGGCATCCCGGCCGCCGATTTGCCTTACATCTTTGACAAATTCTACCGGGTATCCAGCGACGAACTCCGGGAAATCGAAGGCACTGGCCTGGGGCTATCCATCGTCAAAGCCATTGTGGACCAGCACCAGGGCCAAATTAAGGTCGAAAGCGAGCCAGGCCAGGGGACGACGTTTTTGGTGAAGTTGCCAACAGCAATGAGCAATGAGTTGAAAGCAATGAGTAATGAGTAGTCAGTAGTGAAGAGGGGAAGTCACTTATTGCTCATCGCTCATTGCTCATTGCTCATCACTGTAAGGAGTTTGCGATGAGTTACGAGACGATTTTGTACGACGCGGCCGATGGGATTGCCAAAATTACGCTGAACCGGCCGGAGACGCTGAACGCCTTTAACAACAAGATGACCGAAGAGACGATAGACGCCTTTAAGCAAGCCGGCCGGGATAAAGCGGTGCGCTGCATCGTCATTACCGGCAGCGGCCGGGCCTTTTCCTCAGGGCAGGACTTGAAGGCCGTCCAGGACCGGGGCGAGGATTTCTCTATTGGCGACCACCTGCGCAGCGGCTATAACCGGCTCATTCTGCAGATGGTCCAATTGGAGAAGCCAATCGTCGGGGCGATTAACGGCGTCGCCGCCGGGGCTGGTTGCGGCGTGGCCCTGGCCTGTGACCTGCGAATCGCCTCTCACAAGGCCTGCTTTATGCAGGCCTTCAGCCGGGTGGGCCTCATCCCCGACAGCGGCACGACCTGGTTGCTGACGCGTCTCATCGGTTATTCGCGGGCCTACCAGATGGCCGTTACTGCCGACAGAATTCCGGCCGATAAAGCCCTGGAGTGGGGACTGGTGAACGTCGTGGCACCGGAGGAGCAGTTGATGGAAATAGTTATGGCCTGGGCCGGGCCGCTCTCCACCGGCCCGACGCTGGCCTATGGCCTGACCAAGCGGGCCATGATCAAAGCCATGAACATGACCCTGGAAGAGGCCTTGGCCTATGAAGCGCAACTCCAGGAAATCGCCGGCCGCAGCCACGACCGGATGGAAGGGGTGCAGGCGTTTCTGGAGAAGCGTGAACCACAGTTCAAAGGCGAGTAAGTGTCATGGTGTCAGGTGTCGGAGTTGGTCCAGCCAACTCTTGTCACGTGTCACGTGCCATGTACCGTGTCGTACTTGACACTTGACACTTGGCACTTGATACTGAAACACCTGACACATGGAATGCGAGAGAACAAGATGAATACAGTTAGTGTGATTGGCGCGGGGACGATGGGTGGGGGGATTGCTCAGGCGGCCGCTTTGGCTGGCTACCAGGTCACTGTTTACGACGTCAACGGCGAGATCCTGGACCAGGCCAGGGAGCGGATCGTGGTCTCGATTGAGAAGGGCGTTTCCCTGGGCAAGACGGCCGGCGAGGTGGCCGAAAAGGCCAGGGGTAGCCTGCGCTTTACCAGTACGCTGGCAGAAACGGCCGCCGCCGACCTGGTCGTCGAGGCCGCGCCGGAGTCGTTGGTGCTGAAGCGAGAGATCTTTACCACCCTGGACACGGCCGCGCCGCCCCACACCATCCTGGCCAGCAATACCTCCAGCCTGAGCATCAACGCCCTGGCCGGGGCGACGAAACGGCCGGACCGCTTCCTGGGGCTACACTTTTTCAACCCGGCCCACCTGATGAAGCTGGTCGAGGTCATTGCCGGCGACGATACCAGCCCCGAGACGCTGGCCGCCGCCAACGCCTTCGTTGCCAGCCTGGGCAAAACGGCCGTCCCGTGCCAGGATACCCCGGCCTTTATCGTCAATCGCGTGGCCCGGCCGTTTTACGGCGAGGCGTTGCGCCTGTTGGGCGAGGGCGTGGCCGACGTGGACACCATTGACCGGCTGCTGAAGTCGGCCGGCTTTCGCATGGGGCCGTTTGAGCTGATTGACCTGATCGGCTGCGACGTGAACCTGGCCGTCGCCGAATCGGTCTACGCCGCTTACTTTCAGGACCCTCGCTACCGGCCGCACCCCATTCAGCGGCGCATGGTGGAGAGTGGCCGGCTGGGGCGCAAGAGCGGCCGGGGCTTCTACAACTACGCGGACGAGAAATAAGCCTATCAATAAAGAAATGGATGATCATATTGTCAGAACAATTGCCAGGTTGGTCGGGGTGCGGGCGATGGCCTGCGCCACGACCAACCTGGTGAATGAAGCCAACCGCCGCCACGGGACTGCCCCGACGGCCGCCGCCGCCCTGGGGCAGGCCCTGACTGGCGGGGTGCTGCTGGGCGCTTTGTTGAAGGTCCAGCAGCGGATGGCGCTCAAATTCGAAGGGGATGGCCCGCTGCAAAAAATTGTCGTCGAGGCGGACAGCTACGGCGCGGTGCGCGGCTACGTCACCGTGCCGGCCATGGACCTGCCGAAGCGCCAGGACGAGTACGACGTGACTGGGGCTATCGGCGACGGTTTTCTGACGGTAGTCAAGGATCTGCGGCTGAAAAATCTGTATGAGAGCGTGGTGCCCCTCACCGGCGGCAAAATAGACGCCGATCTGACCTATTACCTGAACCAGTCGGAACAGGTTCCGACGGTCGTGCAGCTTGGGGTGGACGTTGGCGAAGATAGCCGGGCCGCGGCCGCTGGCGGCCTGTTGATCCAGGCCATTCCTCCCTACGACGTCGAAGTGGCCCGCCAACTGGCCAATCGGGTCCAGGAGTTGCCGCCGGTGGACGCCTTGCTGAAGGGCGGCCAGAGCCCGGAGGAAATCCTGGCCCTGGTCTTTGCCGACGTGCCCTACAAGGTGCTGGAGCAACGGCCGGTCCACTTTAAGTGCCAGTGCAGCAAGGAACGAACGGCCCGGGCTCTGATTGCCCTCGGCCGGGAAGAAATCCAATCCCTTCTGGAAACGGAAGGGCAGGCAGTCGTAGACTGCCACTTTTGCCACGAGCAGTACCTCTTCAACCGGGAGGAGTTAGAGGAGCTGCTTAAAGAGATGGGTTGAGAACCTCCCGGAGGTTGGCGATTGCGCCGGGCGGCCCGGCGACCATCACTTGAGCCTCAGGGAGGTTAAGCCACTTGATCCCCCACGTGCGGCGAAGTACCATTAACCTTATGGAACACCACCATCATCACCACTCACACGAGGGCGCCGCCAGCTTGCGGACGGCCTTCTTCCTGAACCTGGCGTTTACCCTGCTGGAGATTGTCGGCGGTTTCTGGACCAACAGCCTGGCTATCTTATCCGACGCCATCCACGATTTGGGGGACAGCCTATCACTGGGGCTGGCCTGGTATATGGAGCGCTATTCGCAGCGCGGCCGGGACCGGCGCTTTTCTTATGGCTACCGGCGCTTTTCCTTGCTGGGAGCGGTCATCAGCACCATCGTCCTGATCGTTGGCTCCCTCTTTATCCTGAGCGAAGCCATTCCCCGGCTAATGAATCCTGAACCGGCCTACGCCCCCGGTATGGCCCTTTTTGCTCTCGTCGGCATCCTGGTGAACGGATTGGCCGTGCTCCGGCTGCGGGGCAACCGCTCGTTAAACGCCCGGGTGGTCGCCTGGCACCTGCTGGAGGATGTGTTGGGCTGGGCGGCCGTGCTGGTTGTCAGCTTGATCCTGCTCTTTTGGAACGCTTACATCCTCGACGCCATCCTGTCCATTTTGATTACTCTCTACGTGCTCTATAACGTCGCCGGCAACCTGCGCCAGACGCTGGCCCTCTTTCTCCAGGCCGTGCCGGAGAACGTGGACGTGGAGGAGATCGAGCGCCAGTTACTGGCTATTGACAGAGTCCGATCAGTCCACCACACTCATGTCTGGTCTCTGGATGGGGAGCACCACGTCCTGACGACTCACGTGGTAGTGGACGAAGAAGCCAGCAAGGACGACGTGCTCCGGGTCAAGGGAGCGATCAAGACCCTGACCGATGCCTTAGACGTGAGCCACACCACGGCCGAAATCGAATACCAGGACGAAGATTGCCGCATGGCCGAACTCATGTAGACCTACGGCACGACAGCAATCGCTTCCATTTCCATAATGAAGTCGGGGTGCGCCAGGCCAGCAACATACGCCATCGTGATCAGGGGTGGATTGGGGCGGTTGCCCCAAATACGCTGGAACACCTCGAACCCGGGCTGCAGAGAATGCCCCTGCACGACGTAAAGGTTCCACTTGATGACGTGCTCCAGTGATGCGCCACCGGCCGCCAGCGCGACCTGCAAATTGTGCATCACCTGCTCGGCCTGGGCTTTAACGTCTTCCTTCCCCACGATGTTGCCGGCCGCATCCACCGCGTCCTGCCCGCCGACGTAAATCGTTTTCGCAGCCCCGGTGACGACAACGACGTTGGTAAAGGCGGCAGGGTTTTTGTTCAGCCCATCAGGGTTGAGATATTCGACGGATCCCATAGCGTATTCTCCTTTGATACAAACTACACCGCTATAATACAGTAGATTGGGTGACGTGGAGACTACAAACCGAGTAGGGTACGGAGCCAGGCCAGGGTCGCTTGTTGCCCGGTCGTTGGGTAGGGGTAGCTCCATAGAGTGGCCGTTTCGGCCGCCAGCCAGTCCAGTAAATCCAGGGTGGCCAGCAGGGCGCGCCTCAGGTCGGCCGCGTCGTAGCGGGCGAAGGTGTCCGGCAGGGCGGCTACGGCACGAGGGTCGGCCCACTGCTCCAGGAAAGCGGCCAACGCCTGTTGCAGCGTTTCCCCGGCCTGGATAGAGGTAAAGACAAAGTCCACCTTGTAACCCCCGGCAAAAAGCGCCAGCCACTCCGGGTCGCCCCGGCCGGTGCGGTTGGGTACGGCCAGCCAGAGCGGGCCGATGGTCGCCAGCCACTCGGCCGAGGCGGCGTAAACGGCCGGGTCCAGGACAAAGAGCACCAGGTCCACGTCCGCATAAGCATCGGCCGGCTGGTCCTCGCGAGCCTGCGAACCTACCAGAACCACAGCCCGGAGGTCAGGCTGCTCGCCAGCCCAGGCCAGCGCGTTAGTTTGCAGTTGAGTTAGTGACATCATTGGGATTTAGAGATTGGAGATTTATGAAGCTTAAAAATTGATTTCGGTAATCGTTCGCTGGTCAACCTGGCACTCAAGAATGCTCACCAGCCGGTTTTAACCGGCGTCGTTTTGTAGCCCGGCGGTTGACCGCCGGGGGGCCCCTATTGCTGGGTAGCGACGTACAGGGTGTTGTCGGCGACGATAAAGACGCGCAGCGGGTTTTCGGCCACGGCAAAATCGGCCGCCCGGGCAAAAAGCTCCTGGCCGGTCGTGTCGGTCGCTTTGAACTGGCCCAGGAAGCCGCCCCCCAGGCTTAAATAAAGCAGCCGGCCGGTGCTGGGGTCCAGAACGTAGATAGAAGAGTTGAGCCCCTGGCCGGCAATCTTGACCGCCGTAGGGGCCTGCATAGGCACGATTGGCGGCGAATCTGTGTCGCTGGTCAGGAATTCCGCTTCATTCCAAAGCAGACGGTCGCCCACGTAGCGCCGCAGCCGGCCGTCCCGGTAAGCCAGGATAACGCTGCCGTCCTCGCTGTAGATGGCCAGGTCCGCCGCCTGGTCCAGGTCACCGCTGTCGCCAAAGGTCAGGGAGCGCTGCTCGTCATTGATCGTAAAGCCATCCCCCTCGGCAAAGTAGCGCCAGATCTGTTCGCTGCCACTGTCCAGGATGTAGAGGCGCTCGTTGAAGCTGGTAATGGCCACCGGCTGCCGCCAGTCGCTGGCCAGGCCCAGGCGGACGGCGCGTACGTCGCCCAGGTTGGGGTAATAAGTGACCAATGCGCCATTGCTATCCAGGACGGCCATGCCGTCACGGCTGACTGCCTGGCCACGCGGCCGCCACATCAGGTCAATCAACTGGCCGACGACGTGGTTGCCGACGACATCGCTGCCAGACAAAATGAGTTCCGGGTCTAGGGTGGTCAAGTTAAGGTAAGTTTCGTCTGTCTCGTGGCGATAGACCCGGTTGCCGGCTGCGTCCAGCAGGAATATGCCCCCGTTTAACTCGTCACCCAGGGCAATGGAAGTCAACAGCGTTCCCTCAGGGTACTCGTAGAGGGGTTGGACCACCAGCCGGGTAATGCCTTCCAGGGTGTCCAGCTCCTTCTGGGCCTCACGGCGCAGGCGGTTGATTTCCTCGTTGCCCGGCTGTAGGCTTTCGGCGTAGTCGGCCAGGGCCAGCACTCGGAAGTAATGATTCTGTTCCTCCTCACGCGTCGTGGCGGCCTGGGCCAGGGTCAGGTTTTGGTTCATTTCCTGCCGGATTTCGGCCACGCGGACGATCCGGCCGCGCTGCAAGAAGACCGTTGTGACGGCTACGGTGACGATCAGGGGAATGAGAATGGCCAGAATGGCCGGTATCGCCCAACCGGTATATTCACCAGGCGCCGGCCGGCCCGGCCGAAGCCGATCCAGCAGTTGGGCCAGCCAGCCGGTAAAGCGTGATAGCCCTTTGGCCGCCTGGGCCGTGGTCTTACGGGCTGTAGTTTCCACCGTTTCGACGTCCAGGTTGGCCACGGCCGGCGGCAGCCGGCGCGGCACGAAAGGCATGCTGCGGGCGGCTACGGGCCTGGCAGGTTCCAGGTCGCGTTGGGGTCGGCCGGTCGGCGGCGAGAGACGTTGCCCCGAAGGACGGGTAGCCGGCAGAGAAACGGCCGCGGCCGAAGGCCGGGTGGCGTCGGGTACGTAGTCGGGCGCTTCGTCAGTAAACTCCAGCACCAACACCCGGGCCGAGTCCTGGCCGATAATTTCGCTTAACTCGCGTAGGCTGTTCTCAATCTCTGCGCCGATGAGGATGTTGTTGAAGGCTCGTGTAGGCAAGTGGGCCAGGCGTGGGTCGGCCAGCAGGAACATATTGCCTGGCTGGAGCCAGTTGTGGAAGAAGCGAATGTCCAGCCCGGCCGTGCGGCCCATGGGCGTGATGCGGGGCGGGTCGTTGGGCGGCAGCCGCTCGACGCCGAAATTGTGGCCGACGAAGGCAAAGGTTTCCCCCGCCTGGGCTATGTATAGCTCTTCGCCGCGCAAAACGGCGCAGGTGATGGCGCCCTCGCGGGCCACGTTGGCCCCGCTGACGTTATGTTGCAACAGGAGCCGGTTGGTCTCGATGATGGCCCGGCGCAGGGCGGCCGTCACGCTGCCAGGCGTCTGGTAAAAGAGATTGCTGATCGAGTCCAGCAAGTCCTGGGCCAGGACGGCCGTTTCGGCCGGCGGCCCGCTCAACGTCAGGTGGGCGAAGAGAAAATCCCTGTCCCGGCCGTGGGCCGCCCGGGATGGGGCTTTTTGGGCCAGCAAACCTGGCACACTCTCTGTGTCCTGAGGCTGCCCGTTGACAATATAAAGCTGGCCGGTGATTGCTTGTAATTCCATCCCCGCACAAGGATAGCACGGGAGCGAAGGGAGCACAAAGGGATTTTTCACAAGGGGTGGGTGGGGGTAAAATGGGGCCGGGAGTAATTTGGTAATTGGGTATTGGTTATTGGTTATTTTATAACCAATAACCAACCACCACTGGAGGTTCATGATGAAAGTCTTGGTTGCCGGAGAGTTGCCTTTGGTGGAAGAGGTGAGCCAGTTGTGCCTGGCGGCCGGGCACAGTACGGACCTGTACCTGGTTGAGGATTTCTTCAGCGCCGTGCAGAGCGGCTACCTGTTGGATAACACGTCCGAGGTGGACGTGGTCATTGAGTTGCACAATGAATCGGCCGCCGCCAAAAACGAGTTAATGGTGGCCCTGGCCGACGCCGTGCCTTTTGGCGCACTGATCTTAACTTCAGCCCTGGCCACCAGCGCCACCCAGGCGGCCTCCTGGGTGCCGAAGCCGGAGCGGGTAGTAGGCTTTGGTTTGCTGCCGCCGCTGGCCGCCAACGGCCTGGTCGAACTGGCCCCCGCCCTGCAGACGGCCGGGGCCAGCCTGGAGCGGGCCAAGAGCTTTTGGCAGGGGCTGGGCTACGAGCCGATTGTCGTGGCCGACGGGCCAGGCCTGGTACGCGCCCGGACGGTCTGCTGTCTGATTAACGAGGCGGTCAGCGCCCTGATGGAGGGAGTGGCCTCGGCCGCCGACATTGATAAAGCCATGAAGCTGGGCGCCAACTACCCCCTCGGCCCCCTGGAGTGGGCCGACCACATTGGTCTGGACGTCGTCCTGGGCGTAATGACCGGTCTGTTTAACGAGTGGGGCGACGACCGCTACCGGCCGGCCCCCTTGCTGCGCCGCATGGTCCAGGCCGGCCGGCTGGGCAAGAAGAGCGGCGAGGGGTTTTATACGTATGAGGGGTAGTTGGCCTGAAGGTGACTGGCACTTTAGGAGGCTATTTTAGGGTAACGGTCCCCTGAAAAAGTGCCAGTCACCTGGGTGGATACGGTGGCGGATAGGGCGATGGCCGTTAAGCGGTGTTATTTGTGTGCGGAGGACCCGGAGGCGCGGCGGCTTTACGGCCGTCAGGGACTGGCCCAGGGGAGCGACTGCCCACTCTGTTACCGGCCGGCCTGCCGCTTTCACCTGACAGTCGTCCGCTGGCGCTGGCGCGAGAGCGGCCTGGTAGACTCAACCCTCATCTGCAAACGCTGCAAAAACACCTACGAACACCGCAATTGGGACGTGGCCAGGCGGGACTGGATTACATGATGGGGAGAGCGGGGGAGGGGGTGAGGGGGAGAACGCTCCTTGTCACCTTGAAGCTGTGCTTTTTCTTTGCCTTCAACGCTAATCGTAGGCGAACTTTGTTTTCAGCGCAACTAACCAGGGCCAACTTTCGCAAGCGAGCGCTGCCCACGCCGGGCTGGTTGCCGTGAGGCGAATCAATACCGGCGGGGGGGTGGGATGTCTTCAAACAGCGCTTTGGCCTCTGTCGCCAGATCCATCCTTCCGCCCCGCTCCCAGAGCGCCGCGTATCTTTCTGCGCCTAGTTCCGCCTGTAGGCGGGCACGACATTCCGCTAGCAGTGGCCACTTTTCCATCCAGCCCCTGGCGCTGAGCGGATGGTTCTCGACCAGTCCCAATATCTCTACCGCCCGTTCTTTCTGGCCTTCGTGGGCAAGCAGGACGGCCGCGATAGGCAGCAGCCACGTCCAGGTGCCCCGTGTCCGGACCACTTGGGCGGCGGCGTATAGATGGTGCCAGGCAAGATCGTAATTGCCCGACCCGCAGTGGGCCAGCGCCAGGGGCCAGCCGCTATAGAAGATAGCCGGCGCCTTTGAAGAGCTTACTTCGCTTTCCTGGCCCAACGCCTGGCTCAGAACGTAATTGCCGGCGATGCCGGCTACCAGGCTGAGAGCGGCTCGGGCTTGCGTGTTGGAGGGAGGGATATCGGCGATGGCCAACCCCTCCTCCGCCAGTTGCCTGGCTTTGTCCATCTCGCCCTTCAAGAAGTGAGCCAGAGCAAGCCCTGCTTTAGAGGACGTCAGGATGCTCAATGCCCCTGCTTCACTGGCAATGCCAACCGCTTGATGCCAATACTGTTCGGCGGCCGCATAGTCGCCCGTATGCTGCGCACCAAACCCGAGCAGAGTGAGTATTCCGCATTCATCTACTTTGCTCCCGGCCTGGCGCGTTAGCTCCAGGCATTCCCCCCTGAGCTTCATAATGTCAAGCCCTTGAAAATAGCCAAGGTAACTAACCATGTACAGGGCCCGTGCCATATAGAAGAGGTCGTTCAGTGCCCGGAAACGCTCAAAGCTTTCCTGGCTGGCCTTCAGACCGCTGGCAACGTCACCGGTGAGATCATGGTATGCGGCAAGCGCAAACAAGGAGAAAGCGATCTCCGCCTCGTCGCCCTGCTGCCGGGCGAGGGCCATCCCACCTTCCACATTCCTCTTGACCTCCTCGGCCGGCGCGATGAGGAACTTTTGTAATATGGCCAGACGCGTGCTGATTCTTCCCCATACCGGACCTGGCTCCTCTCCTTCAAGTCGCGCCAATTTATCCTGGGCCAGGCGCAAAAGCTCGACACCTTCTTGAAATCGGCCGCGCATCTTAAAGAAGAGGAAGAGCACTTCCACCGCCCGATTGATGCCCTCGACATCTCCGCGTTGCGCCGCCCAGCGCCAGGCGGCGCGCACGTTCTCCAGGTCTGCTTCAATCTCAGCCAATGCCTCTAGCTGCCTCTGCCCTTTCAGGCCGGCTTCTTGTGCCTGGAGCCACTTCAGAAAGTAGGCGCTGTGCGCATCACGGGCGGTCTCACTCGAGCCGGCCGCCTTCAGTTTGTCCATTCCATAGCGGCGCAACAGTTCGTGCATCTCATAGCGGCCTTCGCGAGCCATGGTGAAAAAGGATTTATCGGCCAGCTTGCGGAGCACGGGCAGGCTGGCACCGGCCACGTCCTGCGCCGCCGGCCGGGTAAAGCCGCCGCGGAAGACGGCTAGCTTCATAAACTGGTGCTGCTCTGCTTCCGGCAGCCGACTCCAGGAGTAGTCAAAGCTGGCCCGCACACTTCGCTGGCGCGGCGGCAGGTCCTGCAATTCACCTTCCAGGAAATCCAGGCCCTTGGCAATCTCCTCCGCAATTTCGGCCAGGGAAAGCAGTTCCAGCCAGCCGGCGGCCAGGACAATGGCCAGGGGCATTCCCTCCAGGAGCTGGCAGATGCGGAGGATCTGGCCGGTCTCTTCCTCACCAGGCTGCAGTTCAGGACGGACATGGCGGGCATGCTGAACGAATAGCTGGGCGGCGCTGTAAGCTTCTAGCCTGGCAGCGGGCAGGGCGTGACCGTTCTGGTCCCAGTCGGGGAAATCCATCTCATGCACCACGACGAGGACCTCATTCTGAAGATTGAGACGCTCGCGAGACGTCACCAGAAGCTTCACGCCTGGCGCGCCCTGCAGCAATTCGGTCAACAGCTCAGCGCCATCCAGCAAATGCTCGAAGTTGTCCAGGACAAGCAGGATCTCTTTATTGCCTAGATAGCCCAGCAGTTGTTGTTTGGGTTCTTCTGGGTTGGAAAAGCGGAAGCCCAGCCGCTCAGCGATGGTTGCTGCGATGTGGTCCGGCGATTCGAGCGCTGCCAGCGGAACAAACGCAACGCCATGATGGAAGGCTTTCTGTGCCCGTGAAGCGGCCTCTAGCGCCAGCCGCGATTTGCCAATGCCGCCGGGACCGATGAGCGTCAAGAGGCGATGGCTGCGCTCCGCAAACAGCTTGCTAATGTCGGCAAGTTCCTGCTTGCGGCCGACAAACGGCGTGGCCGGCACCGGCAGGTTTTTCCTGAGAACTGAAGCCTGGGACCAGTCGTAGAAGGGTATGGAGGGTAAGAGACCCAGCTCTCTGCCCCTGGCCACGGCCCCGGTGCGGTTGCTCA
This sequence comes from Chloroflexota bacterium, assembly GCA_022616275.1. Taxonomy (GTDB): domain Bacteria; phylum Chloroflexota; class Anaerolineae; order Promineifilales; family Promineifilaceae. Next base: position 71,150 of record JAKEFB010000115.1, read on the forward strand.
CATCCAGCTTGCCGAAGATCTGCCGGTTGTACCACTTCACCGTGCCAACCGTCAGCACCAGCGCCCCGGCAATCTCCGCATCGGTCAATCCCTCGGCAAGAAGGGACAGCACCTGCAATTCCCTGCTGGTAAGGAGTTCATACAGCTCTTCGCTCATCGTTCCTGCGAACCTTCGCCTTCACTTGGCCTGCCCGATGGCGGTGCGGAGAGCGCCAGGCCAATAATACCCTCCTATCTGCAGGCGGGTCAAATCCCTCCTTGAACCCTGTCTTTCGACAGGTGACAGCTAGCCCAAGGAGCGGTTATGCTGTAGATAGTGGTTAATCTTGCAGAGACCGTTTGAGTGGAGGTAAAGAGATGAATACAGTCATTCGTATCGCTGCGGGTCGTGAAAGGCGCCTCCTGATGCTTGGCGGCACACTCGTCTTACTCTTGATTTTCGCCACCTGACATCACGTGCGATGGACTTAAGCATACTCAAATTGGAGTTGTGCCAGAATACATGTAATATGGTCGATCCACTTTGTGAGCGGGCTCGGCGGTGCTGGCTCGGCGTGCTGCTGAGCTACGGGTTCATCCCGCCTGCCGTGCCCGATTTTGAAAATGCAGCAGGCTAAAGTAAGGAGAATTTTATGCGTATCAGACTGGTAATAGCTGTCCTGATGATCGTGATCAGCGGGCTGGCGTGTGCTCAGACAGAAGCCAACGACCCCCCTGCGCAGGATTTGCTGGACCTTTCGGGCACCTACAACGTGACCGGAACGTCGCTGGATGGGGTGCGCTATGCGGGCGATGCGATCATCACCCGCACCACAGGGAACGATTACCGCATCGAGTGGACGTTCGCCAGCCAATCGCAGACGGGCACGGGCACGTTTGACGGCACGACCTTTAACGTCAAGTGGCAGATGGGCTCGGAGGCATCCGGCACGGCGACCTACACGCTCCAGCCGGATGGATCGCTGGTGGGCACATGGACCCAGGACGGCGTCGAAGGGGAAGGATCGGAGTCGCTCACGCCGCAGATCGAGTAAGAGCCTCGCTGGCGATCAATCAACCGCTGTCCACAGGATGCGCACATGCAGCGCGCATTTTGGAAACATCCGAAGAAGAATAACTATTCATCTCCCCCTCACCTTGTCACTTTGTCACCCCCTCATTCACTCTCAGGGTAGGTAGGCACATCCGGGCCGACAATCTCCCGGAAGAGGGCCAGGACTTCGCCTGGCTCGGCGTGGCGGCGCTGGATCGTCTTTTTAGAGAAGATGAGCGTGTCGTCAACACGTACTTCAAAAGCGCCTTTGCTGCCGGTAATGAGCGCCAGGCTCTCGATAACGTGTTGATAATTGCTGAGCAGGTCGTCCGTCACCCTGACGGCTCGCGACTCATAGTTTCAGGGGACGCAGTATTCAATCGAGATACGGTATTTTTTGTCCATAGTGCCAGGTGTCAGGCGTCAAGTGCCAAGTGTCATGTATGACGAGCCGGCATCTTACCCCAATTCTGCCCTATCGTCCATCGCCCGTCGTCCATCCGTCGTCCGTCGTCCGTCCGTCACCTCCCCTTCCAATCATAATCACACGCCTGCGCCACCAACTGGAAGCCATGCCGGGCGACGATCGGCCGGCTCATGGCGCTGGCGTCAATCGTCAGGTAACGAGTGCCCCGCTGCATCGCTTCCTGGACGCGGACGGCCAGGACGGCCGTATACAGCCCGCGCTTACGGTAAGTCGCTACCGTCGAGCCGCCCCACAGCCCGGCAAAATGGCCGTTGCCATAAAAATAGGTCCAGCCGGAGCAGACTGGTTGGCCCTCCACGTAGGCGACGTAGACACTCAGGTAGCCTGGTATCTCCAGGTGGTCGCCCAGCCGCTGTTTAATCCAGGCGAAACTGCCGCCCCAGACCTGCTCTTCCACCTTGATGACGTCTGCCAATTGGCCGCGTTGCCTGATAGGTCGAACGTCGGCCGTGACCGGCTCTAGCAGGGCGGCCGGCGCCTCGCGCAGATCCAGGACCATAATAGCATCCGGCTCTTGTCGCTCAAAACCGTGGGCCACCAGGCGCTCCCCTAAGTCGGGCGGTGTATCGTAGTCGTGTACTTTCCAGCTAAAAGGCTGGTTCAAGGGGGCCAGGGCGGCGATTTGCTCCTCGATGACGGCGTCGGCGTTGCTTTCGTTCAAACGGCTGTAGGCAATGAGGTTCGCGCCGGGCGCCGGCCGCACAAAGCGCACGACGTGAGGCAGCACGTCTTTCCGCGTGCCGGGATGCTCAATTTCGATCCGTTGCTCTTTGTCGTATAAGGCCAGCACTTCCTGAGTGTCCATCTGTAAAATTATAGGCTGCCCGGCCGCGAAAGGAAAATACTATCGTCTATCGTCTATCGTCTGTCGTCAAACTGACAAACTACTCTGGACCAGGGCGATCCTTTACGTCAATCTGGTCTTGACAACCGGCCGGGCCTGGGATAACATACCCCCTGCTTTCGGGCCTGTAGCTCAGTTGGGAGAGCGCTACAATCGCACTGTAGAGGCCAGGGGTTCGAATCCCCTCAGGTCCACTGCCGGGTTAACAACTTCATAAAGAAAAACGCCGAACAGGAGTAGTAAGTACCAGTGTTCGCTACGGCGACAGGCCAGAGAGCTGCCCCACGGCTGGAAGGGCGGCAAATCGTACTGAACTCGCCTGGGAGTTGCGATGGTGAGCGGGCAGTGCTCAACACGGTCCTAATAGTCATCGCCGGGTCACACACGTTACGTGTTTGAGTGGATGGTTTAATAGCTGTTAGCTATCAGCTATTAGCTTATTTTATGGGCCTGTAGCTCAGTTGGGAGAGCGCCACAATGGCATTGTGGAGGTCAAGGGTTCGAGCCCCTTCAGGTCCACAGACCATCAATCAGAGTGGTACCGCGGAACCCCTTTCGTCTCTGGAGTCGAAAGGGGTTTTTTGTTTGTAATTCAGTAACTGGTAATTGGGTAATTACCAATTACTCAATTACTAAATTACCCAATGACTGGCCATGCACGAGTTATGGATTGATACCCCCCACGGCCGTATCTACGGCCAGGCGGCCGGCGACGCGGCCGATCCGCTGGTGCTGGGTATTCACGGCTGGAGCCAGCGTAACGGCTGGCACACCTGGGAACCGCTGCTGGAACCCCTGGGAGCGGCCGGTTTTTACGCCGCCAGCGTGGATATGCCCGGTTGGGGCCAGAGCCGGCCGGCGAACGGCGGGCAGGTAACGGGCGAGCGGGCCGTCCAGGTGGTGCTGGCGATTCTGGATAGTCTGGGCAAAGAGTCGGCCGCCCTGATGGGCAAGAGTTGGGGTGGCGGCGTGGCCCTGGCGGTCGCCCTGGAACACCCCCGGCGGGTGAGCAGGCTCATCCTGACCGCGCCGGCTTTCAACGACCTGGACCGGCTGCGAACGTTGCCCCAACCGGTGTTGCTGGCCTGGGCCGAGGACGACCCGGTGATACCCTACCGCTACGCCGCCGAATTCGTCCGCGCCATCCCCAACGCCCGGCTGGAAACGTACCCCACCGGCGGCCACAGCGCCGCCCCCAAAAACGCGGCCGATTTCACGCCGAAGGCGATAGCGTTTTTGCGGAGTAAGTAATGTGGGAGATAAGAGATTGGAGATTAGAGATTGGAGATTGACCAATCTCTAATCTCCAATCTCAATTCTGGAGAGAAGAATGGCTAACAACTACAACCCGGCCGAGGTGGAGGCCAGGTGGCAGGAAAAATGGGAAGAGACAGGGCTGTACCGGCAGGTGGTTGACCGGAGCTGGCCGAAGCACTACGCCCTGACCATGCTGCCCTATCCCTCGGGCGATCTGCACATTGGCCACTGGTACGCCATGGTCCCCAGCGACGCGCGGGCCCGCTTTATGCGCATGCGCGGCTACAACGTCCTCTTCCCCATGGGCTTTGACTCGTTTGGCCTGCCGGCCGAAAACGCCGCCATCCAGCGCAAAATTCACCCCAAGACCTGGACCTATGCCAACATCGAGCGCATGCGTCGCCAGTTAAGGAGCATGGGGGCCATGTTTGACTGGGAGCGTGAGGCCGTCTCCTCCGACCCGGAATATTACAAATGGAGCCAGTGGTTCTTCAAGAAGCTGATGGAGCAGGGGCTGGCCTACCGCAAGCTGGCGGCCGTGGACTTCTGCCCTCACTGCAACACCACCCTGGCCCGCGAGCAGGTCTGGGGTGAGGACCGCCACTGCGAGCGCTGCAAGACGCCGGTCATCAAAAAAGAGCTGGAACAGTGGTTCTTCAAGACGACCGCTTTCGCCGAGGAGTTGCTGGAGTTCGGCAGCATTGACTGGCCGGAGCGGGTCAAGGTTATGCAGACCAACTGGATCGGCCGCTCCACCGGCGCCGATGTCGTCTTCCATACCGAGCAGGAAGACCCTATCCCCATCTTCACTACCCGGCCGGATACGCTCTGGGGGGCGACCTTTATGGTCCTGGCTCCCGAACACCCGCTGGTGGAGAAGATTACCAGCGACGAGCAGCGGCCGGTGGTCGAGGCCTACCGCCAGGCGGCGCAGCGGATGAGCGAGATTGACCGGGAAGCGGCCGACCGGGAGAAGACCGGCGTCTTTAGCGGGGCTTACGCCATCAACCCGGTCAACGGCGAGCGAATTCCTATCTGGGTGGCCGACTACGTGCTCATGAGCTACGGCTCGGGGGCGATCATGGCTGTGCCGGCCCACGACGAGCGCGACTTTGCCTTTGCCCAGAAGTACGGCCTGCCTATCGTCGAGGTAATCCGGATGCCCGGCCGTTCTGACGACGAAGGCCCCCTGGCAGCAGCCTATACCTCCAAGACGGAAGGGATACTGGTCAATTCCGGTCCCTTCACCGGCACGCCGGTGGCCGGCGCGGTGGAGCGGGTGACGCAGTGGCTGGAAGAGCAAGGGACTGGCCGGGCGGCCGTCAACTACCGGCTGCGGGACTGGCTGATCAGCCGCCAGCGCTACTGGGGCGCGCCTATTCCCGTGGTCTACTGCTCGGTCCACAAGGCCATACCGGTCCCGGACGAACAACTGCCGGTGCTACTGCCGGAGGATGTGGAGTTTATGCCCACCGGCGAAAGCCCGCTCAAGTTCCACGCCGGCTTTCTCAACACTACCTGCCCGGAATGCGGCCGGCCGGCGCTGCGCGAAACGGACACAATGGACACCTTTATGTGCTCTTCCTGGTACCAATACCGCTACCTGAGTCCCCATTACGACGAAGGGCCGTTTGACCCCGAAGAGGGAGAGTACTGGCTGCCCGTAGACCAGTACACCGGCGGCATTGAGCACGCCACCATGCACCTGATCTACACCCGCTTTTTCACCAAGGCCATGCGCGACATGGGCCTGGTGGATTTTGCCGAGCCGATGCTGGCCCTCTACAACCAGGGCATGGTCCTGGGCGAAGACAACGAGAAGATGTCCAAATCGCGGGGCAACGTGGTCTCGCCCGACGAACTGGTCCGGCAATACGGCGCCGATACGGTCCGCACCTACTTAATGTTTTTTGCCAAGTGGGACCAGGGCGGCCCCTGGAATTACGACGGGATCAAGGGACCGCAGCGGCTGCTGTTCGACGTATGGGCGATTGGCCGGCACGCCTATGCGCCGCCGGCGATGGACGAAGTGGCCAGCCGCGCCCTACGCCGTAAGACCCACCAGACGATTCGCCGGGTGACGGAAGACCTGGAGAGTTTTTCCTTTAACACGGCCGTGGCCGCGATTATGGAGCTGCGCAACAGCATCCAGGACGCCCAGCAGGCGGCCAACGTCAGCCGGGCGGCCTGGGACGAGGCAGTGGCCCACCTGTTGTTGTTGCTGGCCCCCATGGCCCCGCACATCACCGAGGAGCTGTGGGCGGGACGCGGCCGGCCATACAGCATTCACCAACAGCCCTGGCCGGCCTGGGACGAAGAGGTGGCCCGCGAAGAGGCCATTACCCTGGTGGTCCAGATCAACGGTAAGGTGCGGGACAAGATTACTGTCCCGGCTGGTAGCGACGAAGAAACGCTGCGCCAGACAGCCCTGGCCTCGGAGAAGGTCCGGCCGTGGCTGGATGGTAAAACGCCGCGCAAGGTCATTGTCGTATCCGGGAAGTTGGTCAATATTGTGCTCTAAGGGCCATGAGTGACTCTCGGGCGGCCGCCAGTTGTTCCTGTTCCCGGCCGTCCAGGCACTCTCGTTGCCAGGCAGCCAGCCGGGGCAGCCATTGCTGGCGGAGTTCGGCCAGAAAACGGGGCAATTGAGGGTAGCCGGCCAGGCGCGCCAGCCAGGCCAGGTCGTTGGCCAGCAGAGCCAGTTGGTGCTCCACTTCAGTGTAGTGGCAGGCCACGGCCGGCAGCCGTTCGGCCTTGGCCAGGGGGTAAGTGGTGCCGGCCGCCAGGTCGCGCGGCGAGAGCTTAAAGATACCGGCCAACAGCGTCAGGGTCCGCTCCCCGGGGAGAGATAAGCCCATCTCGATGTGGGAAATGGCTACGCGGGAGATGGCCACCCGCTCGGCCAGTTGTTCCTGCGTCCAGCCATCCTGCTGCCGCAGCCGGGCAATGCGTTTGCCTATCGTTTCTTCCATAATAACTACACCCCTGCATCCTCACACTCCACACTATACCCCACAACACGGCCGCTGCCTGCTAAGTGGCTTAGCAGACAGCGAGGCTGTCCTGGTTTACTATGGGGAAGGTACACGGGTTTGCGAGTCTGCAAACCTGCGACCAGGATACTCATTACTCATCACTCATCACTCATAGTTGGCCTTGCCAACTACGCTCATTGCTCATTGCTTATTACAGGAGACAGCCCCTATGACAACAAAACGCGCCTTAATCACGGGGATTACCGGTCAGGATGGTTCTTACCTGGCGGAGTTCTTGTTGGAGCAGGGGTACGAGGTCATAGGCATGATCCGCCGCTCCAGCACCGTCAATTTCGAGCGGATTGAGCACATCCAGGAGCGGCTGATACTGGTTTCCGGCGACCTGATGGACCAGGTGTCACTGATTAACCTCATTGACGAGTACCGGCCGGGTGAAGTCTATAACCTGGCCGCCCAATCCTTTGTGCCGGCTTCCTGGGGGCAGCCGGTCTTTACCGGCGAAGTGACGGCCCTGGGCGTCACTCGACTGCTGGACGCGGTCCGGTTAGTGGATCCGGACATCCGTTTTTACCAGGCCAGCTCCAGCGAGATGTTTGGCAAGGTGCGCGAAGTGCCGCAAAATGAGCTGACCCCCTTTTACCCTCGCAGTCCCTATGGTGTGGCCAAGGTCTACGGCCACTGGATTACGGTCAATTATCGAGAGAGCTACAACCTCTACGCCTGTTCAGGCATCTGTTTCAATCACGAAAGCCCGCGCCGGGGATTGGAATTTTCGACCCGCAAAATTGCCCGGGCGGCGGCCCAGATCAAGCACGGCCGGGCGCAGGAATTGCGCCTGGGTACTCTGGACTCCCAGCGGGACTGGGGCTACGCGCCCGATTACGTTCGGGGAATGTGGCTGATGCTACAGCAGGACAGCCCGGATGACTACGTCCTGGCCACCGGCCGGACCCACACCGTGCAGCGGTTTGTGGAGCTGGCTTTCGAGGCGGTGGGCCTCAACTGGCAAGATTACGTCGTCCAGGACCCGCGCCTGATCCGGCCGGCCGACGTGGACCTGCTGGTGGGGGACTCGTCGAAAGCCAGGACCAGGCTGGGCTGGGAAGCGACGACCTCTTTTGAAACGCTGGTCGGCATTATGGTCGCGGCCGAATTGGCCACTGCCTAAGGGGCTTTTTCGCTTTAGGGAACACCCGCTTCCAGCCGGCAGTCGTGAGCAGGGGTGCTCGCGGTCCTCCCCACAACTGAAACGCTTCCACCACATCGAAAAATCGAGCACAATCGGGTACAATGCTGTCACGCCGGCCGGTCCACGGACCGGCCGGCCTATATCTAACAGCGTCAAGTGCTAAAATGACAGCGCCGCCAGATGCAGACCTGTCTCGCCACCTGTCCAGGGGGCAGATTGCCCTGGGCGTTGCTATTGGCGTCCTGGCCGCCATCATGGGCATTCTGGCGGTTAGCGCCTACATCGGCATTAACCAGTTAAGCGAAGAGAGCCTCCTTTTTGCCACCATTGGTGACGCCCTAAGCGCCCAGCGCACCTTCCAAACCGCGCTGCTAACCCTCGGTTCCCTGTTCATTATCTTGAACCTGGCCCTGGTCCTCTCGGTCCGGCGCACGATCCGCCGCGATTTTGAGCAGGCTTACAGCCTCCTGGCCCAGGAACTGGCCGAGCGCCGGCGGGTGGAGGCGGCCCTGGTGGAAGCCAAAGAAGCGGCCGAGGCGGCTAACCGGGCCAAGAGTGACTTTGTTTCCCTGGTCTCCCATGAGTTGAAAGCGCCGATGACCGCCATTAAAGGATACGCCGATTTGCTCCTGGTCACTGCGGCCGGGCAGGTGGGCGAAGGCCAGCTCGGGTTCCTGGGCAACATCAAGACGAGCGTGGAGCAAATGGTCCGGCTGGTCTCCGACCTGGCCGACATTTCACGCATTGAGGCGGGACGCCTGAAATTGGACTTTAGCCGGGTGCCGGTTGATCTGCTGCTGGACGAAGTGGTCAGCTCCACCCAGTCCGGCTTTACCGCCAAAGATCAGACCCTGGTGCTGGAGCTGCCGGAAGATTTACCGCCTATTTATGGCGATCATCTGCGCCTGCTGCAGGTGCTGACGAACCTGGTCAACAACGCCCACAAGTACACGCCGGCCGGAGGCCAGATCATTGTCCGGGCTAGCTGTCTGGACGGGGAAAATGGCCATGGCGTTGGGGATCAGAAATTGATTCAAATTACCGTCCAGGACAACGGCATTGGCATCCATCCTGACGAGCAAGAGCGCGTTTTTTCCAAGTTCTTTCGCTCTGAAGATGAGGAGGCCCGTTCCAGGCCTGGCACCGGCCTGGGCCTGAACATCACCCGTTACCTGGTGGAAATGCACCAGGGCAAAATCTGGTTTGAGAGCCATTACCGCCAGGGAACGGCCTTTCACTTCACCGTGCCGGCTGCCTGAAGAGGAGATTGGAGATTAGAGATTAACCAATCTCTAATCTCCAATCTCCAATCTCTAATCTCCACTCACTCACTCTTCTTCATCGTGTTCATGCTCATCATCGTGAGCGTGATGGTGATGATGGTGGCCTGCTGGACCAGCGGCCGGGTCTTCTACCTGTCAGCAGCCGGGCTCACCGGGGTGGCCGCAGCAGCCACTGAGCGTGATCGCCCGCCTGGTAATGTTGCGCGTCAACACGTACACCTTGCGTGGCAGGGGCATGGGCGCGTTCAGGTTGGTGAAAACGTTGCGCATTCCCTTGATTGGGTTGCGAGGTGGACCAAGACGCTTGCTCATGTTCCTCTTCTTATCCCGTTCTCGTTTCTAGGCTGTGGTTAAAAGAATACCATTTTGCGCCGGATCGCGCACAAAAAAGCCGGCCGGTTGCTCTTCCAGCGGCCGGTTGGCCTGGCGAAGGCGATCCACGACCTGATCAAGGGCGGCCGCGTCGGGCAGTCGGATTTCGTACCAGCGCAGTCCAACCGCGTCCGGTGGGGGCGGCGGCGCGCCAACGCCGGCCCAGACATTGTAACCAATGTGGTGGTGGTAGCCCCCGGCCGAAACAAAGCCGGCCGAATGGCTCAGGCGGGCGATCAGTTCAAAGCCCAGAACGCCCACGTAAAAGGCCTCGGCCGCCTCCAGGTCGGCCACGTGCAGATGCATGTGGCCAATCGTCGTCTCCGGGTCCAGCCCTGTCCAGGGAGCGTCCTGGCCACGCAGCTCGGCCAGAATACCTTCGATGTCTAACGGGTCGCTGGCCATTTGCACCTGGCCGTTGCGCCGCGGCCACTCGCTGCGCGGCCGGTCCCGGTAAATTTCGATACCATTGCCGTCCGGATCGGCCAGGTAGATAGCCTCACTCACCAGGTGATCGGCAAAGCCCTGCAACGGCGTTTGCGTGTCGGCCAGGTGCTGCAGAGAGCGGGCTAACGCTAGGCGAGAGGGCGTCAGAACGGCGAAGTGGTACAGGCCGGTAACACCGCGCAGATGGCGGCGCGCCCCCGGCCGCTCATGAAGAACCAGCAAGTCGGCCGCGCCCGCCCCCAGCCAGGCGACGTCGCCATCGCGCCGGTGCAATTGAAAGCCAAGCTGCTCTCGGTAGAAGGCCAGGGACTGTTCCAGATTGGAAACGGTTAAATGGACCCGGCCAATGCTCGTTGCCGGGTGGATAGTTGTCGTATTCATGATTCCGCCTTTCAAACCCCGTAGGTCCAAGAGCACATTTCGTGCTCCGGGCACGCTTCGTGCCCCAACCTACGGGTTTCATCTGGTTCGCAATTGCATCAAATGCGCCTATACGTATACTTAATTCTAGAGGTGACTGTCACTTCGGCAAGTGGCCCTTTGCCTGGCAAAGCCGTCACCTGGCATATAGACCAGGATAAAAAACCATGCAGGAACAAGGTCAGGCAGTTAAACGAACCAAAGTCCTCCTGGTGGAAGATCATCACCTTCACGCGGCGCTCATCAAACGCATGTTTGACTCCTTGGCGGCCGGCGAGTTTGAATTGCTGCACGTCGAACTTTTAGAACGGGCCCTGGAGCTGTTGGACCGGGAACCAATAGATGTCGTCTTATTAGACCTCAACCTGCCGGATAGCCGGGGGTATAACACCTTCCGGCGCATGCAGGAACACGTCCTGACTGTGCCCATCATTTTATTGACCGCCACTCACGACGAAGGGATCGCCCAACGGGCTATCCAGGAAGGCGCCCAGGATTACATGGTCAAGGGCGAAACGGACGTCAACGTCATGGTCCGCGCCGTCCGTTATGCTATCGAGCGCCACCACTTGCAATCCCAGCTCCGTAACTTATCTCTGACAGACGACTTGACCGGTTTGTATAACCGGCGCGGTTTCCTGACCCTGGCCGAGCAGCACGTCAGGCTGGCCCGGCGGACGGGGCAGGGCTTTTTCGTCGTCTTTGTGGACCTGGACGGGCTTAAACGGATTAACGACACCTATGGCCACGCCGAAGGCGATACAGCACTCACGGCCACGGCCGACATCCTGCGCCATTCCTTCCGCGAATCCGATATTATCAGCCGCATGAGTGGCGGGGCAGACGAATTTGTCGTCTTGGCCGTGGATGCCGACCCTGGCGGCGCCACCATTATTCGCCAGCGATTGTTAGAAAAAGTGGCCGCCTTTAACCAGAAAGGACTGAAACCGTACCCCCTGTCTGTCAGCATCGGCCTGGCCTATTACGATCCGGCCGATCCTGCTCCATTGCAAAAGTTGTTGGATGTGGCCGACGAGGCCCTGTATATTGACAAGCATCGGAAAAAAGAAAAAAGGTGAGGATGGTTGCCATCCTCACCTCCGGCCGCGGCCTCGTTCGTTAAACAGCTACCGCTTCCGGCTGTTTGACCAGCTCCAGCTCAATTTCAATGTTTATCTTGTCGCTCACCAGGACGCCGCCAGTTTCCAAGGTCCGGTTCCAGGTCAGCCCCCAATCTTTGCGGTTAATGCTGGCTGAGGCAGTAAAACCGGCGCTGGTGGCCCCCCAGGGGTTTTGCCCCTGGCCCAGGTGCTCGACGTCCAGGGCTACCTCGCGGGTGACGCCGCGAATGGTCAGGTCGCCGATGAGCCGGCCGGTGTTTTCGTCTAGCTGCTCCACGCGCTTGCTCTGGAAACGCAACACGGGGTAATTTTCCGCGTCCAGGAAGTCGGCCGAGCGGAGGTGCGCGTCACGCTGTGGTTCGTTGGTATTGAGGCTGGCCGCGTTAATGGTTATGTCAATAAGTGTATTGGTAGGCTCTTCATCGTCGAATTGGATAATGCCGCCGAACTTTTCAAATTGGCCGCGTACCCGGGCCATCATCATGTGGTGGGCGACGAAGTAGATACGACTGTGGGCAGAATCAATTTGCCAGGACATTTGTTATAATCTCCTTTTCCTGTACGAGAGTTTAGTAACCTCCCGGAGGTTTATGCCTGTTGCCGAGCTGCGGTGCCGAACCTCCGGGAGGTTGCTGTAAAGCGGACTTGAGTCCGTTTGTGTTGTGTGGTATAATAACGGACTATAGTCCGTTTGTCAACTCTTGAGTGAAAAGACTGTACTTTTGGACAGGTAACCTGACCCATGAACAATAGTATTCCCCTGGAACTGGTAGAACGGGCCGACGCTACCGGCCGGCCGGAACGCCGGGATGCCGTGGCCAATCGAGCCCGGCTCCTGGAAACAGCCCAACGGTTGTTTAATGAGCGCGGCGTGGCCGAGGTCTGTATGGCCGAGATTGCCGAGGCGGCCGGCGTGGGCAAGGGGACCCTCTACCGCCACTTTGCCAGCAAAGGCGCGCTCTGCCTGGCCCTGATGGACAGCCAGTTGCTGGAATTTCAAAACCGGACGCTGGGCCAACTGCGGGCGATGACCGGGACTGGCGTACACTACGTGGAACAGTTAGAGCAGTTTCTGGAGGAGCTGGTCTATTTTACCGAGGAGCACACGCCGCTGTTGTATGAAGTCCAGCGAGAGGGGATCGAGACTGTCGGCGACGCAAGCACGCCCCACTTGTGGCTCTATTTGACCGTGCGGGGCTTGTTGGAAAAGGCCAGGACGGCCGGTGAATTCCCGGCCGATCTTGACGTGGTCTACCTGGCGGATTTGATACTCTCGTCCTTAAGCGCCCAATTCTTCCGTTTCCAGCGCCAGGAACGGGGATACTCGCTGGAGCGAATTTACGAGGGGTTGCGCTCTCTGGTCCGTAATCTGGCGTCTTAACCTGGAGAAAAGTATCGTGGAAAATATCATGCGTGATTTCCCCCACAGCTTTGAGACTGAACGGCTGACCATTCGCTGCCCTTTGCCAGGGGATGGGGCCGAACTGAACGTGGCCATAGTGGAATCCTGGGACGAGCTGGGCCAGTGGCTGCCCTTCGCCACAGGGACCAAGCCAACGGTCGAGGAATCCGAGGCCAACGTGCGCCGGGCCTACCTGAAATTCCTGGATCGCGAGGATCTGCGACTGTCTCTCTTTCTAAAAGGCACGAACACGATGGTTGGCAGCAGCGGCCTGCACCGCATTGATTGGAAAGTACCGCGCTTTGAGATCGGTTACTGGGTCCAGACCCGCTTTGCCCGCCAGGGTTACATCACCGAGGCGGTAGCTGGGGTTACGGACTTTGCTTTTAATGTGCTCGGCGCTAAGCGGGTGGAGATCCGCTGCGACGCCGAGAACGTGCGCAGCGCGGCCGTGCCCCGGCGGCTGGGTTTTGTCCACGAGGGCACGCTACGAAACGAAAGCCGCCACCACCTGACCGGCCAGTTGCGCGATACGATGATCTTTGCCAAGGTGTGAAATTGTAGAGCTACAATCTCACACCTCGCCAGCAATAAACTCCTCGGTCAGGCGGCGGGCCTCATCGTCGGTGTACTGGACCGGCGGACTCTTCATGAAGTAAGAGGACGGGGCCACTAGCGCCCCCGAAATCTTGCGGTCCAGGGCCAGCCTGGCGCAGCGCACGGCGTCAATGACCACGCCGGCCGAGTTGGGCGAATCCCAGACTTCCAGCTTCAGTTCCAGGTTTAAGGGCACGTCGCCAAAGGCTTTGCCCTCCATGCGAATGTGGCACCACTTCCGGTCGGTGAGCCAGGGTACGTAGTCGCTGGGGCCGACGTGGACGTTTTCTGCGCCCATATCGTAGGGCAACTGGCTGGTGACGGCGTTGGTCTTGGAGATTTTTTTAGACTCCAACCGTTCCCGTTCCAGCATATTATAAAAGTCCATGTTGCCGCCAAAATTGAGCTGGTAGGTGCGCTCTAAAAGGACGCCCCGGTCGTGGAACAGGTTGGTCAGCACGCGGTGGGTGATGGTCGCCCCGACCTGGCTCTTGATGTCGTCGCCAATAACAGGCAGGCCCCGTTCCCGGAAGCGGCCGTCCCAATATTGCTGGCTGGCAATGAAGACGGGGATGCAGTTGACAAAGGCGCAGCCGGCCTCCAGGATCTGCTCCACGTACCACTTGGTGGCCATTTCCGAGCCGACCGGCAGGTAACTGACGACCACGTCGGTGCGGGTATCTTTCAGGATTTGAATGATGTTGTCGGTCGGGCCAGGGGCCTTTTCGACCACATTTTTCAGGTAGCGGCCCAGGCCGTCGTGGGTCATGCCGCGGCAGACGGGAACGTTGAGCCGGTGTACGTCGGCAAACTTGATCGTGTTGTTGGGCTGGGCCCAGATAGCCTCGCTCAGGTCCAGCCCCACCTTGCTCTTGACCACGTCAAAGGCGGCCGAAAACTCGATGTCCCGGATGTGATAGCCCCCCAGGTTGGCGTGCATCAGGCCGGGCACTTCGGCGTTGTCGGGCGCGTTTTTGTAATACTCAACCCCCTGGACGAACGACGAGGCGCAATTGCCGACGCCGATAATAGCTACCCGCACCTTGTTGCTTTTTTTCGACATGAAGAAAACCTCCTAAAAGAAAAAAGTGATGAGTGATGAGTGGTAGAGACGCAAGATTTTGCGTCTGAGGTGGGCTGTCGTTTATGGCGACTCCTTGGTATAGTTGTTCGCGATGGTAGTTTGATTGTATCAAAGAGTCGGGTAATTGCCCTATTTTTCACAAAGGTGACCGGATGTCGCAACCACGTATCGTTTCTTTAATTGCCAGCAGCACGGAGATTGTTTGCGCCCTGGGGCTTCAGGCTTGGCTGGTCGGCCGGTCGCACGAGTGTGATTACCCGCCGTCGGTCAGGCGGTTGCCGCACTGTACGACCCCCAAGTTCGACCTCAACGGCACGAGCTACCAGATTGACCAGCGGGTCAAGGCGATTTTGCAGGAGGCGCTGTCCGTCTACCGCGTAGACGCGGCCGTGCTGGAGGCGCTCCGGCCGGACGTCATCATTACCCAATCCCAGTGCCAGGTCTGCGCCGTGAGCCTGCGAGACGTGGAGGAAGCTGTTTGCCAGTTGATTAGTTCCCGGCCACGTATCGTCAACCTGGAGCCGAACGAGCTGGCCGACGTCTGGGCCGACATCGGCCGGGTGGCCGATGCCCTGGGCGCGCCGGAGCGCGGCCGGGCGTTGGTGGCCGGCTTGCAGGAGCGGATGGCGGCCATTGCCGAAAAGGTGCTGGTACTGCCGGAGCGGCCGGCGGTGGCCTGCATCGAGTGGATCGAGCCGCTGATGGCCAGCGGCAACTGGATGCCGCAACTGGTGGAGATGGCCGGGGGCCACAACCTCTTTGGCCAGGCTGGCCGGCACGCGCCCTGGCTAAGTTGGGAAGAACTCCAGGCGGCCGATCCGGAGGTCATCGTCGTCTTGCCTTGCGGTTGGGACGTAGCCAAAGCCCGCCAGGAAATGCCCGCCCTGACCCAACGACCGGGCTGGGCCGCGCTGCGGGCCATGCAAAACGGCCGCGTCTACCTGGCCGACGGCAACCAATATTTCAACCGGCCGGGGCCGCGCCTGGCCGAGTCGCTGGAAATCCTGGCCGAGCTATTCCACCCCCACCATTTCCACTTTGGCCACGAGGGCAGTGGCTGGGAGAGGTTTTAACGCGAATGACGCCAATGTGGGCGAATGACGCGAATATTTTTAAGAAAATTCGCGTGATTCGCTCATTCGCGCGATTCGCGATAGTTCGTCCGCATAGCTGTCTTGATCCGTTGCCAGGCGCGCCGGGCGGGGGAAACTTCCTCCCGGCCGACCGGCCGGGTGCTGTAGCGAGCTTTCAGGAAAGCGCCCGTCAGTTCGGCGACCTCGGTCTCGGCCTCCGGCCACTCTTGCTGCAGGTTGGCGGCGTATTCCAGGGGCGTCTCGCTCAGCTTGCGGGCCACGCCCTGCTGGCCGGCGCGGCGCACCGCCGCCAGGTAAAAATAGCGCACCTGCTCGCGGGGCGAGAGCGCCTTAAGCCGCAGGAAGCGCCAGGGGGAGGCGCCCTCGCCGTCCGGCCGCTCCCTGGCCGGCCAGCGGGCGCGCACGGCCGCGCCCAGGCTTTCGACCCGGCCGGAAAAGGCCAGCCACCACTCCTCCAGCCAGGCCAGGAGCTGGCGCCAGCCCAGGCGCAGCCGGCCGGCGGTTACTTCCACCCCCCAGCCACGCAGGAAAAAGAGGAGCGCTAAAACAGTCACGACGACAATGACCAGCCAGAAAAAGCTGCCCAAAATGAGCGAGGCGGCTTGGCTGGCGGGTGTGGCCGGCTCTACCAGGGGGAATAATCCTTCCAGGTCCGGGGGAGGCGGACTGGGGGCCGGCCGGGGCCGGCCCAGGAGGGAGAGCAGGCTATAAAAGAGGAAGGAGATGAGCGTCAGCAAAAGGCCGGCGAAGAGGACTATAACCAGCGCCAGTAACTCGATGAGCCGGGCAATGGCAAAGGTGGAACCGATAGGCAAAAAGGCAGCAATGAAGGCCACGGCCAGGAGAAGGGCCAGGCTGGTGCGGTGCCAGGTGCGGCCGACGTCCGGGCCGGGGAGCGTGCCGTCGGCCAGCCAGCGCGCTTGCAGGCTGGCCAGCCGTCCCTGGCTGGCCAGCCATAACCCACCCATAAAGTAGACCAACAGGGCCAGCAGCAGTTCCGGCCGCAGGCCCAACCGGCCGATGGTTCGCAAGTTCAAGCTCCCGTCTGTTCCTAGGGAAAGGTTGGACAACTCGAAGGTCGTCAGGGCAGCGCAAAAGCCCAGGACGAGCCCGCCGGCGATCCACTGCTGAAAATAACTCTGCATCAACTGGCCCCGATTGACGGGAAAATTGCGGTCCAGGCCCAGTCGCAGCCGCTCCGCGTCGGGCAGGGTGAACTGGACGATTTCGGAGGGGCTGAGCGCCAGTTGCTGGAAGAGGTGGCTTAGTTGGGCCGCCCGCTCCCAGGCCAGAACGGCCGCCAGGGTGTAAATGACGAAAAAACCGTCAAAGAAGGCCAGGGGCCGCAACAGGTAGAGACGCAGGCCGGCCAGCGTGGGCAGCGGCCCGGCCACCGTCCAGGTCAGCAAGCGCAGGACCAGGGCAATGACCGCCAGCTCGGCCGCCCGGTAGGCCACCTTGCTGAGCCGCCGCTCGGTGTGGGCCAGCCAGCGCGTGGTGATCACGCTTTCCAGCGCCACCAGCAAGGCCACCAGCGGCAAATAACGCCACTCCCCGGCCGGCACCACCACCCGCACCACACTCACCGGCCCCAACACCAGCGCCGTGACGACGGCCGTGATCAACAATGGCTGGAGACGGGTCTGTAACCAAGTCGCCTCCAGCCCAGGGACGAGGGGGGGTGGGGGAGCAGGGGGGCGGGAGAGCAGGGGTGAAGGGGGGGCTCCTTGTCTCCCTTTCTCCTTGTCTCCCCCTCTCCTTGTCTCCTTGTCTCCTTGTCCTAACATCTTCGCGCCTTCGCGTCTTTGCGTTAAATAAACCCCCCCGCCGGCCGTCGCCAAACATCCAGGTCGCGCGGCTCGGCCACCGGGTAGGCGGCGAAGCCCAGCCGGCGCGCCCGCTGCCGCACCAGGCCAAAATTGCCCTCCGGCTCGACGACCAGCAGGACCGGGTTAAAACCCCGCTGGGCCAGGCGATGCAGGGCCTGGCAGATGCGTTCGTCGCCGGCCGGGGTGACGACCAGGATGGTAACGCCCCAGCTCAGCTCCAGGCAGGCGCGCGGTATCCAGCCGGCAAAGTGTACGGTGTGGCCGGCCTCGATCCGGGCCAGCCGCTCCAGCACCTTCATCAGGTGCTCCCGGCCGGGCCGGGGCGGAATGGGCGCCGGCACCCAGATAGCCGCCGGGCCGGCCGGCGAGGGGCCGTCGCCCAAAGGCGAGGGGCCATCGCCTGAAGGCGAGGGGCCGTCGCCCGAAGGTGCGGGACCCTTACCCGGAGGCGGCTGGGGCTGGCCCATCAGCAGCCGGCCGCTCTCCTCGTCAAAAGCCAGGAATTCAGTGGCCGCACCTGCCTGCTGCAAGAACGGGTCGGCCCCATTGGTGGCCAGGCCCACCGCCTGGCGCTGGTTCACCAGGTGGGCCGCCAGCGAAGCAGCCACCTCAATCGCCCATTCCGGGCCGTCGTAGCGGTTGCGAGGGTGGTATTCCTGGTTGTTCAGGTTGAGCAGAATGACCGTTTCCAGCGAAATGGCCGGCTGGAACGTTTTGACCAGCAGGTTTTCGGTGTGGGCGCTCACCTTCCAGTTAATGTGGCGCAGCGAGTCCCCGGCGTCATACGGCCGGACACCCATCGGCCGGGCCGGGTCCTCAAACAGTCGTTGGCGGCTGGGCAGCGTGCCAAAAGGTAGCCGTGAGGGCAGGCCCAGCCGGGAAAGCGGGATCAACCGGGGATAAACCGTCAGATAATTGGCTGCCAGCCGGGCCGGCTGCTCAAAAAAGCCAAAGACGTCGCCGGCCGTCAACAGCAGCGGCCCCAGGCGATAATACCCCCGGCGCATGGCCCGCACCTGGTAGATAATAGCCTGGCTGCCGCGGCCGGCCAGGGAAATGACCTGCCTGGCCGGCTGGCCCACGTGCAGGGCTGTCGGCACGCTCTCGCTGAATTGCAGCCAGGGCAGCGGAAAACGGCTCTTATTCTCCAGTTTCAGCGTAATGGGAATCGGCTCGCCCAGGAAGGCGTGGTCCTGGAAGGAACGCTCCAGCCGTAGCTCCCGTATGGCGCGGGGCGTCCGCCATAAGCTCCAGAAATAAATCCCCACGCAGACGTAGACGATGTAAAAAATAAAGTCAATCCGCAAGGCGAAAGCCAGCACCAGGAGAACAATAATCAGAAACGGAAGGTTGTTCAATGGTTCACCACTGTAGCGCGAATTGCCAAATCGCGTTTACGTACCCGGCGATTTCGCCAGCTCGCCAATCTCCAGCGGCGTCGCTTCCAGGATTCTGGCCAGCGTTTTGTGAATCGTGACGCCCCGCAGCGCACTTTCGGGGTGAACGATGCAGCGGTGGGCCAGCACGGTCGGGGCCAGGTCCTTCACGTCGTCGGGCAGGACGTACTCCCGGCCATGAATGGCGGCGTAGGCCTGGCTGCTGCGGTACAGGGCGTGGCTACCGCGTGGGCTGGCCCCCAGCAACAGGTCGGGATGGCTGCGCGTGGCAAAAACCAGCCGGACAATGTAACGGCGCACCGTGTCGTCAACGTGTACCTCCCACACCTGGCGGGCCAGATCCGGCAGGTCCCGGCCGTTGACCACCTGCTGCAAGCGCTCGATGGGGTGCTCCTGGCCCAGGTTGAGCAGCATCTGGCTTTCCGTGGCCTCGTCCAGGTAGCCCAGGCTCAGCTTCATCAGGAAGCGGTCCAGTTGCGCTTCCGGCAGGGGGAACGTGCCTTCGTATTCGATCGGGTTCTGGGTGGCCAGGACGAGAAAGGGGCGCTGCAGCGGCCGGGTGACGCCGTCCACCGTAATTTGCCGCTCGCCCATACATTCCAGCAACGCCGATTGGGTCCGCGGCGTGGCCCGGTTGATCTCGTCGGCCAGCAGCACGTTGGTGAAAGCCGGGCCGGGGATGAAGGTAAATTCGCGGCTCTGCTGGTTATAAACGGAAACGCCGGTCACGTCGTTGGGCAGCAGGTCGGGGGTGCATTGCAGCCGTTTGAACCCCACGCCCAGCGAAGCGGCCATAGAACGGGCCAGCATCGTCTTGCCCAGGCCAGGCACGTCCTCCAGCAGCACGTGCCCCTCGCACAGCAAGGCGACGGTCACCAATTCAATAACCGGCCGTTTGCCGATAATGACCTGCTCCACGTTATCGGCCAGTTGCCTGGCAAAATGCTCGATGGCCTGCATGGGGGCAGAGAATATCACGAACAGAGAGAGTTGGCGAAAGACCCCGCAGGTCGCCGAGGGCACGCTTCGTGCCCCGACCTGCGGGGTCTAACGCGCCGGGTCTAACTCGCCCACCCGGCGCAGCGCCTCACTTTTCAGCCACAGCAGTTGCGGCGAGGACTGTTCTTCGGCCGGCAGCGTCTCCAGGTAGGCCAGCGCTTCCTTAAACCGCTCCTGGCCAAAGAGGATGGCAGCCTTAAAGACGCGGGCCA
This sequence comes from Chloroflexota bacterium, assembly GCA_022616275.1. Lineage (GTDB taxonomy): Bacteria > Chloroflexota > Anaerolineae > Promineifilales > Promineifilaceae. The sequence continues at coordinate 91,213 of JAKEFB010000115.1, forward strand.
TCGCCAGCTCCGGGTTCAGGGCCAGGGCCCTGTCTACGTAGGCCAGCGTTTCCTCCGGCTTACCCAGCTCGTAAGCGGCCGTCCCGGCGAACAGGTGCATAATGCCCCGAAAACTATTCAACTCCGCCGCACTACCTTGAGACCGCTGGTCAGTATCGTCGGCAATAGCCAGGGCTGTCTCAAAGGCGCGGGTGGCCTCCTCCAGCCTGTGGGCGCTACGCAGCAGCAACCCCTTTTCATATTCCCGCAAGCCCAGAAAAAACCCCTTTAACAGCTCGGGCGATTGGGCCAGCCCCTGGAGCAGCACTTCCCGGTCCAGGCCAAAGCCGGCGCTGCCGCTGTCGTGAGCGTGGTGGGTGGCCAGGATGGCCTCTAACGATTGCCGCCACTCCTCGGCCGGCAGCTTGGCAATTTCCACCGTCATCTTGTTCAGCAGGCGCAGGAAATTGTCCAGGTCGGGCGGCGCCACTTCCTTGGGGATTGGACTGAGCAGCAGTTGCAGCTTTTCCTGGGCGCCGACGGCCGAGCGCGAGGCCCGTATCCATAGGTCGGCATATTCCAGCCCGCTGAGCGTTCCACGAGGCAAAGAAAGCTTGGCCGACAGGGCGTGATAATTCCAGGGGTCCACCGCCAGGGCGCGGTCCAGCAGCGCCTGGGCTTCCTGGAACTGTCCCTGGGTTTTCAGCAGGATGGCTTTGTTGGCCAGCGCTTCCACGCTGTTTCCGTTTCGCTGCAGGGCTTCGTCGTAGCTGGCCAGGGCCTGGTCCGGCCGGCCCAGTTGCTCGAACAGGATGCCCTTGTTGCACCAGGCGGCCACGTTGCTGGGGTCTATCTCAATCGCCCGCTCCAGGCAGGCCAGGCTTTCCGTTAACTGGCCCAGCTTCATCAGGCAGATACCCTTGTCGTTCCACGCTTCCCAGCTCTGCGGGTCCAGGGCCAGGGCCTGGTCGTGGTAGCGGACCGCTTCGGCAAAATAGCCCAGGACAATGAGGGAAACGCCCAGGTTGTTCAAGTCCTTGACGGTGACTTTGCTGGCCGGCTGCTGCAGTTCGAATCGTTCGCTGAAAAGCTGGTGATACGCGCCGGCCAGAACGCTCCCAATGTCGGCGAAGCAGGCCAGGCGCTGCTCGCGGTCCAGGGCCAGGCAGGCGACCAGCAATTCTTCCAGGGCGGGCGTTGCCCCGGCGTGGTCCAGGCGGTCGCTGGCCGCGAACTCCCATTCGCCCGGCGGCCGGCCTGGCAGCGGCGGCCGGCCGGTCACCATTTCGTACAGGATACAGCCAAAGGCGTAAATGTCGGAGCGGACGTCCAGCTCTTCGCCCCGGGCTTGTTCCGGCGACATATACTGGAGCGTGCCGGCCCGTTTACCGCCGCGCAAAAAGTTGGTCCGCAGCGGATCGCGAGCGCCGTCGCCGGCCGGTTCCAGCCCGGCCTCTTTCTGGATTTCCAGCCCGGCCCGGGCCAGGCCAAAGTCCGTGATCTTGGCCACGCCCTCCCGGTTCACCAACACGTTCTCCGGTTTCAAGTCGCGGTGGACCAGCTTGGGCGCCTGGGCCAGGGCCTGTTCCATCCCCAGGCAGATCTGGATGCCAAAGGCCAGCGCCTGGCGCAAATGGACCCGGCCGTGGGTCAGCCAGCTTCGTAGAGTGGCCTCCAGCCCTTCCGGCCCGGTAATCAATTCGACCAGGAGGTGCGGCTTGCCCTCGATCTTTCTCAGCCGGTAGGCCTTGACGATGTTGGGCTGGCTGCCCAGGTTGATCCAGGTCCGCACTTCCTGGGCAAAGTAGTCGCGGGCCCGCCAGTTGTCCAGGAAGCGGTCCTGGAACGTCTTAATGGCCACCGGCTCTTTTCGTTTGTGGTCGTAGGCGAGGTAAACAATCCCCATCCCCCCCAACTTAATGTCGTGGACTTCGTAACGCTCTTCAATTCGCCGGCCAATGGTATAAGTTGTCATAGATAGTACCATTGTACCACGCTTTTAGGAGGTGAGAGATATAAATCGGGGAGGGGTGAGCGGCAAAGTTGTTGATGGTGGCTCAAATTGTGAGTGGCGCAGGACGGCAAGGGTCCGTTTGGTGGGGCGGCCGGTAGTTGTGTTGATGGTTTAACGTGTTGGTTGAGGGAAAGAAAGTGGAATGGATAGTAGTGATTAGAGGCGCCGGCCGGTTGAGCCACTCACCCCACCGGCCGGCCTGCCTTCAAACCGCACACACCCACGACCGGCCTTATTTAATGACCCGATACGCCAGATGGGTCACGCCATCCCCCTCAATCGCCGCCAGTTGTTCCAGCTCAATGGGCTTATCGCCCAATTGCTCAAACAAGCGCACGCCGCCGCCGAGCAGGACCGGCGTCACGGCCAGGTGGATCTCGTCCAGCAGCCCGGCCCTGATACACTGCTGGGCGATGTTGGCCGAGCTGACAGCGACAGAGTTGTCGCCGGCGGCCGCTTTGGCTTGCTCGATGGCGCTTTCAACGCCGTCTGTGACGAATATAAACGGCGATCCTTCCTTGACCCATTCTTGTGGGGCGGTATGCGTCACTACAAAACAAGGTTCGCCGGGGGGAGTGCCGCCCCACGCGCCGGCGATATCGAACATTCTCCGTCCCACGACCATCGCCCCTATCGTTCTGATTCCTTCCAGAAAAACCTCGGCGCTGCGCTTTGACATCTTAAGCGCCGGGCTACCTGGCAACTGAACTTCGGTGTCGCCGCTAAAATACCACCTGAAGAGGGCCTCACCGCCATCGCCCAAGGGGTTTCCAGGGCCATCGTTCGGCCCGGCCACAAAACCATCCAGCGACACCGAATTATGAAAAATTACCTTACCCATCATCATACTCCTTTAGATTGTTTGCCGCTCCGCCAATTCTTCCTCTAACTCTCACTCTCACTCTAGCTTTCGCTCTCGCAGAACCTCCTCCAACCGGTCCCAGGTCTCGACAGCGCCGCCCTCCATGCCCGACTGGAGCATTCCTTCAAGGTCTTCCAGCGTGTCAAACGTGGTCGTGGCCGTCATCTTCGTCTTGCCGCCTGGCAATTCTTCGAGAGTTATCGTATCAACCGACACGTGGCCCGCCATCGGCTCGAATTCAAAAGTGTAGGATAGCCGTTCAGGCGCTTCAATCTCTTTGTATACGCCGTTGAACGCGTACTCATTGCCCTCGGCATCTTTTTGGACGTACCGCCACACGCCGCCGGCTTTCACCTCCATCTTATCCACCACAGTCGTCAGGTATCTGGGGCCCCACCACTCCGGGATCAGCTTCGGGTCCGTACATACTTGCCACACCCGCTCGCGTGACGCGTCAAAGACGCGCGACATGGTGAAGGACAACTTCTCGCGCTCTACAACCAGGTTATTCTTGTTCATCACTGTTCTCCTTTTTGGTTTCTTGTTGCAATATCCTATCCAAAGCATCGAAGCGCTGGTTCCACAGTTGCCTCAATTGCCTGGCCCAAGCTTCCAGTTCAAGCATGGCCTCCGGATTAATCCGGTAAATCCGCTGCTGCGCCCGTTTTTCCACCTGCACCAGCTTCGCCTCGCGCAGAATTTTCAGGTGCTGCGAGATCGCCTGAGCACTGACAGGAAATTGCTCGCTTATCTCTGTAGCCGCCAATTGGCCATACCTGGCCAGCAGCTCCATAATCTTGCGTCTCGTCGGATCGGCCAGTGCAGCGAACGTATCCATGCTCTTATTATAAAGCATTCACTTAATTAAGTCAATACTTAATTAAGAACTCATTTTTCGTTGACCTGATTCTTGAAATACCGGCCGGTGGCTGATTAGTAAACTAACGGCCGGCTTTTAGGGGATTGATCCGGCCGGTGGGGTGGTGTGGAGGGTGATAGTTGCAGCATGCACAGTTGTCTCCCCAGCTCAGACGAAGACGGTCGTTTGTAAACAGGGAGAACGGCCGCGTCCAACCAATTAGTTGCCACAAGTTGGATTTCAGCCTGTTTCCTCGCGCAGCTTCACCACCAGGGGCCGGCCGGCGATGAATGGCTCGTTGGCTTGAGGTGGGATGAGGAGGATGGCCGGCTATCTCTTGCAGCAGGGCGTCGCCGGGCAAGACTCCGGCCATCGGCCGGCAATGAATCGCTCGTTGCCTTGAGGCAGGGTGGGGAGGGCGGCCGGGGGTTCCCCATACGCGTAGGGATAGACCAAGCCGCGGCCGGCCGCTCCCCAGTCCCATACTCTCACCTGCCATCGCCAACGGCGTCACTCTACGGCCGCACTTTGCAGCCATGCCCGCAACTCTGCAATAGCCTGGCTGGTTTCTCTAAAGAGAATCGCCTGGATGCTAAACTCCTGAGCCGCAGCGACATTCGGCTCAAAATCATCGAGGAGGACCATCTCTTCCGGCCGCACGCCCAGGCGTTGGCATGCCAGGGCAAAGATACGCCTGTCCGGCTTCTTAATGCCTACTTCATGAGAGTAAATGATCAGGTCAGCCAGCTCATCAAAATGGTAGCGTTCTTGCTCTTTGCTGCGCGCACCGAGAAAACTGTTGCTCAGCGCTAAGCTGGAGACGCTCTTCCCATTTTTCCCTCCATCCTGTATCGGGCGTGATTTCCAGAACGCCACCAATATCAAAAACAACTGCCCTGATAGCCATCGCTACATTCCTTGCGCATTATTGATCCTATGAGTTTCGGATCGAAAATGTCTCATAAGAATTGGAGGCATGGTTCATAAAGCGGAGAATCTTCTTTACGGATTCAATCTCGAATGCGTCATTCTGAGCGGACTCTTCGGAGCGAAGAATCCCTGAAACCTGCTATTCAGCACGACCTGAAATTGTCAAGCTCTTTTCGGATGAAATGGACCACGCCGAATTGGAGAATGTTGGTTACATCCGGCCGGCGTAGGGCCAACCCTCATCCCCCAATCCCGGCCGAAAACCCTGGCTATGGTGGAGGGCCAAAGTAAAACGTATCACTCCCCGGATCAACAGCAAACCGCAGCCGCTCCAGGCAGCCGCCCAGGCCAATAAAAGAAGGTAAATCTCCCCAACTTTCCTCTTGAGCAGGATCAGGTACAAACGCAGTGGCCGTTACATCAAGACGCTCTCCATCTGTTACCGGAAAGCGCACGTTCAACTTGTATAATCAAACGCGGCGAACTCTCGTGCTCGGTAGCCGGGCGGTAAGCGTAATTAGTTCCACCCATTGCAAAAGGTTCACCATCAGCAAAGGACAGAAGCGCTACCATAACTTGGTCACCAAAATGCCAGTGTTCTTTATTGGACCCACCTGATCAATGATCCCCTCGAAGGAATCGGCCATTGCTAACAATTGCCCTCCCCGCAGCGCCACCCATTGGCCCTTGTACTCATCCCAATGGGTGTTTAACCAGGCCATGTTACCCTTGATCCCCGGATCGGGGGGACGCTTGCTCACGGTCACTTTTGGCGGGGCCAGGATGCGTGCCATTTTTTGCAGCTCGACGTGGTCGGGATAGCGTTCGGCTCCTTCTAAAGCCAGGTTACGGGCGACTAAGCCTAAATTTCGCACATTAAAAAACGAATAGAGAAACGAAAAGGTGGTGAAGATGCCCCCTTGGTGGCAAAGTATATGGTGTCAACCCTTTACCGGA
>JAKEFB010000116.1 GCA_022616275.1 Chloroflexota bacterium
AGCTAAAGGAACCGTTATCGTGAGTCAAAAACTGCTTGCCGAAAAAGTAGCCATTGTCACCGGGGCCTCCCGGGGGATCGGCCGGGCCATTGCCGAAGAGCTGGCGACCAACGGGGCCAGGGTGGTGGTCAATTACCACAGCAGTGAAGCGGCCGCCCAGGAAGTGGTGGCGGCCATTGAAGCCGGCGGCGGGACGGCCACTTCTTTCCGGGCCGACGTGAGCGATTTTGCGGCCGCCCAGGCCCTGGTCAAAGCCACGCTTGACAGTTACGGTCAGGTTGATATTCTGGTGAATAACGCCGGCACCACGCGCGACACGCTCTTGATGATGATGTCCGAGAGTGATTGGGATATAGTCATTAGCACCAATTTGAAAAGCATGTATAACTGCTGCAAGGCTGCGCTGCGGCCGATGATTCGCCGCAAGCAGGGCGGGCGGATTATTAACATCTCTTCTATTGTGGGTATCACCGGGCAAGGTGGGCAGACCAATTATGCCGCTTCCAAGGCTGGCATTATTGGCTTCACCAAGTCCCTGGCCAAGGAAATCGGCTCGCGCCAGATTACGGTTAACGCGATTGCGCCGGGCTTTTTCCCTACGGCCTTAACTGAGGTATTATCGGAGGAGATGATGCAGAAGGCGATTGAGCTAACACCGCTCGGCCGGTTGGGCCAGTTAGAAGAAGTGGCCTACCTGGTGACCTTTCTGGCCTCCGACCGGGCGGCGTTTATTACCGGCGAAGTCATCCGGGTGGATGGCGGTCTGGCGATGTAAGTGGCGCGGTCATGAGACTGGTTTTCGCCGGCGAAAACACGCCACAGCTTGAGAGGCTTACGAGACAGGTGCGATGGACGAGCAGGAGGAAAAGGAAAGCATCGGCCGGATTGAGATTGCGCCCGATGTATTGACGACTATCGCCCATTACGTTACCCTGGGGGTAGAGGGCGTTAACAAGATGGCGGCCGTCCCTCGGGACGTGGGCCACCTTTTCCAACGGGCTGCCCGGCAGGACGGGGTCTTGCTTGACTACGCCGATGGCCGGCTGGCCTTTGACATTTACATTATTATGGACCCGCATGTCAACATGCTGGAGACGAGCCGGGCCGTACAGGCGGCCGTGGTCGAAGCAATTGATAAAATGGTGGGCCTGCCTGTTATTTCCGTCAATGTACATGTCGAAGATGTCTTTTACGAGCAGGACGAAACGGCCTAAGAAACCATGAAAACCAGACGACGCGCTCGCCGCCTCACGTTAGAGGTTCTCTATGAAGTAGACGTGGCTGAGCACTCCGCCCCGGAGGTGCTTGAGCGGCGGGTTAGCGAGCAACCTCTGGAAAAGGCCGGCATTGAATTTACCGACAAGTTAGTCACCGGCGTCCTCCAATTCCAGGAGGGCATAGACAACCTCATTGCTCGTTACGCTCCCGAATGGCCGTTGGACCAGATGGCCGTGATTGACCGCAATATCCTCCGCATTGCCATTTTTGAATTCCTGGTAGATACAGAAACGCCGATTAAAGTGGCCATTAACGAGGCGGTGGAGCTGGCCAAGTTGTATGGCTCCGACAGCGCGCCGCGCTTCATTAACGGCGTTCTAGGGTCGTTGGCCGAGCGGGTCCCCGAACTGCGTGCCGAATTGCTGGCGACGGCCGCCTAGTCACTGGAAGTTAGAGTTAGCGTGGGGAGTTAGTGTGGATAGTCAGAACTCTAACTCAGGTAAGCCGCAAGGTTGATGGATAGTTTTTTTGGTATTGGCCTGCCCGAATTAATCCTTATCCTGGTGCTGGCCGGCGTTATGCTAGGCCCGCATCGCATCCGCCAGGTGGCCCGGATTCTAGGGCAGACCATAGGGCGGATCCAACTGGAAACGCGCCGCCTGACTCGCCAGCTTAACGCCGAGCTGGACGCCCTGGACTCCGAGGAGGTGAAGGCCACGCTGCAAGAAGTGAAGGAGCTACGCCAGGAATTGCAGACGCTGCGCCGCCAGGCCGACGCCGTCCCCCGCAGCATCCCCCAGGCGTTGGGCAATGCCTCTAAAGCGTTGCAGCGCGAAGGAGAGCAGGCGCTTCGGGAGGACGGCCTGGAGGAGCCGGATAGCGAGAAAGCGCCGCCGTTACCCACCCCTGTTGACGTTCCCGGCGATCCTGAGTAAGCCGTTTGCCATGAGTTACTCAACGGCCGATGCCGGCCAGACGATCCTCCAGCATCTCAACGAATTGCGCATCCGCCTTACCTGGGCTGCGGCCGGGCTGGCGCTGGCCACGGCCGTCAGTTTCTCCTTCGCCCAGCAGGTGTTGGATTTTCTAAAGCGGCCGTACGGGAAACCGTTGCAAGTACTCCGGCCAACCGAGGGGCTGGAAATTTACTTTAAAGTAGCCCTGGCCTGCGGGGCGATCCTCTCGATGCCCTGGCTGTTGTACCAGACCTGGCTGTTTATTGCCCCGGGCCTGTTCGAGCGGGAGAAAAAGTACGTCTTTATTTTTGTTCCCAGCGCTACGCTTCTTTTTTTGCTGGGCGTGACGTTTGCCTGGCTGGTCCTGATGCCGGCGGCCGTCACTTTCCTCTCTGGTTTTATGCCCGATACCTTTAACGCCGAATGGACGGCCCAGGAGTACGTTGGCTTTGCCACCACCTTCCTCTTCTGGATTGGCGTGAGTTTTGAGATGCCGTTGGTTATCTACTTCTTGGCCCGCTTCGGCGTGGTCAGCGCCACCACCCTGCGGGAGCAGTGGCGGATGGCCGTGGTCGGCATTGCCGTGGTGGCTGCGGCCATCACCCCGTCCATTGACCCGGTGACGATGCTACTGACGATGGCGCCGCTGGTACTCCTTTACCTGCTCAGTATTCTCCTGGCCAGGATTGGCCAGCGCCAGTACGAGAAGTCGGTGGCCTTGGAAGTAGAATAAGAAGACAGCCCAGGTATGGCTACCGTTTTCTGTTTTGACGATCGCGGCGAGGTCCGGCCGGTAGCCGAAGAAGAGGTTACCTTCCGCCCGGCCGTGTACGGCATCCTCATTGAGAAAGAGGAAGTCCTGTTGCAGCCACACCCGGCCACCGGTCTGTGGCGGCCGCCGGGGGGTATCCTGGAGGCGCAGGAAGCGCCTGGCCCGACGTTGCTGCGCCACTTCCAGGAAGTGGCCGGCATTGTACCCATTTTAGGCCCGCTGGTCTTTGTCGAGGAGCGCTATTGGATGGACGGCGACGGCCGGGCCTGGCGGCTGTCGGCGCTCTACTACCTCCTGGAGCGGCCGACCACCGGCATCGCCGGGCTGATCAACTTCGACAGCCAGTCCAAACCGGAGTGGCTCTCTCTGACCAGCCTGACCCACGACCGGGTGCAGTTTGGTTATGAAGCTATCCAGGCCGGCCGGCTGCACCTGAGCGTTGTCTAACTGGCAAAGAAAGTTCAGAATAATCGCGAATGACGCGAATAGGCGAATGACGCAAATAATTAAGAAGAATAATTCGCGACATTCGTTCATTCGTGCTATTCGCGATAATTGTTTGGCCGCTTGAAGTGGCTTTACATGATTGACAACCACATGGCAACATGCTATGATGCGCCTATCATGAAACAGATGTTGTTTGTCTTTGACTTCTTCTTTAGCAGCGCCGCCAACGCCGCATCTGCGTGGGAGGTTCGCTTGGCCTGAGAAGTCAGGGCAGACGAAGACGAAAACCAACAAGACGCGGCGTCAAAACCGCGTCTTTTTTGTTTTGGCGCAGGGTGTGGGCTATGGTATCCTACCGGCCCGTGCCGAAGAGTAGAGAGTAGAGAGTAGAGATTGGAGATTGGAGGTTGGTTAATCTCTAATCTCCAATCCCCCCAAATTAGCAGTGGATGTAGAATTATGCTCGAACAACTAGACCAACTTTACCGGGAATCCCTTGAAACATTGCGGGCGGCCGGGAGCACGGCCGGGCTGGAAGCGTGGTATCGCCAGGCGCTGGGGCGCAAGGGCCAGGTGACGTTAATCACCCGGCAGGTAGGCCAGCTTAGCCCGGAGGAGCGGCCGGCTTTCGGCAAGCGGGTCAACGAGATCAAGAACGAGCTGGAGGCGGCCTATGAAGCGCGGCTGGCCGAACTGCAGGCGGCTGAGCTGGAGGCCCAACTGGCGGCCGACAGCCTGGACGTGACCCTGCCTGGCCGGCGGCCGTGGCGCGGCCGGCTACACCCTTCCACCCAGACGCTGCGCGAGATTTACCGCATCTGGGGCGACATGGGTTTCCAGATTTACCGCAGCCGCGACGTGGAGACAGACGAATACAACTTCGAGCTGCTCAACATTCCCCAGGACCACCCGGCCCGCGACATGTGGGACACTTTCTACACCACGACGCCCGGCGTTCTCCTGCGCACCCACACCAGCCCGGGCCAGATTCACGCCATGCGCCAGTACTGCCCGGAGCCGATCCGGGTTATCTTGCCGGGCATGTGCTACCGCTACGAGCAAATCACGGCCCGGAGCGAGATCCAGTTCCACCAGGTGGAGGGGCTGGCCGTCGGCCGGAACATCACCCTAGCCGACCTGAAAGGAACGCTGGCTGACTTCGCCCGGCGCATGTTCGGGGCCGAGCGCCAGGTCCGCTTCCGGGCCAACTACTTCCCCTTCACCGAGCCTAGCGCGGAGATGGACGTGGAGTGCCACCTCTGCCAGGGGGCCGGCTGCCAGCTTTGCAAGTACAGCGGCTGGCTGGAAATCCTGGGCTGCGGCATGGTCCACCCCACGGTGCTGCGCAACGGCGGTTACGACCCGGCCGTTTACTCCGGCTTCGCCTTCGGTATGGGGCCGGAACGGATCGCCATGCTCAAATACGGTATCGAGGATATTCGTTACTTCTGGGGTAACGACTTACGGTTTCTGGAACAGTTCTAAAGAGATTGGAGATTGGAGATTGGCAACTAGAGGTTGCTCGCAATCTCTAATCTCTCATCTCTTCTTGGAGAGCACTCATGCTTGTACCTGTATCCTGGCTAAAAGAGTATGTGGATATTGTCCTGCCGGTGGAGGAGCTGGCGGAGAAGTTGACGGTTGCCGGGCTGGAAGTCAAGGGTATTGAATACGTCGGCATTCCTGGCGGCCGGGACAAAGAGCGGCTGGTGTGGGACCGGGAAAAACTGGTCATCGGCCAGATCCTGGCCGTTAACCCGCACCCTAACGCCGACCGATTGGTGCTGGCCACCGTGGAGTACGGCGGCGACCAGACCGAGGTCGTCGTGACCGGCGCGCCGAACCTCTTTCCTTATCTCAGCCAGGGGGATCTTAGCCGTCGCAAGCTGTACTCCCCCTTTGCCCTGGAAGGGGCCGTGCTGTACGACGGCCACAAGGAAGGCCAGGTGAAGATGGCGCTCAAGGGGCGCGAGCTGCGCGGGATTTATAACCGTTGCATGCTCTGTTCGGAGAAAGAGCTGGGCCTGAGCGACGAGCACGAGGGCATTCTCATCCTGGAAGGGGCGTATACGCCAGGCACGCCGGTTCAGGACGTTCTGGGTGACGCCATCCTGGATATTGAGATTATTCCCAACATTGCCCGTTGCGCCTCGATGGTCGGCGTGGCCCGCGAGGTGGCCGCTCTCACCGGGCAAAAGCTGCGCGAGCCGGACTACCACGTCGTCATGGACGGGCCGCCCATCGAGGGCCGGGTGGTGATTACCACCGACAACCCAGAGCTGAATCCTCGTTTCGTGGCCATGATTATTGAGGGGGTGGAACAGAGACCCAGCCCACAATGGATGCAACGGCGCTTGCGGCTGGCCGGGCAGCGGCCGATTAACGCTGTGGTGGACATCAGCAACTACGTCATGCTGGAGATGGGCCAGCCTAACCATACCTTCGACTACGACGTGCTACGCCGCCGGGCTGACAGCTACGATCCCGATGGCCCCATTCACATCCACACCCGCCTGCCGTATGAAGGCGAGACGCTGACCACTCTGGACGGCGTCAGCCACGAGTTGAGGCCGTACAACATTCTCGTCACCGACCCGGCCGGGGCGTTGAGCCTGGGTGGGATTATGGGCGGCCTGGAGAGCGAAATTAACGATCAGACGACCAATGTACTCCTGGAGGCGGCCGGCTGGAATTTCATCAATATTCGCCGCAGCGCCAACGATTTGAAAATCAGCAGTGAGGCCGGGTTCCGCTTCAGCCGGGGCGTCCACCCCAGCCAGGCCATTCTGGGGGCCAGACGGGTGGCCGAGCTGCTGCGCCGCCACGCCGGGGGGAAGGTGGCCCAGGGGATCATAGACTATTATCCCAACCCGCCGGAGGTCCGGCCGATCCGGTTGACGGCGGCCGAGGTGCGACGCATTGGCGGCATCAACCCTAGCCAGGCCGAGATTAAGCGGCTGTTGGAGGCGTTAGAGTTCATAGTAGAAGACCAGGGCGACCACCTGCTGGTCGTTAGCCCCGACCATCGCCTGGACATTGAAGGCGCCCACGACCTGGTGGAAGAAGTCTGCCGGATGTATGGCTACGACCGTATCCCCCAGACGGAACTACGTGACACGCTGCCGCCACAGCGCAATAACGAAGAGCTACAGCGGGAAGAGCAGATCAAGGACATTCTCGTTGAGCTGGAGTTGCAAGAGGTGATTACTTACCGGCTGACGACCACCGAACGGGAAGGGCGGCTGCTGCCGGAGGCCAATAGCCGGCCGGACGACAGGCCTTACGTCACCCTGGCCAACCCGATGACGGTGGACCGGGTGGCCATGCGCCACAGCCTGCTGGCCTCGGTGTTGGAAATTGCCGCCGCCAACAGCCGTTTCCGGGAGCGGATTGCCGTGTATGAAATCGGTCCCGTCTACCTGGCCGGCGAGGAAGGGCTATTGCCGGACGAGCTGCGACGGCTGTCCATTCTAATGACCGGCCCGCGCCGGCGGCCCCACTGGGAGAATGGCGGCGCGCCCGAAACGATGGGTTTCTTCGACTTGAAGGGCGTGATTGAAGAACTGTTTGCGGCGATCCACGTGGACGGGCTGGCCTTTGAGGCCACCCAGCACCCCACCTACCGTCCCGGCCGGACGGCGCGGCTGACGTTGGACGGCCGGCAGATCGGCCTGATGGGCGAGCTGCACCCACTGGTGCTGGCCGGTTTCGATATTCGCGCTGATTCCCCAGTGCTGGCGGCCGAGCTGGAGCTGGAAGCCATTTTGCCCCACATTCCAGCCTGGTACCACGTCTCGCCGGTCCCAGTCTACCCGGCCGTTCACGAGGATATTGCCCTGGTTGTAGACAAAAGCCGGCCGGCGGCCGAGGTTACCGCCGCTATTCGCCGGGCGGGCGGCCCCCTGCTGCGCGAGGTGGCGCTATTCGACAGTTACGAGGGTGGCTCCATTCCGGCCGGTAAGAAGAGCCTGGCTTACCACCTGACGTTCCAATCGTTGAACAAAACGTTGACCGACAAAGAGGTCCGCAAAAACCGGGAGCGGCTGGTGCAGCAGTTAGAGCGGGAGCTGGGCGCCAGGCTGCGCGACGCCTAAACCGGCGGGGATTGAGATTAGGTTTTACCTAATCTCAATCCCCGCCAAAGTCCCTTCCTACCCTCTTGACAAATCCTTTTTGTCCGTGATATAGTTGATGTATCAACTATTGAGTTGTCAACTAATTATCGTGCGAACAAGATTAGGCCATTTTATGGCTGACCCACAGCAATTGTATAACCTCCTCAACGAAATTTACCTGATTTTAGACGACGGTAATCGCCGCTTTTTCAGTCGCTTTAATCTGACCGTGCCCCGTTTTTACGCCCTGCTTCACCTGGGCGAGCAGCCGGGACTGTCCTTCAGCGAATTAAGCGAGTTGATGCTGTGTGACAAAAGCAATATTACCCGCATTATCCGGGGAATGGAGGCGGATGGCCTGGTGGTCCGCCGCCCCCACGAGACTGACGGCCGGACGTTGCGTCTTTTCTTGAGCCAGGCCGGTGAAGAGCTGCGCCACCAGGTTACGGCCGCCCACGAACAGTTCAACCAGGCGCGGTTCGACGCGCTTGAAGGAATAATGCAGGATAGCCTCCTGGCCGAATTGTTGCGCCTGAAGAAAAGCCTGCGCACCCAACTGGACGGTGGAGCAACGGCCGACTAAAAGTGAACTTTGGTGGTAAACCAGGTGGCACCCAGGGGTCTCCAAGCAATTGTTCATTCCAGGTTGCCTGGCTATACTTTGTTGGTGGATAACCTGTTGTCGCCGGTGGTGATTACCGGTCGCCATTAAAGGAGGTGGTGCCTTTCGTCAGGACTCAAATTCCCGTGACCAACAACGCTGGCCCTGGGCCAGAACCAAGTCCCTTAATCAACTCTATTGGAGGAGAAAGTAAAATGAAGAAGCAATTAGCTGTCCTGTTTACCCTGATGTTAATCGGGGCCATGCTCCTGGTGGCCTGTGGCGGCCAGGCCACGCCTACGCCGGAACCGCAACCGACCGAAGCGCCGGAAGCAGAGCCGACCGAAGCGCCAGAAGCAGCGCCAACTGAAGAGCCAGAAGAAGTGCCGACCGAAGAGCCAATGGAAGAAACGCCGACCGAAGAGCCAATCGCCGAGCCCGAAGTGACGCTGACCGTCTGGGCTGACGATACGCGGGCGCCCATCTTGCAGGCCCTGGCTGAACAGTTCCTGGCCGACTATGGCGTTGGCCTGGTGGTGGAGCAGGTAGCCGACATCAACGACCAATTCCCCATTGCCGCGCCGGCCGGCGAAGGCCCGGACATCTTCATTGGCCCGCACGACCGGGCTGGCGGTTGGGTAGCCAGCGGTCTGCTGGCCCCCATTGACCTGGGCGACAAGGCCGGAGATTTCACCGAGGTCTCCCTGTCCGCCTTCACCTTCGACGGCCAGCTCTTCGGCATGCCCTACGCCGTTGAGAACATGGCCCTCTTCATTAACACCGACCTGGTGGAAGCGTGCCCGGCGAGCTGGGACGAGGTCATTGAGACTGGTGCTGCCCTGCAAGAGGCCGGCGACGTTACCTACGGCATTGCCCTGGAAGGCAACGGTTACAAGGTCTATCCCATCCTGACTGCCTTTGGCGGCTACGTCTTTGGCCAGGACGAGGCCGGCAACTGGAATCCCGCCGACCTGGGTGTTGGCAGCCCCGGCATGATCGCCGCCGGCGAGTGGATGCAGGAGCAAATTGCCGCCGGCGTTGTCAGCGACAATACCGACGGCGAGACGGCCGTGTCCCTCTTTGAAACCGGCGAAATCGCCTACATTATGGACGGCCCCTGGAACCTGGAACGCTACCGCAACTCCGGCATTCCCTACGCCCTCTGCCCCTTCCCCGGCGCCGACCAGGAAGGCCAGCCGTTTGCTGGCGTTCAGGGCTTCATGATCAATGCCCTGAGCGAGAACGTGCTCCTGGCCCAGACCTTCCTGACCGAAATCGTGGCCACGGAAGAGGTTATGCAGCAACTGTATGAAGCCGGCAACCGTCCCTCCGCTTTCATCCCTGTCCTGGAAGCAACGGAAGATCCGGACATTGTGGCCTTTGGCGAGGCCGGGGAAAACGCCGCCGTCATGCCGGCTATCCCGGAAATGGGCGCTGTCTGGGGTTCCTGGAACGACGCCATTGTGCTGGTGATTACAGGTGAGCAGGAATCGGAGCCGGCCTTCACCAACGCCGCTGCGCAAATCCAGGAAGTCATCGGCGGCGCATTCGCCGGCATGGTCAACGTGCCTGGCTCGTACCAGAGCAAGGCTGGCTGCGAGGCCGACTGGGATCCCGCCTGCGAAGCGACCGTCCTGACCGAAGGTGACGATGGCCTGTACACCGCCTCGTTTGAATTGCCGGCCGGCGACTACGAAGCCAAGGTTGCCCTGGATGGCGCCTGGACCGTGAACTACGGTGTTGACGGCGTCCAGGATGGCCCCAACTACACCTTCTCGTTGGCCGAGGACGGTACGGTAACCTTCACCTACGATCCCGAGACGCACATCCTGACCATCACTGTCGAATAACGCTTAATTAACTGCCATACAAGAAGGCCGAGGGAATTTCCCTCGGCCTTCTTGCCAAGAGGAGAGGGACAGTGCCATGACCACACTGTTGGGTAAGGATTCCGAGTTGACCCCGGGCCGCCCCGGGCCGCCCAGCCCGGTGTTGAACTTCCTGGTACGGCTGGCTGTTGTCGTCGTGATTGATATTTTTGCCGTGTGGTTCGTCATGAACCTGGTCAGTAACGCGGCTATCGTCCTGGCCGTGGCCATCGGCCTTCTGGCGCTCCTGGCCAACGTCGTCTTGCTGCGCAACAGGACCTATCCGGTTCGCTGGATGCTTCCCGGCCTGATCATGATGGCCCTGTTCTCCATCTATCCGATCATCTACACCGTCTACGTGGCCTTTACCAACTACGGCGACGAGCATCTACTGACCAAAGAGCGAACGATTGCCCAGATCCAGCGGGAAAAATTTCTGCCGGAGGGCGGCCGCAGCTTTACCTGGAGCGGCTTTCGCGCCCCGGACGGCCAGTTTGCCTTGTGGCTGCAGAGCGAGGCAGGCCAGAGCTTCCTGGCTCTGCCGGGCCAGCCGATCATTGAGGGCGTGCCGGGGCAGTCTGGCGTGGGCGAGCTGGACGAAGACGGTATCCCGGTCTCTATTGAGGGCTACGAGCGGCTGCCACGAAACCAATTGATCCGCTACATCAACGACCTGGGCCAGATCTCTTTTGGCGTAGACGACTTCGCCGTTCAGGTCCGGTCGCTGGACGATGCGGCCGAATTGGAGCCACTCTACGAATATGACGCAGCGCGCGACGTTTTGGTGAACCAGCAGACGGGGGTCGTCTACACACCCATTGACGGCACGTTTACGTCGCCCGGCGGCGAGGCGTTACGCCCCGGCTTTCGGGCGACGGTTGGTCTGGAAAACTTTCAACGCTTCTTCACCAGCCCGGCGTTGCGCGGCCCGCTGCTGCAGATCGTCCTCTGGAACTTTGCCTTTGCCTTCCTCAGCGTCTTCATGACCTTTGCCCTGGGGCTGGCCATCGCCGCCATGTACAACGACAGCGAGATGGTCGGCCGCAAGCTCATTCGCACATTGTTGCTCATTCCCTATACCATTCCCAGCCTGATCACCATCCTCATCTGGCGTGGGATGCTCAACCCGGAGCTAGGCGTCATTAACCGGATCCTGGAGTCGCTTATCGGTTCCTCGCCCCCCTGGTTCACCGATGCCTCGTGGGCCAAGATTGGCGTTTTGCTGGTCAATCTCTGGCTGGGTTATCCGTACTTTATGCTGGTTTGCAGCGGGGCTTTGCAGGCCATCCCTGAAGATATTTACGGGGCCGCCCAGGTGGACGGGGCCAACGTCTGGCAGCGCTTCCGTATGATTACCCTGCCCCTGTTGCTGGTTTCTGTCGGCCCGCTCCTGGTCGCCTCGTTCATCTTTAACTTCAACAATTTCAACATTATTTTCCTCTTTATCCAGGGCGGCCCACCAATTGCCGGTGCGGCCACCCGGGCCGGCCACACCGACATTCTCATCAGCTACGTCTATAACCTGGCCTTTGCCGGTGGCCGGGGGGCTGATTACGGCCTGGCCTCGGCCATCACTATCGTCATCTTTATCCTGGTGGCGGCCATGACCCTGTTCCAATTCCGTTTCACCCGCATGTGGGAGGAGGTAGGGGAAAATGTCTAGTACACTCTCGGTCAAAGAGTTGCGCAGCTCAAAAAAGCGGCAGAAGCGTTTAGGAATTGCCCTTCGCCTGCTCCTGGCCGTCTTTCTCATCCTGTTTTCGATTTTCCCGGTCCTCTGGATCGTCTCAGCCTCGCTCAACCCCTCGGACTCGCTCAGTACCCAACGGTTGATCCCGGCCAATGCCAGCCTGAGCAATTACCGGGAATTACTGACCAGTCCTACCTTCCCCTTCACGACGTGGCTCTGGAACTCAATCAAGATTGCCTCGACGACCACGATCCTGTCCGTCTCCATTACCACGCTGGCCGCCTATGCTTTCTCGCGTTTTCGCTTCAGCCAGCGCAATAATTTGCTGCGGGCCATCTTGCTCATCCAGGTCTTCCCCAGCCTCCTGGCCATAGTGGCCGTTTTCCTGCTCATCTCGGAAATTGGCAGCGTCGTTCCCCGCTTTGGCCTGGATACCCACGCCGGGCTGATCCTGGTCTACCTGGGTGGGGCGATGGGCATTAACATCTGGTTGATGAAAGGTTTCTTTGACTCCATTCCCCGGGACATTGACGAATCGGCCATGGTGGATGGCGCTTCCCATTGGCAAATCTTTACCCGGTTGCTGCTGCCCTTGATGCGGCCGATCCTGGTCGTGATCGCCATCCTGAGCTTCATTGGCACCTATGGCGATTTTATCATGGCCCGCATTCTCTTGAAGAGCACCGAGCAGTACACGCTCATGGTTGGCCTGTTTATCTTCACCAGCAACCAGTTCGCCCAGCAGTGGGGGGTCTTCGCTGCCGGAGCTTTGCTTGGCGCATTGCCGATTATGATCGTCTACATCTTGTTGCAAGATCAGATCGTCGGTGGGCTGACCCAAGGCGCAGTGAAAGGATAACGGTAAGCGTTTTGAAAGATTTTATCTTTGGTTCTTTAGCCACAGACGAGCGCCGCCTGGCCTACGTGCGCGCCTCGCGGCGTGGCGTCAAACACCTTAACCGGTTAACACCCCAGGCGCCGCAGCCCGGCGACTCGCCGGTAATTACCGTGACCGTGGCCCTGCCCCAGCCTGTCGAGCGGGTACTCTGCCAGATTCTGGAGCCGGACAGAGCCACCGTCGAACTAACCCTGGCCGAGACGGAATGGGACGTCTTGAATTGGAGCTACATCCAGGTCTGGCGAGTGGCGCTGCCGCCCCGGCCGGCCGGAACGCTCGTCCGCTACACCATTGCCGCCCTCCCTCGGGGCGGCGGCGACCCCATCCCGGCCGACGATGAGACACTGTTCTCTTACCTGGTGGGCAACCCCGACCCGCCAGATTGGGCAGCCGGAGCAATTATCTACCAGGTTTTCCCGGACCGTTTTCACCCTGGCCAGGGCCGACAATGGAACCAACCAGCCAACCTGGATGGCATCTACGGCGGCACGCTACCGGGTATCGTCGAAAACCTGGACTACATTGCCGGCCTGGGTTTTAACTGTGTCTGGCTAAACCCCTTCTTCCCCGACGAGAGCCATCACGGCTACCACGCTACGGACTACTTCCAGGTGAACCCCCGCCTGGGGACAGAAGAAGAGCTGCGTGAGCTAGTGCGCGAGACCCACGCCCGGGGCATTCGTTTGCTGCTGGATTTTGTGGCCAACCACTGGGGTAGCGGGCACCCCACCTTCCAGGCTGCCCAGGCCGACCGTTCTAGCGACTATTATCACTGGTACCGCTGGAAATCGTGGCCAGACGATTACGAGTCGTTCTTTGGCGTCAAAGATTTGCCCCAAATTAACGTGGATTATCCCCCGGCCCGCGCCCACTTGCTGGACGCCGCCCGCTACTGGCTGACAGAGTTTGACTTTGACGGTTTTCGCCTGGATTATGCCCTGGGCCCAAGCCGCGATTTCTGGACCGAGTTTCGCGCTGTGGTCAAGACGGCCCGGCCGGATGCCTGGATTTTTGGCGAGGTGGTCGAGACGCCGCCGACCCAGTTGAGTTACTGGGGCCGGCTGGATGGCTGCCTGGACTTTTTGCTCCAGCAAGTCCTGCGCAACACGTTCGCTTTTGGTGAGATGAGCCTGGCCGAGTTTGATAGTTTCCTGGATAGCCATGACGCCTTCTTCCCGCCTGGTTTTAGCCGCCCCAGCTTCCTGGACAACCACGACGTCAACCGCTTCTTGTGGCTGGTGGGAGGGGATAAACGCAAGCTGAAGCTGGCTGCCCTGTGCCAGTTTACCCTGGCCGGGCCGCCCATCGTCTATTACGGGACAGAGGTGGGACTTTCCCAGGAGCGGGACATAGTTTGGGAAGACGGCCGGCACGTCATGTCTGAGGCGCGCCTGCCGATGACCTGGGGTGAGGCCCAGGATGACCGGCTGCACGCTTATTACCGCTGGCTCATTCACTTTCGCCGCCACCACCCGGCGCTGTGGCGGGGTCGCCGCCAGACCGTCTACCTGGACGAAGCGGCCGGCGTCTACGCTTATTTACGCCAGGATGAGCGGGAGTGCATTCTCATCGCTCTGAACCTGAGTGACCATGAGCGTTCCTTTAGCACCGCCGGGGAGAGTTTTACCCTCTCGCCCTGGGGTGGCGACGTCCGTATTGTTTAAGCAACGGATGGAACATCCATCAGTTTTAGAACGGGGTGAAAGGCCAGGCTGACGGTTGTGAGCAGGTAACAGCCGCCGACAACCAGGAGGGTGGGAACCAGCCCAGCCCATTCGATGGCGTAACCACCTAACAGAACACCGAGGGGCATGGCCATCCAGGCTCCGGCGGTGATAGTGCCGAAAACACGGCCGCGCATGTTGGGTGGGATGCGTTCGTATTCAACGGTGCTGATAACAGGGTTAATAGGTCCGGCGGCGATGCCGGACACGAATTGGGCCAGCAGCACGACCGGCAGGGGAGGCAAAGCGGCCAGGATAAAGATGGGCAGGCTGACGGCGATGAAAGCACCCACGAAAGTCCAGCGGCGCGAATATTTGTGGCCGACTATCCCATAGACCAGCGCACTCAGGACGGCACCACCCCCGGAAAGACCAAACATGAGACCCAGGGCCACGGCCGAATCGTAGACATCACGGGCATAGACCGGCAGGATGACCGACCCTTTGGCGGCGTCAAGAAAATTGGTGATCATCACGGCGCCGACGATAACCAACAGTAGCCGATCCTGGCGCAGGAAACGTAGCCCTTCGGCCAGGTCGGAGGTGTATCGCTGCCTGATGATCGGGGTGACCGTTTGGGCGGCGGGAATCAGGAAGGCAACCATGGCGGCCGAAATGGCAAATGTAGCGGCATCCAGCCAGAGGACATTTTGAGCGCCCATAACGGCCACCAGTAGCCCGGCCAGTGGCGCCCCGACCAACCTGGAGGCTCTTTCGACGATTTGCAGCAGGGAGCTGGCTCGTTCCAGAGGCATTTTAGCCGCTTCGGCCAGCTCCGGCACAAGGGCGGCGCGAGCCGTGGAGCCGGGCGCGTCTAGCAAAGCGCCCAGGAATACCAGGACGAGCAGCATCCAAAAGGGGAGCAAGCCCAGGCCAAAAAGGAGGGGAACGAAGGCGACAGTGATGCCGCTGGCGATGTCGGCCACGATGCTCATGCGCTTGTAGCCCAGCCGGTCAACGACGGTGCCGCCCAAAAAACCGGCAATGACAATGGGTAGAATATGAAAGAAGGCGGTCAGGCCGGTTTGGGCAGCGCTGGCGGTGGTTTCCAACACAAACCAGGGAATAGCCACAAGGGTTAGCTGGTTGCCGATGAGGGAGATGGTGTTGGCGGTAAAAAGGAGGTAGATGGCCCGACTTCCGCTTTTGTTGACGCTTGTTTCACTCATCACTGCTGTGGACGGCCAGGGTTTCATAGGTACCACGCTTGAGAATGACATCATAGGTGGCGTTGTTGACCACCCCGGCAAAGGAAACGACAATGGCGGGTACACCGGCCTGTTCAATTTCGCTCTGGGGCAGGGCATGAATGCGAGGATGGGCCTGGAAAAAGGCCCTCCCTTGCGGCAGATTCAGGGCTAAACCGTCTAATGATTCGTATGAACCGGCCTCGCAGTCGTAGCAGTAGACATGTAGTCCGCGTTTGGCGCGGATGGAGGGCGGGGCGTAATGGGCGATAGTGTGTCGCAGGGGCAGGGAACGGCCGCATTTGCCGCAAGGGGCAAAGCCCTGCCGGATGGCGGTCTGGAAGAGGTCGTCCATCCGAGTGGAAAAGCGCTTGAGGGCCGGGCGAAAAGTCTTGAAATCGGCGTCGAAGGGGTATTTCCGGCCGCTTTGGGAATGGAAGGAGCCGGGTTCGTCGTTGCAGTCTGGGCAGCGCAGGACAAACTCGGTGTCGTTTAATTTGCCCAGCAGGCGGCAGTGTCCGCAGTTGGTACACCAGATGCGGGTTTCCTGCCAGGTATCACCGGCCGTTAGC
>JAKEFB010000117.1 GCA_022616275.1 Chloroflexota bacterium
CTGGTCGAGGAGCTGGAGGTCGCCCGCGACCTGGCCCATTCCCCTATCTTCCAGGTCATGTTTGCTTTCCAGAACACCCCCATGCCAGAACTGGCCCTGCCAGGGCTGAGCCTGAGCCTGGTTTCTTTTGAACAAGAAACAACTCAATTTGACCTATCCATGGTGGTAGAGGAAAGGCAAAACGGATTGCATCTGTACCTGGAGTACAACAGTGATTTATTCGAGCCTGCCACGATGCAGGTTATGTTGCATCACTTTCACGTTTTGCTGGAACAGATTGTTTCTTGCCCCGACCGGCCGCTGTCCGAGTTGACATTGCTTGACGGGGTTGAGCGCCATCGTTTGTTGGTAGTAGGGAATGATACCGGGCAACCTTATCCACAAGACCAATGCGTACACCATTTATTTGAGGCGCAGGTAGCCCGTGCTCCCCAATTGGAAGCTGTCTGCTTCGAGGAGCAGGTGTTGACCTATGGAGAACTTAACCGGCGGGCGAATCAACTGGCTTACTATTTGCAGGAGTTGGGTGTCGGACCGGATACGCTCGTTGCTCTTTGTCTGGAACGCTCGCCGGAACTGATTGTGGGGATACTGGGTGTGCTCAAAGCCGGCGGCGCTTATGTACCCGTCGATCCAATTTATCCGTCGGAGCGGATCGCTACCATGCTGGATGACGCCGCAGCGGCGATCTTGCTGACGCAGCAGTACCTCGTGGATCGCCTGCCCAAAGGCGACGTAGAGGTAATTTGCCTGGATAGCGACTGGCCGGCTATTGCCCGCAAGAGCCGCCTGCCGGCTAACCCAACGTCAACGGTCAATCCACAAAACCTGGCCTACGTGATTTACACCTCGGGTTCTACCGGCCGGCCCAAGGGAGTCATGATTTCTCATCGCTCGCTGGTCCAATACGTCACCACGGCCGTACGTGAGTTGGTGACTGTTATGCCAGGTGATCGGGTTCTTCAGTTTGCCTCGATCAGCTTTGACACGTCGGCCGAGGAAATTTACACCTGCCTGATTAACGGGGGAACAGTGGTTCTGCGCACAGAGACCATGCTCCATTCGCCAACGGCGTTCCTGCGCGCCTGTGCGGACCAGGGCATCACCGTGCTCGACCTGCCCACCGCCTATTGGCATCTGCTCACAACCGAGATCGAGGCCCGGAACCTGGAACTGCCGAAGTCGTTACGGGCAGTTTTGTTAGGCGGAGAAGCTGCCCTACCAGATAAACTGCGCCTCTGGCAGGCGCACGCTCCTGAACATCTCTATATCGCCAATGGCTATGGCCCGACGGAGACGACGATCGTTGCCACCGCGTGCCACCTCAGTGGCGGGAAAGCGCCTGCGTGTGTTGACCAGGCGCCTATCGGCCGGCCGGTAGCGAACACCCAGGTATACTTGCTGGATAACGCCTTCCAACCCGTGCCAATCGGCGTGCCCGGCGAACTGTATATTGGGGGCGTTGGCCTGGCCCGAGGCTATGGCAATCGTCCTGGCCTCACGGCTGAACGCTTTCTGCCTAACCCTTTCAGCGACGAGCCGGGCGCGCGTCTATACCGTACCGGCGATCTGGCCCGTTACCTGCCCGACGGGAATATTCTTTTCCTGGGGCGAGTGGACCAGCAGGTCAAGATTCGCGGCTTTCGGGTTGAGCCGGCCGAAATCGAAACTGCCCTGGCCAAGCATCCTCAGGTACGGGAAGCGGTCGTCACCACCCTTGGGCGCGGGTCTGGCAACAGGCGATTGGTGGCCTATCTGGCCCCGGCCGGTGAACGTGTACCCACCGAGGAACTACGCCACTTTCTCGCCGGACAACTGCCCGATTATATGGTTCCGGCCGCGTTCGTCTGGCTGGATGCGCTGCCGCTGACGCCCAACGGCAAGGTAGACCGGCACGCTCTGCCAGCGCCGGAAGAGAGAGACCTGGTGTTGGCCGAGACGGCTATCGCTCCACAGGACACGCTGGAAAAAAAGCTGGTGGATATTTGGGAGGATGTGTTAGGCGTTCACCCTATCGGTACTAATCACAACTTCTTTACGTTGGGGGGGCATTCTTTGCTGGCGGTGCGGGTCATGGCCCGTATTCGCCAGGAACTGGATTTTGACCTGCCGCTGGCTGTGTTATTCCAGAGCCCCACCATTCAAGGAGTGGCGGCCATTCTCCGCCGGAGCGAGAAAGTGGCGCCAGTATCTTCTTCGTTGGTCGCCCTACAAAAGGGGCACTGGGGTCGCCGGCCGCTCTTCTTCGTTCACCCTGGTGGAGGTAATATCTTCAGTTACACCGATCTCGCCCGCCATTTGGGTCCAGAGCGGCCGGTCTATGGCTTCCAGGCGCGTAGCATCGCCGAAACCGAGGAAAGGCCGCAGCAACAGGTGGTGGAGATGGCCGGATACTACCTCAGTCTCATGAGAGAAGTCCAGCCTGAGGGCCCGTATTTGCTCGGTGGCTGGTCGGCCGGGGGCGTCGTGGCTTTCGAAATGGCCCAACAGCTTCGCAACCAGGGCCAGGAAGTGGGCCTGCTGGTCTTGATAGATAGCCCGGTTCCCAACCCACAGCAGACGCCGGCGCTGGCCTATCAAGCGCCACAGAAAACGTGGCTGCGGGCAAAAGAGGGCCTGGGCCGGCCACTGTGGCGCTTGCTCTCCTACCTGTTGCCTTTCGTTTATATTCTTTCGGCCGTCGTCTCGCAGGTGGCTTTTGCTGCTTCCCGGCTTGGAGACAGGTTCTATAAAGTGGCGCAGATCGCTTACTATGGTTTTGTGCCAGGTAAAACGTCTGCCAAACAGCGACAGGAGAACGCTCTCCGTATTCTGGCCTTTGCCCAGGAGCTTTTAGACCTGCCTTTGGACCGGCCGGCATTCTCCTGGGATCGGCTCGCCCTTCTGGCCAAAGACGAACAGTTGGCTTATATACTCGACCAGGCTATCGCTGCTAACGTTCTCTCTTCCGACGTCGAGCTTTCTTACGTGCAGCGCCTCTTCCGCATTTACGAAACCAGTATCCAGGCGCTGCGCGACTACACGTTGGAACCCTATTCGGGGAGAGTCCTCTTTTTCAAAGCCGGCGATCCCTTTCTGGGACACGAAAAGTTAGAAGCCGCGGCCAGCCGGCAGGCGGCGCGGTGGGCCTTAGGCATTGGACTGGCGTTGTCTATCCTCCTATACGTTGATTCAGGTTCGTTTGTCAGCGCGTTGACCGGCGTTGCCGGCGTCATTCTTTATTTTGCCTTTTTTACCCCTCTGACCCTGCCGGCCTTTAGTTGGCTGAAGGCGCGTTTGCGGCCGCTGATTGACCTGCTGCGAGATCCGACACGGGGATGGGGGAGGGCCGTCAGAGGAGAGATAGCCACCTACGTTCTCCCTGGCAACCATTACACCGTCATCCGTGAACCCAACGCTCAGCTTCTGGCTCAGAAGCTCTACGCGCACCTGGCGGCTGTGGAAGAGCAGGCGGTAGAGGAGGTAGCCGTCGCCGATGAGTGAAATCGCCGGCCGGATTGAGCAGTTGTCGCCTGAGAAGAAGGCGCTGCTCTTGCTACGCCTCAGCCGCAAGAAAGCCCTGGGCCGCGCAAATGGACAAGCAGGGACGTTGCCACCCTGGCGGCCGGCGGTTCGGGACGGTGCCCTGCCGCTCTCTTTTGCCCAGCAGCGGCTGTGGTTCCTGGACCAGTTGGTGCCCGGCAGCCCGGCCTACAATATCGCCAGCGCCGTTCGCCTGCGCGGCTCTCTCAGCCCGGCCGACATTGAGCAGATTATCAACGCCATCGTCGCCCGGCACGAGGCGCTGCGGACGACCTTCGCCAATGTGGAGGGCGTTCCCTACCAACAAATTGCCCCGGTTTTGACTATCCCCCTGCCGGTCATTGAGCTGGGCCACCGGCCGGCCGGGGAGCGAGAAGCGGAACTGCGCCGCCTGGCGGCCGAGGAGGCTCGCCGGCCGTTCGACCTGGCCAGCGGGCCGCTGCTGCGGACGACATTGCTGCGGCTGGCCGAGGAAGAGCACGTCCTGCTGCTGACCATGCACCACATCATCTCCGACGGCTGGTCTATGGGCCTCTTCTTCAGCGAGGTGGCCGCCTTCTCCCAGGCGCTGTTGACCGGCCAGCCAGACGCATTACCATCTTTGGCTGTGCAGTACGCGGACTACGCCGTGTGGCAGCGGGAATGGCTGGCCGGGACGGTGCTGGCGGAGCAACTGGCCTACTGGCGGGCGCAGTTGCGCCC
>JAKEFB010000012.1 GCA_022616275.1 Chloroflexota bacterium
CGTTACCCACCAGTTATCATCATTTTGGCGGTAGTCCGTTGCGACCTCTAAGCCTAGCTTCTCCGCATAAAACTCTTTTGCCTTTTTCATGTCACTGACTACCACAGA
This sequence comes from Chloroflexota bacterium, assembly GCA_022616275.1. GTDB lineage: Bacteria > Chloroflexota > Anaerolineae > Promineifilales > Promineifilaceae. The sequence continues at coordinate 109 of JAKEFB010000012.1, forward strand.
GACCATCGAGAGCCTGTTGACTTTTGGCATCATTTACTCCTTTCTACTGTATTTACTATGATGGATTACGGCTTATTTTTGCCGTTCTATTTAAACGTCGAATGGGAAGGGGCCCGTGGAAAGCTCAGTGATCAGCTCACCGCTTTCTTTACGAGGGCGACGATCATTGCCTCTTCGGCGGCGGTCAACTCCTTCAGCGCGAAGGAGGTCGGCCACATGGCGCCTTCGTCGAGGTTCGCCGTGTCGTTGAAGCCGAACGTCGCGTACCTCGTGTTGAACTTCGCCGCGCTTGTGAAGAAGCAGACGATCTTGCCGTCCTTGGCATACGCGGGCATCCCGTACCAGGTTTTCGGCGAGAGGGCTGGCGCGCTGGCTTTGATGATAGCATGGATCCGCTCGGCCATGGCGCGATCCGGTTCCGGCATCTCGGCGATCTTGGCGAGTACGTCGCTTTCCGCCGCCTTGCCATCGCGCTCCGCCTTCTCCTCTTTGAGGCGCTCCTTCAACGCGGCTCGTTCCTCGTCTGTGAGTCCCTTGGACTTCTTGGTGGTGCTCTTACCTTTGCTCATGTGAATCTCCTTATCTGTAATTGGTGGATTACGGCTTATTTTTGCCGTTCTATTCTAACGTCGAACGAGAAGGGGGCATAATGACAGAAGATGGATTTTCTAATCAGGTTCTCACCTTAATTTTGCGCAAAGATACAATGAACACATTCAGGTCAGGAAACGAGGGCAGCATGTTCGCTGGACGTTGCCTTATCCACGGGCCAACGAATCGGTGAATCATCGCACGTAAAACCAGGCGAGAATCTGTTAGAATTACGAGTGACGAATACCCTGGTCAATCTACTGGAGGCTATCCAACGGCCGTCTGGCCTGGCGGGCGCACCGTCTCTAGTGGCTTACCAGGAATACAGTTTTACGCTGTCGAGTGATAACCTCCCGGAGGTTTGACCAGACAGTAACCTCCGGGAGGTTATTTCCGATACATTATGGACGTAAAATCGTTGCTCAGTGAATGGGATGGTGAAACCGTCATCATCCGCCACGATAAACCTACCGGGGCCTGGATTATTATTGCCATTCATTCCACCCGCCTCGGCCCGTCCGGCGGCGGCACGCGGATGAAGTCCTATCCTACTTTTCAAGCTGCCCTACAAGATGCGCTCCGGCTCTCGGCCGGGATGACCTACAAGTTTGCCGTGCCTGGTCTTCCTCGCGGCGGGGGCAAGGCGGTGATCGCCATTCCGCCCAACTTTGACCCCCAATCCCGGCCCGCACTCTTGCGCCGCTATGGGGCGCTGGTTCGCCAACTGGGCGGGCTGTTTTATACAGCGGCCGACGTCGGCACCTCAAGCACGGACATGGACATCATTGCTGAGACCGGCGCGCCCTACATCTTTGGCCGCACGCCCGCCGCTGGCGGGATGGGCAACAGTGGCCCGATTACGGCATTGGGCGTGTTCGCCGGTATACAGGTGGTCTGCGAACGCCTATTTGGGAACAGTGCCTTGCAGGGAAGGCGTGTGTTGGTGCAGGGCACAGGACAGGTAGGCGGAGAGCTGATTAAACACTTGCGTGCAGCCGGCGCCGGCGTGTTATTCAATGACGTGGCTGAAACCGCCATTCGCCACTTTCGCGATGAACTTGGATTGAAGTTTATCCCTGCCGAAGCAATTTATGAGACGGAGTGTGATATTTTCTCACCATGCGCCTTAGGTGGGGTTTTGAATAAGACGAGCATTCCGCAGTTGAGATGCCGCGCGGTCGCCGGTGGGGCCAACAACCAGCTAGACGTCCCGGAAGACGCCGAGAGGCTGCAAGCAAGAGGCATTTTGTATGCGCCTGATTACGTGATTAACGCCGGTGGCGCCATAGGGGTGCTGGGGGTCGAGACGATGGGCTGGTCGTATGCCCAGGCTGAACAGGAAGTGACCGAGAGCGTCCAACGGGCGCTGCGCGACATCTTTGACACGGCCGCGGCCGAAGGCATTACCACCGATGCCGCTGCTCAACGCATCGCCCAAGCACGCCTGGGAGCGGAGGCTTGATCGGGAGCGTAAGGAAGCAACGCAGTGCCTCATCGAGTTGTATCGGCCAGACGTCCCCGATAAGATTCCTATTCCCATTCCAGGTCCTGGGCCAGTTCCAACAGCGACCGGCCGCCCGACTTCTTCTTTTTCTGACCGTCTTTCATCTCTTCGGCCCCCTTTTTGGCCACAATGCGCCGGGCGATGATGTCGGCCAGCACCTCGTCCGGCAGGGTCTTGGGCTGCCGGGCCTGCCACTCCATTGCCCGCTGCCCCGGCTCACAAATCTCCAGGTACGGGCAGTAACGGTGGGCCCAATGGTCGGCCGGTAGAAAATCGTCTGGCAGCCGCCCTTCCTCCAATCCCTCCAGCATCTTCTTCACCCGCGCCAGCAGATCGTTGATCGCTTCCGGGTCCGGGTAGACCTCGTAAGCGGCGTGCTCCAGGGTGTCCCGGTTTTCGTAGTAGATGATCGCCCCTCTGAGGGGGACCGTGCCCTGGTAGTAAGCGTCTAGCCCCCACAGGTAAATCTGCGCCTGGCGAACGTGCTCTTCCTTGGGAATGCCGGCCGCCTTGACCTTGTCAAACTCGGAGGCCGCGGCCGTCTTGAACTCCAGCGCCCAAAAACCGGCCATCGCCTCGTTGGCCGCCTTGTCCGGAGGAATGTACAGAACCCCGTCACAGAAGCCGTGAATGCGGTATTCTTCAATCTCAAAGAACACCTCCTGAGCCAGGCAGGCCCGCTCCAGCCCACGCTGCAGACGGCGGTGGCTGTCGGTGCCGACAGACAAAATCCGCCCCACCCGGGCGTCAAACGGCGGCTTGGGCTGTTCCTGCAGCTCAAAAGCGATGTATAACAGACAACCCTTGGCCAGCGACGACGGTTTAATGTATGGCAATTTCTTCTTATCTTTGGAATCTTTCTGTAGCCACTCCACCGCGTAAGCGGCCGCACTCTTGATTTTCTTCATACTCACCTCCGGTATAAAATGGAGATTGGAGATTGGAGATTAGAGATGAACCAATCTCCAATCATAAGATGAATGGCGCGCCGTTGTGGGCCTATATCAGCAATGAATCCTTCGGCGAGCACCGGGAAGAACACCTGGGGCAGTTGTTGGGGGAGTAGAACAAGTGCCTGGCACTTTTATGAGGTGCGGAAAAAGTAACGCGTCTCCCCGGCCGTATTCACCCCGGCCAGCGGGTCTACCTCGAACATGAGCGGGTATTGGGCCGTGACGTTGCCGATAACCAGGGCGTGCCGTTCCCGCAGCCGGCGGACAAAAGCCATCATCGTTTCGTAGTCGGCCGCTGCACCGCGCGACACGTGGCGCACGTCGTCCTCAAAGGGAATACGCAGCAGGAACAGGTTGTCGGCCTGCCGCAGCACTGCCTCTTCCAGCCCCTGGATCATGTTGGTGACAAAGAAGCTGGTAATGCCCAGGTGGCGGGCGCGGGTGACGATGTAGTCAATGCTCTTGCGTGAGACGTACAGGTGGGCTTCTTCAAAAAAAATGAACGGGAAACGGTGCGTTTCGTTGTCTATTTCCCGGATGCACAACTCCTTGACCAGCTCAATAATAGCCTGGACAAACCCTTCGCGGGCCAGGTTAGACAGGCCGGACACGTCAATGATCAACGCGCCGCCGCCGCGAATCTTGCGGTAAGCCTCGCTCAGGGAGGCCGCTTCTTTGGGGTTGCGGGCAAAGATACGGGTGTTCTTGATCGACTCCAGGCGGGAGCGGATGGCGTTGTTGACGATAGCCACGTTGGAGCCGCCGCCAAATTCATTTTCCTCGGCCATCTGGATCAATTGCTCCAGGCCGATGTAGGGCGCCTGCCCGCCGCCGTTGCGCCGTTCCATGTTGTCGGCCTCAGCCCACAGCTTGGCCAGCCGGTTTTCAAAGTGGAGGGCTGAAACCTCCGGCAGGCCAAAGCGCTCCATTAACGTCATCATCGGCGCCAGGCCGAACTGGCGTACGCTCAGGCGAAAATTGCCGCCGGCTTCCAGGTGGATGATGCCCGGCTTCGCCACCTGGCCGGTACGCGAGTCTGCCTCGACCTTGGGCAGATGGATGTACTCCCGATTAATGTCAAAGACGATGCACGGCGCGCCCTGGGCAATGAGCTGCAACAGGACGACCTTGCTCAGGTGGGACTTGCCGCTGCCCTTGACTCCGGTAATGACGTTGACCTTCTCCAACTCCTGGCCCTCGACCAGGAAGTCGTGCCCGGACAACGTCCGGCCGAGCCGCAGCCGGTGGCCCAGGTTGCGCGTGGAATTGGCAAAGACCTCGTGGTCTTCGGTCCGAAAAATGTCCACGTTGCGGGCCGGGATCCAGCCGTCCCACTGCTCCCACCGGCCGAAGCCGTTCTCGTGGGCCGGGACCGTCTTGCGAATCTTGGCCAGGGCGACCTTGATGTTGCCCATTTCCTCGCTTTGCTCATTCGGCGCCTCGGCCGTGGCCAGGATCAGTTGCTGCTCCATCGTCTCGGCCAGCGGGTTGCTGCTCAGCTCCGGGCCGACCAGGCTAACCAATTGTTCGCGCAAGAGGGAGGGATACGTAGCAGAGCGGAAAGCGATCACCTGGGCAATGACACTGCGGCCGGATTCCCGTTCACGCAGCGTCAGCGTCTCCCCCACCCGCAAGTCCACCTCGCGGGGATTAAAAAACAACTCCACCAGATCATTGTTAATGCGGTACACCTGTACATTGAGGACACTCAAACTGCTTCTCCTGAAAACAGGACTGAGGACTGAGTGCTGAGGGACGAGTAAGGTTACTCAGCACTCAGCACTCAGTTCTCAGCACTGATATTGTTCGGCCGCCTGCCGCAGTTCGGCGGCGATTTGTTCGCGCAGCCAGCCGGGGGCCAGGACCTCGACCTGGGCGCCCCAACTGCGAATCCAGGGCTGCATCTCCAGCGGCTCGGCCACGTGAACGTATAACAGGCAACCGCCGTCGGCCGTCGCCTTCAATTTTTGGGAGGGGTGCCACTGCCGCTCGCGGACGTGGACGGCCACGGTTGAAGTAAAGCGCAACACCACCTCGTGGATCTCTTCGCCAGCCATAATTCGCCAGCCGGTGGCCAGGTACGCTTCCGGGTCGAAATTGGCCGGTATGGTAAACGGCTCCTCCAGCACGGTGGCGCCCTCCAGCCGGTCCAGCTTGAAGGTGCGGATATCTTCAGCCCAGTCGTCGTGGCCGATGACGTAAATGCCGGAGGCCGTCGGCTCGATGGCGTAGGGGGCAATGACTCGCTCGCGCAGCGAGCCGCTGCGTGGCGAGCGGTAATTGACCTGGACCTTGCGACTACCCCCCCACCCTTCGGCAATCGCCTCCAGGACAGCCACCTGGCGATGGCCGTCGCCGTGGGCCTGGACGCGCTCGGCCGCCCGCTCCAGATGCGTTGGTAGCGGCCCCGGCAGCGTCACGGCCAGCTTGCGCAGGGCAGCAGCCACGTGGGGGTTGCGTTCGTCAATCGTCCGCGACAGGAGCAGCCCGGCCATAACCAGGGCGATTGCTTCGTGGAAAGAGAGGCGGACGGCCGGCAAATACCAGGTGCGGTTAATACCAAAGCGGCCGCCCTGCTGCCAGATGGGCACCCCCTGATCGCAAAGAAAGTCCAGGTCCCGGTAAATGGTCCGCCGGTCCACTTCCAGCCGGCCGGCGATGTCCGTTGCCCGCAGCCCCTCCGGGGCCAGAGAGAGAAGCTCTTCTATCTGGCGCAGGCGGGCGGTACGTGTGGCAAGTCGTGTCGTCATAATTCCCTCGAATGGCAGCTAGACCGAATGTTCTAGCATGTATTGTACCACATATCCGTGACAGGTAACGCCACACCCTCATTCTCCCATAGCACAGATGCCCACGCCCTGTGCGCACCCGGCATATATAGGTAGGATGCTGGGATTGAAGTGACAGGAAATGTGGCACATGTGTGCTACAATACAGCAATGAGTGATGGATTGGCGATGAGCAATGAGTTGTTTCCCCGCGCTCGTTTTCTGGGTGGGACGCTCGTTCTGGAAGATGTAGACGAGCGGGTAGCCCCGCCCGCGGCCTTTCGCTGGCACGAGGCCAGGTGGCGCTGCCCGGCCGTTCACTACCGGGCTGTCCGGCCGTGGCTCCAGGCCCAGGGCATCCGCGACAACGTCCCCCGCTGGCAGCGATTAACATCCCTCCACCTGCACGACGGCCGCGAGCCGCACGATTACCAGGTCGAAGCGCTGGCCGCCTGGACGGCCGCCGATCGCTGGGGCAGCATCGTCCTGCCGACCGGGGCCGGCAAAACGTTCGTCGCCCTGCAGGCCATCGCCGAGGCGGCCGCCAGCACCCTGGTCGTCGTGCCAACCATTGACCTGCTGCACCAGTGGTACGCCCGGCTGGAAGCGGGCTTTCAGACCTCGATTGGCGTCTGGTACGGGCTGGAGAAGAACGCCCAGCCGATCACCGTCACCACCTACCCCAGCGCCTGGAGCCACGCCGAAGCGTTGGGCGACCAGTTCAAGCTGCTGGTCTTTGACGAGATTCACCACCTGCCGGCCCCCAGTTGGCACGAAATTGCCCTGATGTGCGCCGCCCCCTGGCGGCTGGGACTGACGGCCACTTACCCCCAGGCCGGCGTGGACGGCGAAGCGGGCGCCGACCCGGCCGCCCTGCTGGACGAACTGGTCGGGCCGGTAGTTTACCGCAAGCACGTCAACGACCTGACCGGCGAGCAACTGGCCGAGTACCGTACGGAGCGCATCCGGGTGGACCTGACGGCCGAGGAGCGGACCACTTACGACAACGCCTACGCCATGTACACCGGTTACGTGCGCGAGGCTGGTCTGCGGGAGCGGTACGGAGCCGGCTGGTGGGACGCCTTTACCAGGCGTAGCGCCCACGAAGCCGAGGCCCGCCGGGCCAAAGTGGCCGAGCTGAAGCTCAAGGAAATTGTCCACCAGGCACGGGGCAAGCTGGCCCTCCTGGACCAATTGTTGCGCGAGCACCGCGACCAGCCGATGCTGATTTTCACTGCCCACAACCGTTTTGCTTACGAGATTGCCCGCCGCCACCTGCTGCCGGCCATCACCCACCAGACCAAAGCGGCCGAACGTAAGGCTATCCTCGACGGTTTTCGCGCCGGCCTCTACCGGGCCATCGTCACCTCGCGGGTGCTGAACGAAGGGGTGGACGTGCCCGAAGCCAAGGTGGCCGTCGTCCTGGGCGGCAGCGCCAGCGCCCGCGAATACGTCCAGCGCCTCGGCCGGGTGCTGCGCAAGCAGGGCAACGCCCAGGCCGTCCTCTACGAAGTCATCGCCCGCAACACCGTAGACGAGCGCATGGCCCGCCAGCGCCGGCCGGGCGTCCGCTACCACATCTCGGGGGATGGCTGAGAATGGGACGCAGATTTTCCTGATAAACGCAGATAAGGTTTTATCGCGAATCGCGCGAATTGAACGAATGACCCGAATAAAGATTAAAAAACATTCGCGTTCATTCGCCCATTCGCGTCATTCGCGATGACAAATGGAGTGCAATAATAAGGCCATGACTCCCAAACCTGTTGTGATCGTTGGGGCGGGGCTGGCCGGGCTGGCGGCCGGGCTGGCGCTGCAGCGCGCCGGCCGGCCGGTGGTTGTGCTGGAAGCCCGGCCGCGGGTGGGCGGCCGGGTCCATACGCTGCGTGATTTTGCCGGTGGCCAGTCGGTCGAGGGCGGCGGGGAGTTTATCGAAGGATTCCACCACCGGCTGCTGGCGCTGGCCAGGCAATTTGGCCTGGAGCTGCAAGAGGTCGGGGGGATGGACGCCTGGATGCACTGGTTTGCCCTGGACGGCCGCTGGGGGCCGGTGGACGACGCCGGGCTGTGGGGCGTAGCCCTGGACGCGGAGCTGGCGACCATCGAGGCGGCGATGGCCGAGTTGGGCCGATCGGTCCCTGACCCGGCCGAGCCTCACCAGGCGGCCGAAGCAATGGCCCTGGACCGGCTATCGGTGGCCGAGTGGCTGGCGACGCTGGCCGTCCACCCCCTGGCTAAAAAGGCCTTTGCCGCCCGGCTGCGGGCCGAATACCTGGCCGAGCCGGCCGAGCACTCCTTGCTGGACCTGGCCCGCTGGGGCGCGCTGTACTACGGCCGGCCGGGCGAGGCGAGCTTGCCGACCTACTGTATTCGGGGTGGCAACGACCGGCTGGCCCAGGCCATGGCCGGGGCGCTACCCGACGTGCGCCTGGAAGCGGTGGTGACGGCCGTGCAGCAGGACGATAACGGCGTTCGCATCATTTACCAGATCGGTGGCGGCACCCATCATCTGGACGCCGGCTTCGCCGTGTTAGCCATCCCTTTCGGCCCGGCGCGGCAAATCCGCTTTGACCCACCCCTGCCGCCGGCCCACCAGGCGGCTCTGGCCGGGTTGCGGTACGGGGCGGTGACTAAGGTGCTGCTCCAATACCGGCGGCGCTTCTGGCAGGAGTGGGCCTGGAACGGTTACCTGCTGACCGATTTGCCGATCAACTGCATCTGGGAGTCCAGCGCCGGCCAACCCGGCGAGGAAGGCATCCTGACCGTCTACACCGGTGGGGCGGCCACGACCGCCTTTTCAGCCTTGAGCGACGAGGAACGAATTGCCGCCGTGGCCGCCCAGGTGGAGCAGTTGTTTCCCGGCTCCGGCCGCTGGCTGGCCGGCGGCCGGACCGTCGCCTGGCTAAACGAGCCGTTCACCCAGGGCGGCTACGCCTACTTCCCGCCCGGCGCGGTGACTGCCCACTGGGCCACGCTGCGCCAGCCGGCCGGCCGGCTGTACCTGGCCGGCGAGCACACGGCCGTCCACCAGGGCTACATGGAGGGGGCGGTGGAGAGTGGGCAGCGAGTGGCGGAGGAGGTGATGGGGGATAGGGAACAGGGAACAGGGAATAGGGAACAGGGAATAGATTATAGTTATAGATTATAGGGGATAGAGAGGAGGAGAAAGTGGCGAGGATCGAGTCGCATCGGGATTTGGTGGTGTGGCAGAAGGCAATGGAGATGGTGGTCCAGGTATACCAACGACATGCCGGAGTGGGCGCTGGCCACCTCGTAGCCGGGCGCTGGGGATAGGTTATAGGGGATAAAGAATCTGTTATAATCGGGCCCGCAGAGGCGGCTCTCACTGGAGTAATCATCTGGTATCAGGAGATGTATGGATAAAAAATCGCAAAACCTTTGGCCGTATAGCTCACGGGCAGCTCTGTTATCGGTATTCGGAATCTTGGCCGTCCTGACTCTCGTAGTTTTGATCGCCCGCGTGGCTACGGATTGGCCCAGCGAGAGCAACGAGGGTGTGGTGTTGTTAGGGATTCTTATCCTGAGCCTCATTCCATTGCTGTTGTTGCTGATTGACATGTTGGTAAGCAATCGGGCCGTATTGGAATACAAGGGCATCAAACTGGACTTCTCGGGCACTTCGCCAGCCCGATTGTCTACTACTACAGTGCCGACGAATATTGGCGTCCCGAGCAAACCGGTTCCTGATAGCAGTAGTACCGAGATTCTTGACGCTCTCCGTAATGCAGTGAAGAATGAGGTGGTCGTTCTGGATTTAGAGGAAGGCCAGGCGTGGTGGGAGACGCGCCTGCTCGTCCTCCTATCCGGTGCGGTACGGCTTGGTCGGCCGCGTGTCGTCGTTTTCTTAGCCACAGAAGGCGGGAAAACAGATATGTTTCAGGGTTGGGGCTATGTCGCTGATTTACACAGGGCTATACTGAGGTCTGATCCACAGTACCAACTTACTTATCACGCTGTGAAAGCAGCTTCCAGTCAATGGGAGCATCTCGAACCTCCATCCCTTGGAAACGCGCCACTACCCATGTCAGGTCTGGCTTCGCAATACAGTTGGATGGCATTTAAGAATGATCTGCCCAATACATTTGCTGCCGAGCAACTCCTGGCGTCCGAATTAAGTGGAAAGATTGAATCTCCAGGGTTGCATAAGGTGATCTCCACTGTACGCTTGAATGATTTATTTGCAGCGGTGCTAAGAAGGGACAGCGTTAACCAAAGTTCTTCACCCGAAGACCAGCTCAAGCAGTTTGCTTCGGACGATGCAGATTATGTTGCCGTGACCAGGGATGGGAAGTATGTGCAAATGATGCGCAGGCTTACCGTCCTTTCGGCAATGGTGTCTTCCCTCGCGGGGAAGCAAGAAGCCTGAGCATACTTTTTCTATTGTAGCCGGGCTTGCCCGTTGCCTGTTACCAAAACCTCTATTGTCCCAGCGTCAACCAATTCCCCTTCGACATAGGGCAGCTCGTCCTCAGACACGCGCAGCCTTAATTCGTCGGCGGGTGTTGGGCCGGGTGTCTGCAAGAGCGGCACGGCCGCGCCGATAAACCAGCCAAGCGCGCCCAGGATGCCCGCTCCCACCCCAACAGCGCCCCCCCAGCCAGGCCGGCCGGCCATTTCTACCGCCGACATGCCGGAGGGGGTGCTCGCCTTTTTATAGAACTGGCGAAAAATCCAACGCTAAGCGTGTGATTCACCATTCCCGTTTCTTCTTTTCTCCCCTACTGAACGCCTCGCTTCCTCTGGCAAGCAACCAATATTCGCCACGACCAGTTAAATAAAATCACCGTTTTTCTTAACTCCTGAAGGGAGACTGTAGGGCAACTGAAAACACCGTTTTCTGGTTAAGAAAACCGGTTAGACGAATCAAAGTAAAGCAGCCCTCGCGCAACATGAGTATACTTAACTATCTCAACCTTGCAGGAGGGAATGATGCGCGTGGGATATGCTCGTATCAGCACGAAAGACCAAAGCTCCAGTTTACAAGTAGATGCTCTCAGAAAGGCCCAATGTGACGAGATCTATGAAGAAGTGGCTAGTGGCGCCAAAACAGCACGGCCCGTTCTTGATGATCTGCTATCCCGTTTACGGTCAGGGGATACGCTCGTTATCTGGAAGCTCGACAGGTTGGGGCGGAACCTTAAACATCTGATCAATCTCACCAATGAACTGATGGAGCGGGAAATCGGCCTCATCAGTCTCAACGATCCCATTGACACCACGACACCGCAGGGCCGACTGGTCTTCAATATTTTTGCCGCCCTGGCCGAATTTGAGCGGGACCTCATTCGTGAACGGACTCAAGCCGGGCTGAAGGCAGCGCGAGTACGGGGACGGAAAGGGGGCCGTCCTGGCGGTCTGCCGAGGCAGGCCAAAGCGACCGCCATGGCCGCCGAAACTCTGTATAAAGAGGGCCAGTTAAGTGTGCAAGCGATTTGCGACCAACTCCATATTAGCAAACCAACCCTCTACACGTACTTGCGCCATCGCGGGGTGAAAATAGGTTCTCGTCCAAGCAGCCATGTCGCCTCATCTCCAGAGGTGTAACGATGTCTGAGGGCTTTCTGACCGCCGCCGAGCGTGAACGTCTCAATCTCTTTCCCAAAGACATTTCCAGTGAAGACCTGGGCCGTTTCTTCACCCTCACCACTGATGACCTTGATGTCGTGGCCCAACAGCGCGGTGACCACAGTCGCCTCGGCTTTGCCCTCCAACTCTGCTCACTACGCTACTTGGGCTTCATACCCGATGATTTGCTCACACCACCTCAGGATGCCGTGCGATTGCTGGCTTATCAGTTGGATGTCCCCATGGAGGCTATCCAAGCCTACGGCGAACGCGAGCAAACCCGCAGTGATCACCTGGCCCAGGTTATGGTCTATCTTGGCTATCGCCGCCCTTCCGCTACAGACCTGAAAGCACTTGAAGCGTGGCTGGTCGCACGCGCCTTGGAACACGATAAACCAATTTTTTTGCTGCATACGGCGGCCGAACGGCTGCGCTGGGATCGCCTCTTGCGTCTAGGCCTTACCAGCCTGGAACGAATCGTTTCAACAGCTCGACAACAAGCGCTTAACATCACCTTCGAGCACGTTTCACCGCTGCTTTCAGCAGCAGGCGAACGGTTTTTTGATGATCTTTTAGAACCAGCCACAAGAGGTTACCGCACCACCCTGAGCTGGTTACAGCGGATGCCCAATGACCACACCGCGTCGCAGATTAAGGGAACGCTGGAGAAGATACAGTTTCTCCAAAATGCCCAAGTTTCGGACTGGAATCTAGCCGCTGTGAATCCCAACCGGCTTAAATTCCTGGCTAACATGGGTGCCAGGGCAACCAATCAGCAATTGCAGCGCTCATCGCCGATGCGACGCTATCCCATCCTAATCGCCTTCCTCAAACAGTCGCTCTTTGATTTCACTGACGTCGTCCTTGACCTGTTTGATGCCTGCCTTTGGCATCATCATGTTGAGGCCAAAGCCGAACTGGACGAGATGCGCCTTAAAGCGGCCCGCTCAACCAACGACAAATTACGCACGTTCAATGAGGTGGTCAAAATCGTGGTGGATGGAGAAGTTCCAGGCACGGCCGTGCGCGCCACAATATTTAATCGCTTTCGCAGCGACCATCTGCAACAAGTCGTCCAAGAAACGGAGCAATTGATCCGGCCTCAACAGGACGAAGCGATTGATCTGTTCGCCAAACGCTATGGGTCTATCC
>JAKEFB010000118.1 GCA_022616275.1 Chloroflexota bacterium
AATTTGCGCAAATTCAGGACCTTGACGGTATCGGCGCTGTCGCTGTCTTTGATGACCTGCAACTGCTTCGGCCCAATTTCATAAATGACGGTCGGGGGTTCGATGTCGCCGCTGACGGTATGGCGGCGCAACAGGGCCTTCGTCTTTTGGGTAAATTCGCGGTCTACGTAGGGCTGGTTGCTGTAGGCGGAGCGGACCATGCCGTACAGGACGGCCAGGGCCTGGTAGTCGTCCATAAAGGGGCGCAAGGCGGCGCTGGGCGAGAGGATGTCGTAGAGGTTTTGTACCTGGCGGAAGAATTTGAAAAACTGTTCCCGCTTCTCTTTCTCCTCGAAATAGAGGACGGCCCGCTCCTTGGCTTTGTCGTCCCAGCCGGCCGTGAGGGGCAGATAGGCCGGGGCCTGCTCGCCCATCATGGTTTCAAAGAGATTGTGCAGCACGTCAATGTTTTGAATGACGGCCGCCACCACGTCGGAATCGAAGGCCAGGGCTTTCTCCAATCGCTCAAAGATGCCGACGAAGTCCACGATCAGCCCCATCTCCTTCTGGCGCTGATCCTCGCCGTCGTCTTCATACGGCCGGTTGACGCGGGCGACCGTTTGCAGCAGGACGTGGTCGCGCATGGGCTTGTCCAGGTACATACAGTAGAGGATGGGGGCGTCGTAGCCGGTGAGCAGCTTTTCGGTGACGATGAGCAGCTTGGGCAGTTTGTCCTTGCGGGCAAAATCCAGGCGAATAGCTTTTTCCCGCTCCGGCGAGAGGTGATACTTTTGCAGCAGTTCCGGATCGTTGTGGGCCGGGGAGTAGACGACTTCGCAGTACCCTTCGGGCAGGAGCGGGTCGAGGGCCTCTTTGTACAGAGCGCAGGCCTCCCGGTCCACGGCGACGAGGAAGGCCTTGAAGCCCATCGGCTCAATGCGCTCGCGGAAGTCCTGGGCGACAAAATGGGCCAGATTGGCTACCCGCTGCCCGGCTTTCATCATCTCTTTGAGGGCCACCGCCCGGCTAAGGACGGCGTCAACCTCTTCAATTTCGCTGACGCCCTCCGCTTCGCGCAGTTCCAGGAACTCTCTGTCCAGCGTTTCCCGGTCTACCAGCAGATCGGAGGGGGCCAGGCTGTAGTGCAGGCGGACGGTGGTGCCGTCGGCGATGGACTCGGCGATGGAGTATTTGTCCAGGTAGCCCTGAGGGTCGTCCCCGCCAAAGGTCTTGAACGTGCCCTGGCCTTTGGCCAGCCGGTCAATGGGCGTGCCGGTGAAGCCGATATAAGTGGCGTTGGGCAGGGCGGCCATGAGGTAGTTGCCCAGGTCGCCGCCGGTGGTGCGGTGGGCTTCGTCCACCAGGACGACGACGCTGGGGCGAAGATTGAGGTTGGCGTCGGCCTTGTCGAATTTGTGGATCATGGAGACGACCAGGCCGCGATAGTCGGAAGCAAGAAGGGCGCGCAGGTCGCGCTTGCTCTGGGCGACGGCCACGTTGCCGATGCCGTAGCCGGTAATGTTGCGGAACAACTGGGTTTCCAGCTCGTTGCGGTCCACGAGCATAAGAACGGTCGGCTTTTCGCCGCCGGGGGCCTCCTGGAGCAGCAGGGCGGCGATGGTGATCATGGTCAGGGTCTTGCCGCTGCCCTGGGTGTGCCAGATGAGGCCGCGCCGCCGGCCGGGGTCGTAAACGCGTTCGACGGCCTTGTCTACGGCGCGGGTCTGGTGCTGGCGCAGGATGACCTTGCTCAACTCGTCGTCTTTGGTCAGAAAAAGGATGTGCTTTTGCAGCAAGGCCAGGAAACGGCGGCGGTTGAAAAAGGTCTTGACGGCCGTCTCGTAATCAATCTCGGCCGGCGAATCACCCGTCGCGCCCAGCTCCGTTTTCCAGTTGGCCAGGGCTTTGCGGCCGGCGTTCCAGGTCGGGGCGTAGAGGAAGCGGAACAGCTCCGTGACCTCAAAGACCTGGGAAGAGAGTAGAAGTTCGGGCGTCTCCCGCTCGTAGCGGCGGATCTGGGCCACGGCTTCGGCCAGCCCGTCCGGCTTACCGGCGCTCTTCGTCTCGCAGGTGGCCACGGGGACGCCGTTGACCAGGAAGACGACGTCGGCGCGGTTGGCGAAGCGGGGGTTTTTACACCGCCACTCGCCGGTGACGTGGTAGACGTTGTGGTTGAAGTCGTCGAAGTCAACCAGGCGGACGTTGCGCTCCCGGTTTTCGGCCGGGACAAAGACCGACCGTTCGCCGCGCAGCCATTCCAGGGCGGCCTGGTTGCCGGCGATGGTGGCCGGGAGCAGGTTCAACTGGCGGATGATTTCGTTGGCGGCGGCTTCGTCTACGACGCCGGGGTTGAGGTCCATAAGCTTCTGGCGCAGAATGTCGCTGAAGAAAAGGCCGCCGTCGCCGCCGCGCCACTGCAAGGCCTGTTTGCGGCCGGCCACCTGCCAGCCAACCTGGCCGGCGTACTTGATCATCGGGTTCTGGACGGCCGAGGCTTCGGACACGCTTGCTCCTCTGAAAATAGCTGTCAGCTATCAGCTATCAACCATTAGCTTTTTTGTTTATTGTGGTGCGCCCCGCGCGTGTTGTTTCCTCAACAATATTCCGCTCCGTTTCGCCCTCTTTCGGCCGGTATGCGCCGCTGACCACTTCCACCTCGTCCAGATAATCCGTAATGTCATGGCTGTCCCAAAAGTCTGCCTCTTTTATGACATCCCTTGACCCAGTAAGATGTTCTTTGTCCAGACTGACGAGAGTATAGCCTGTCTTAAGAGCAACAGCGGCATAGACGGCATCGGCTCCCCGAAGGCCTTGTTGGGCAGCAAGTTGAAGCGCTTGTTCGGCAAGCGTCGTATCGAGTGATACAAGGGTCAGGTTAGGCAGCCTGCTCATTGCTATAGCGAAAGCCTGCGCCTCAGCGTACATTTATCTACCGTCGCGCAGAGGTAACGGCCGAAGTTAAGGTTTCTGTTTGCGGAGTATCGAGCGCGGCAATGGCATCGCCGATGCGGAAGAGTTCGGCCCAGGCCTCTGGCAGGGCAGCCTTTCCGACCGCTTCAGCCTGTTGGCCAGACACAACCGTGCGGACGACGCGGGGCGTCAGGTACTCAAGCAGCCGGGCCTGGTCAGGTAAACTCAGTTGGTCTACAAGGCGCCGGACTTGTTCGAGCGTAGCGGTACGCATATTAATTTCTCCTGAACGGCTTTACTACCATAACGATCCTCAAGAACGTTGCTCTGAGTATACCACACACTAATTCCATCCTGACATCACACACCACCTGATACCCCACCCCGCGCCGTGGGCCTGACCTTTATCAGCTTCTCGCGGATGATGGCCCACCACCAGGACCGGCCGTTATCCATCCCCCTGGCTAACTTACGCCATCTGCCCGATGATCTGTGGCAGGCCGTCCTGGCCGTTGTAACCACCCCACCGGTGAGCGATTTTTTGGCTGTTGCTTTTTCGGTATCCCCCCAGATACCACCCCTGCCGGAAGTGGCGGCCGTGTAGGGCGGCCGGTGGTTGGTTGCCGGCCGCCGGCGATTGAAATCGCCGGCTAGTGATGGGAAGTACGTTAAAACGTACTGGGGAAGGTAGACCGAGTATTTCAGACCTGGTTGCGGCTTTCTGGGCCAAAGCGAGCCAAGACCCACAGGCAAGCCAGCTTGGTCGCGCCCAGCTCGTGAAAGGTGCGGTTGCGTAATTCGCTGGATTTGACGGCCGACAGGTGTCGGGAGGACATACCGATACTTTCGGCGAAGGCTTTTTGGCTAAATCCTTTTTCCTTTAACTGTTTAATCAGGCCGTCCAGGGTGACGCTGTTCAGGTACTTGGGCAGGTCGTCGAGGGTCCTGATGTCGGCCAGGGCTTTTTCTTCCAGGACCTGGAAGCTGCCGGGATCGGCCAGGAAGGTGGCGGCCAGGGCGGCGCAATGATGGCAGCCGCCCCCCTTGCCGATGTAACAGGTACAGGCCGAGACGATAGAGGTCCCTTCGGCATTAATGGAGACAGTGTAGACGCCGTGGTTGCCTTGAACTCTGGCCATAATCTTTTGTCTACGCCGGGTGCGATCCAGGAATTTGCCCACGTAGCGTTGCGCTTTGGGGCTGGGTTCGTGGGACCAGGTGCGCCGGATGGCCGTTGTCAATTGTTGCAGATCGTCCATATCTCACTCAAGTCAGACGGCGGGCTAGTACGTTCATAGTCTCCCGATCGTTGACCGACACTTCAGACGTGTTGATCAACGAGGATTGGGTTGCCGTCGGGATCCATCACCATGAAACTGGCGGGTCCCGTCGTACTTTCGTCTGCTTCGCTCATGAATTCCACACCCTGCGCTTTCAATTGGCGCTGTAATTCCCGCACATCTGTGAAACTATCCAACTGCTGGGCGTTGTTGTCCCAGCCGGGATTGAAAGTTAATATATTCCTCTCGAACATCCCCTGGAAAAGACCGATCACGTGCTCTCCACTCTTCAAGATCAGCCAGTTCTGGGAAATATCTCCGCCGAAAACCTGGAAACCAAGCTTCTCGTAAAAAGCTTTCGAAAGCTCGATATCCTTCACCGCCAAACTGATCGAGAATGCGCCAAGTTCCATGTTTTGCTCCTTATCTTTTTCATCAACGTTTCTACCCGCCGGCCCGGCCGCGACAGTTATTCTTATCTCCGAACATCCAGCAAGCCGGGCTGGCGCCACTGCCCATATTCCTCGCCATTACCGGCCACCAGTTCATCGTCCTTAGCTGGTGTGACCCCCTCCACCAACGGCCGGGCCGGCAACCGGCCGGTCATCAACTCTTCCAGCAGGGCCTGGAACAGCTCGTTGAGCGTGGTGATTTCTTTTTCCAGGGCGGCGATTTTGGTGTCGCAAGCCTGCAAGGCGTCAGCAATACTATTCTGTTCATCAAGAGTAGGTGTAGGAACACCGTAGCTTTTCAGTTGCGATGTAGTGATACTTGGAAAAGTCGAACCACCAGCAGTAGCAATGTTATAGATTCGAGTGGCTTCATGTTCTAAAAGGTATCTAATGAAAGATGTGGCTGACTCATCCTCTTTTCCACGAATCGCAGCTACTCCACGACCAATGCAGTATGGCTGATCAGCGATGTTTATTCGCCCTACCGTATTCCCACGAACACAAAACAGTATATCACCTGCCTCGCAGATTTTTGTTGGCTGGCTTGTCCATTGGACAGGTGTTGGGTGCTCGGAACCATACTCTGCCGGCCCATTGATAAGTGGCTTACCACTACCATTGGTATTATAGGTATTACCTGGAGGAGATTGTCCCATAACGATAGTGGCTATCTGTCCAAGCTTCCCAGCTTTCCAGCCCTGGGGAACTTTTCCGATAGGGGTGTCTTTCAAAGGTTCACCACGCGTACCGTGTGTGAAAAGGTGCTGCATAAGCGCGGCTTTGCGTTCCCCTTCCAGGGCGACTTCCTGCTGTCGCGCTGCAATCGCCTCCTGCACCGCCCGCAACACTCCAGCAATGGCTTTCTGTTCTTCAACGGGCGGTAAGGGAATTTCAAGCATTTTAATCTGTCCAAAGGTGAGTCCCTGCCTGGTTGAGCCTGATTGGGCCCCAAGAATCCCGATCTGTGCTTTATGCGTTGAGAGGTAGAAAGCAACATATGGAGGGTAAATCGAATCTTTCTTAAACCTTATGCGACAAACGTGTTGATTTACATTTGCTTCAGGAACACTTTCTGGCACATATGCCACTCGACCAATTGATGCGCCTGTAATATTCAATAATACATCTCCAGGTTGCACTTGTGAACGATCCATGTCCTGGTGGGTGTCATCTGAAATGTAGACAACATTACGGAGGTCGAGCTGATTCATCAAAACATTCTGAGAACGAATCAAGGGGACACCACTTGACAAATAGGATTTCGCCCCACCTCTAGGTGTAGCACCACTATTCACAAGCAGAGCATAATCACCGATTTTACCGACCTGCCATCCATCTGGAATTATTTGCAATGTCATCGGGGGCATCATCAGGCTTTTTCTTCCAAGCCTAAGTCCACGAGTAAGGAATAAAGAGTCGTATCTGCTCTTTCCCGCACAACACGAGCCTTTTGCAAATCTGACAGGATGTAGGGCAACGGCCGGTGATCCACCGGCTCACCCACGTCCACAAACAGCGACGGGCTGAGGTTGTAGTCCGCTTCCCGCGCCTGGGCCAGCGTAATCACCTGGCTCAGCCGCTCCCGGCTTTCCCAATTGTGGAACAGTTCGCTAACCGCTTCAATGCCTTCGTCTGTAAGCACGTTCTTGGGCTTCTCCTTGACGAAGTAATTGCTGGCGTTGGCAAGCATGATTTGCCCCCGGCGGCCCTCCGGCTTGCCCCGGTTCAACAGGATGATGATGCCGGGCGCGGTGGTGTTGTAAAAGAGGTTCTCCGGCAGCAGCACGACGCCCTCAATCCAGTCCTTTTCCACGAAGTGCCGGCGCAGCGTCTTCTCCTTGTTGCCGGCCTGGCTGCCCGAACCGCGCGAGGCCGCTCCCGTGTCCAGGACGACGGCCGCCTGCCCCCCTTCCTTGAGCGAGGCGGCGATGTGCTGCAGCCAGCCCCAATCGGCCGAGGAGGAGGGCGGCGGCGCGTCTTTCTGGAAGCGGTTCCAGCGGTCGTCCTCGTAAAACTTGCCGCCGTAATTTTTCTGGTTCCACATCGGGTTGGCCACGACGTAGTCAAATTGTTGTAGCCGGGCCGCGCCCGCCGCGCCAAAGCCGGGCTGGCGCAAGGTGTCGCCGATGGCGAAAAAGGCGTCGGCAAAGTCGTGCAGAAACATGTTCATCTTGGCCATGGCGAAGGTGATCGGGTTGAGTTCCTGGCCGTAGAGGTGGGGGGCCTGGGACCGCTGGCCGGGGCGCTGCTGCTCGTAGTAGAGGCGGGCCTTAATGAGCAGGCCGGCCGAGCCGCAGGTTGGATCGTAGCAGGTCCGGCGCGGCTGGGGGTCAATCAGGTGGGCCAGCAGCCAGCCGACTTCTTTGGGCGTATAGAACTCGCCGGCGCTCTGGCCCTGCCCTTCGGCAAATTTGCGCAGCAGGTATTCGTAGGCCCGGCCGAGGATGTCCGGCTCGGTGTTCTTCAGCCCCAGGCGGTGGCGGCTCAAGACTTCAATCAGGGCTTCCAGCCGGTCGTCGTCCAGGGTGCGCTGGCCGCTCTGCCGCTCGTTGTAATCCTTGACGTCCAGGACGCCTTTCAAATCGGGGTTAAGCTCGGCCACGGTGCGCAGGGCGTTGGTGACGAACTCGCCCAGGCCGCCGCTGCCGTGGTGGCGCAGCCTGCCCCAGGCGTACTCTTCGGGAATGATGAAGCGGATGATCGGCCGGCGAGCCTTGCGCAGGGCGTCGGCGTGGTCGTCGGCCAGCACCCGCCGGGCCAGTTGTTCGTCGCCGTAGCGGCCGACGTGCCCGGCAAATTCGTCGTCGAAAACGTCAGACAGCCGCTTGTAGAAGACCAGCGGCAAAATGAAGTCCTTGTACTTGGGCGCGTCGGTCGCCCCGCGAATCTCGCAGGCCGCGTCCCACAGCCACTGCTCCAGTTGCGTCACGTCAAGCTGTTCCGCGGCCGTCGGCTTAATAGCTACAGTGGTCGAGCGGGATGAATTGGTTAGTTGGGTCAAGATTGCTCTCTCCTCACCCCCTATTTATACCGCTAATTTGGCAACCTGGCATGTTCCTTTGCCGTCCCGTTGGGTCCATCGCCACCGCCATCGTAATCGTAATCGCAATCGCAATCGTAATCGAAATCGTAATCGAAACTCCATTTCTTAACCTTCATCCAACCCGCGACTTCCAACAACCGTCGGTCCTGTGCTATACTTCTAAGCCATCAGAGAGACAACGGAGGCGATGATGGTGCGCATTATCTACGAACACCCGACCGAGTGGCCGGCCGAAGGCCCTTTAAGAGTAGAAGCACAATTTAGCGGTGAGATAACCGTGCCCCCCGACCTGGCGCGTCGCCGGGCCAACGGCTACCTGGCCCGGGAAGTCGCCCTGTTCATTATTGCCGGCGAGCCAATGCTTATTCTTCGCGATCATCCCTGCTGGCAAATGCCCGCTATTTTACGCTTACGCGGCTTTGGCAACCTGGCCGAGGTTGGCCTCATTGACGTTGATGCCCAAACCGGCGAAGTAACACCGCTTTCAGAAGCAGAAATCCAGGCCATCAGACAACGCGCCCATGACATTGCTGCCCGTCTCGCACCGTCGCCAGAAACAGCAGGCTGATTGCCTGGCCGTCTGCGCGGCTATGGTGTTGGACTATTGGCATGTGCCAATCACCTACAAGCGATTGGCACGCCTCCTGCGCGTTGATGCCATTGGCGCACCCTTTCGTAATCTACGACATTTGCGGCCGCTCGGTCTATCCATTCTAATCGAAGAGGGTAACCTTCAGGCGTTGCGCGGGCATTTAGAAAATGGCTGGCCGCCCATCGTTGCTGTAGATACGGCTCAACTACCTTATTGGGACGAAGCGACGGATCATGCCGTCGTTGTCGTCGGCATGGACGAGCAGCAAGTGTACATCAACGACCCCAATACCGGTGATTCACCCCAGATCGTCTCTCTGGCTGAGTTTGAACTGGCCTGGCTGGAGAAAGATTATCTTTACGCTGTAATCAGACCAGAATAATTCTATCGTCAGGCGAATTCATGTCTTCCTGTGCTATACTGGTAAGGACAACAAAACGACAGCGTGTCCTGTGTCGGAGCAACCACAATCTACGGCCGATCCCCATCCCCCTGAAGATCTGGCCCGTTTGCGCCAGTGGCTAGAACACGCCTTCAGCAAACGCGAGCTAACCGGCCTCTCCCTCGACCTGGGCATTGACCCCGACAACCTGCCCGGCGAAACCAAAAGCGACCTGGCCCGCGAGCTGGTCGCCTATTGCTCCCGGCGCGGCCGCCTGGCCGACCTGGAAACCGCCGCCGGCCAAGCCGAATCAAGCCGCCAGGACACCCTGGCCGCCTACCGGCAGCGGCTCCTCGAAGAGACCCGCTACGTCCTCCTCAAAGGCATCCCCACCCCGCCCGACCGCCACGGCCGGCTCCGCGACCTGCAACTCCCCCTCGACCACGTCTACATCCGCCTCCAGGCCGCCGCCGAAAAAGAGCGCCGCCGCCAGGAAGACGAAGAAGCCCGCGCCCTGGCCGAAGCCGCCCAAACGGCCGGGCCGGCGCCGCCGGAGAAAGAGCGCATCTCCTCTCAAGAGTTCCTGGCCACCTTGCGGACCCTGGGCGAATACCTCTACCGCCAGGGGCAGCTCTACCAGGCCGAAAAGCGGCCCGAACCGGTAGACCCCCAGGCCGCCCTGGCCGAGCACGGCCGCCTGGTCGTCCTCGGCGCCCCCGGCGCCGGCAAGAGCACCATGCTCCGCTTCCTCGCCCGCCGCGCCGCCGAAGACCGGGCTGCTCCCATCCCCGTCCTCGTTTCCTTGCGCGACTTTGCCCACGCCCACGCCCAGGACCGGCAGCTTTCCCTGCTGCGCTTCGCCCTCGCCTGGGCCAGCGCCGGCAATGACATGCTCCAGCAGGCCCTCGAAGCCGCCGCCGGCCAGGGGCGGGTCCTCTGGCTGCTCGACGCCCTCGACGAAGCCCGCGACCTGGCCGGCGAAGCCGCCCGCCAGGCCGCCCGCCTGCCCGGCCGCTTCATTCTGACCTCCCGGCCGGTCGGCTACGCCGGCCTGGGCCTGCAAAGCCTGCCCCACTTTGAAGTCCTGCCCCTGGCCCCTGACGACGTGGCCAAATTCCTGCGCGACTGGTTTGGCTTCCTGGCCGGCGACGCGGTCGGGGCGGGCAACGGGGAAACAAAGGTGGCCGCCCTGGAAAAACAGTTGGCCGCCCGCCCCCGCTTGCAGGCCCTCACCCGCAACCCCCTCTTGCTGACCTTCCTGGTGACTTTGGCCAGCCGGGAGAACGAGCCGGAGCTGCCGGCCCGCCGCGCCGCCCTCTACGCCCGCTACGTCGCCGAGCTGGCCGGCTGGGAAATCGAGCGCCGCCGCCAGGCCCAGAACACCCTGGAGGCCGTCTTCCGGCTAGGCCCGCTCCAGGGCGACGCCGCCCGCCGCGCCGCCCAGGACGGCTTCTGCTACCTGGGCTGGGCCCTCCACCTCGCCTATTACGGCGGCCACAGCGCCGCCGCCCCCACCCCCGAAGCCCTGGCCGGCCGGCTGTCCGGCTGCCTGGCCGCGGCCGGCTACCCGGAACCGGAGGAACTGGCCCGGGCCGTCCTCGACTTCTGGCAAGAGGCCGGCATCCTGGACGTCTGGGCCATCGGCCAACACAGCTACCTGGCCTTCCGCCACCTCTCCTTCCAGGAATACGCCGCCGCCTGGGCCCTGGCCCGGGCCTGGCAGCGTGATTCGCGCCGCGCCTGGCGCTTTCTCTTCCCCCGTCTCCACCATTACGCCTGGCGCGAGCCGGTCTTGCTCCTCGCCGGTCTCATGGACGAGGCCGCCATCAACGCCCTGGCCCGCCGCCTGCTGCGCGGCCGCAGCCCTGAAGAGCGCACCCTGCACCACGACCTGCGCCTGGCCGCCCTGCTGCTGGCCGAAGGCGCGCCGCTAGACGAGCGCCTGAGCCAAAGATTGTTGCGGCGACTGGAGTGGCTTGGCCGTCGCCAGACCGGCAAGCGGGCGACCATCTTATGGGCCATGTACTTGCTGGGACTGCTTGCCCTGTACCGATCTTTTCCCTTTTGGGGATGCCTCATCGGTGGGATTTTGTGGACCTTAACCTGGTACAGTAGCTTTATCAGGTCCCGTTATCCGAGAATCCAGGGGCTTTTAGCCTGGCCATCACGTGTTACAAAAATCAGTCCCGAGCCTCAACTGTTCATCCAGTTGTTGGGGCAGGCCGGCCGGCCGGCGATTGCCCGGCTTGAACGCTGCCTTCGAGATAGGAACGGTGAGGTGCGCCGTAGCGCGGCCGAAGCCCTGGGGCAAATCGGGAAGGCCGCCATACCCTCGCTCATGGCCGCCCTTCAGGATAAGGATTGGGTTGTGCGCCAAAGCGCGGCCGAAGCCCTGGGACAAATTGGGGAGGCGGCCTTATCTCCACTCCTGGCCGCCCTTGAGGATAGCAACAGTGTACTACGCGGCAGCGCGGCCGATGCCCTGGGGCGAATCGGGGAGGCCGCCGCCGCGCCACCGCTCATCGCCGCGCTTCGCGATAACGAGCGTGAGGTGCGGGGCAGCGCGGCCAGGGCGCTGGGGCGAATCGGGGAGGCGACGGCCGTACACCCACTCATCAGCGCCCTCCAGGATAGCGATTGGATTGTGCGCCGCAGCGCGGCCGGCGCCCTGGGGCAAATTGGGGACGCTGCCGCCGTCCCTCCGCTCTTCACGGCCCTGCAGGATAGCGAGAGCAGGGTGCGCGATAGCGCGGCCGATGCCCTGGAGCAAATCGGGGAGGCGGCCGTGCCCGCGCTCATCGCCGCCCTCCAGGATAGGGAGAGTCGGGTGCGCCAAAGCGCGGCCGATGCCCTGGGGCAAATTGGGGAGGCGGCCGCTATGCCCTTCCTCATCGCCGCCCTTAATGACAGCAGTGTGTGGGTGCGTAGCAGCGCAGCCCAAGCCCTGGGTCAAATCGGGGATGACGGCGCCGTGCCCTGGCTCATCGCCGCCTTCCAGGATAGCCGTGGCGATGTGATTTACAGCGCGGCCGCAGCCCTGGGGCAAATTGGGGCTGCCGCCGTGCCCGCGCTCTTCGCCACCCTTCAGGATAGCGATGAGTGGGTGTGCCGCAGCGCAGCCCAAGCCCTGGGACGAATCGGGGACGCGGCCGCCGTAACGCCGCTCATCGCTGCCCTCCAGGATAGCCATCTGGTTGTGCGTAACAGCGCGGCCGAAGCCCTGGGGCGAATCGGGGATGCGGCCGCCGTACCCCCGCTCATCGCCGCTCTCGGGGACAGCCACGAGTTGGTGCGCCGCAGCGCGGCTGAAGCCCTGGGGCGAATTGGCGAGGCCACGGCGGTACAGCCACTCATCGCCGCCCTTCAGGACAGCGATGAACGAGTGCGCCGTATCGTGGCCGAAGCCCTGGGACGAATTGGGGATACGGCCGCCCTACCCCCGCTCGTGGCCGCGCTCCAGGATAGGGACAGTGAGCTGCGCCGCAGCGCGGCCGGAGCGCTGGGGCAAATCGGCGATGCCGCCGCCGTGCGCCCGCTCATCGCCACGCTTCAGGATAGCGATAGCGTGGTGCGCCGCAGCGCAGCCAAGGCCCTGGAACAGATAAGTAACGCTATAGAGGACGAACGATTGTTGGAACGGGCGCGCCGGGCTCTATGGTGGCGCTTAACGGATAGTGGATCGGGGCCGCCTGGGGGGACCGTAGCTGAACAGGCCTACGAGGCAATGGAAATAATCGCCGGCCGGTTGGTAGAACGCCAGTTCGCCCGCCGGCCCCTGGACGACCCGCTCTGCCAGGAGCAGCCTTAATGATACTGGCAACCGTCATAATCTGACATGGTGAATTTCACCCGTGAAATTCACGCCTTCACCTTGTCACCGGGCTAACCTTCGGTTAGCCCTCACCTTGTCACCTTGTCAGGTATATTGCCAACGGCCGGCCGCGGGCGAAGGCCGCCATCTCTACACCTAGTAGGGGCATGTGAGTTCGGCAGCCGAACTCCCGTCATGCCCCGTTTTCCCCCCAATTCCCCCCACATCCGGCGGCATCCACCCCCACTCCAGCGCCTACCCCCCACCAGAGACCCTCCCTAAACACACACTATATAACCAATGGTGCTAGTTGAATAAAAGGCAAAGTTCTCCTAAGCTAGCTGGTGGCATACCTTTCGCTAGCACAAGGAGAACTTCGCCATGACAAACT
>JAKEFB010000119.1 GCA_022616275.1 Chloroflexota bacterium
CGGTAATACTCGACCTCGTCCTTTCTCACCACCGGGCCAATCGCCAGCCGGCCGAACTCCCGCACTGGAAAGCCCTGCTCCTCAAAATACATCATCCGCACGTCAACGGCGATGTCGAGATAAGCCGTGTTGCTCATGTGGCCGTTAGAGTCTAAATCTCCCCAGCCCACGTGAAACGAGCGTTTGAATGGAGTCATCTACTTCTTCGCCTTTGCTTTGTGTACTCTCTGTGGTTCTCTGTGTCTTCTCCAGGCAATCCTTGATTGCCGTTCTCTGTGTTCCTCATCCTTCACGACAGCCACACCCCCTTCTTCCCGGCAAACTGGGCCAGGTACAGGATCTGGCCCACGTGCTGGGCCTCGTGGAAGTGAAAGTAGGCCAGGCTGTCCCCGATGGTCTGG
This sequence comes from Chloroflexota bacterium, assembly GCA_022616275.1. Lineage (GTDB taxonomy): Bacteria > Chloroflexota > Anaerolineae > Promineifilales > Promineifilaceae. The sequence continues at coordinate 402 of JAKEFB010000119.1, forward strand.
GTGGCGTAGCCCGACGGCCGGCACATGTCGTCATAGCTCATCCGCTCCAGGCCATGCGCCAGCCGCTCCTGGGACCGGTTGAAAGCCGCCACCATCTCTTCCAGCCCAACCACCCCCACGTCGCCCGGCCGGATGTTGGCCGGGCCGTGACGGTAGCGCGCCCGCTGCCCTTCGCTCCACACCGGTTCCTCGCCCACGTAGCCCAGCGGGAACGTCCGCGAGGAGATGATGTGGCCCAGGACTCAGTTCAAATATCCCCTAATCCCCCAATTCCGGCCGAAGAAAAGCCAGCACCTCACGGATAAACATCTCCGGCGCGGTGTCCATGGCGATGTGCTGCTGGCCGGGCAAAACCACTACCTGGCTGTGGGGCACGGCCGCGTGGACGGCCTGAATAGCCGCCTTAAAGAAGTCCGGGCTGTCGCCGCCCAGCAGCAGCAACGTTGGCGTATCCAGGGCCTGGAACCGTTCGGCCGCAAAGCGGTACTGCTCGTGCTCGCGCAGCTCGCGTGGCAGCGTGTGCGCCGCCGCCACCCGCACCGGCCAGGCCGGCGACGACCGGAACAGCTTAAACTCGTGATCGGGCATCCGCACCACTTCCCGTATGAAGGTCGTCACCACTCCTTCCCGGTCGCCGGCGTCCAGCAACGCCTGCAGCCGGTCAATGATTCCCACCGGGTAAATGGGCACGCCCGGCAACGGTATCGGCGGCTCGTACAAAATCAGCCGGCGAAGATTGCGGCTGAGCAGCGCCGCCTCCAGGGAGCAAAGCGCGCCAAAGGAGTGGCCCAGCAGGTTGGCCGGCTCGCCAATCGAGTCCACCACCGCGGCCACGTCCTCAAACTCGCGCTCAATGGCGTAGCTGGCAGCGTCGCCGCTGCCGCCCCGGCCGCGCCGGTCCACGGCGTAGACGGTAAAGTGGGCCTCCAGCGCCGGCCGGATGGGCGCCCAGCGGGTGTGGGCCGCGCTGGTGCCATGGACCAGAACCAGCGGCGCTCCCGCGCCACTCCGTTCATAGGCGATAGGTGTGCCGTCTGGGGAAAGAATAGTTTCCATGCTCGTTCCTCCCAAAAAAATAGCCGCGAATTACACCAGGCCTACTACGGGCAAGGTGAAGGTAAAGGCCGAACCCCGGCCGGGCGTGGATTCGGCCCATATCCGGCCGTTATGGGCCTCGACCACTATCTGGCAAAAAGTCAGGCCCAATCCCGTACCGCCACGGAGTGGCCGGCCTTCTGTGTCTGTGACCTGGGCAAACTTTTGAAAAATACGCTCCTGTTGCTCCGGCGGAATGCCTTGCCCGTCGTCGCTGACCGTTACGTAAAACGCTGCCTCTTTTGCTTCAACCCGAAGTTCAATCCGGCCGCCTTGCTCGGTAAATTTGAAAGCATTCTCTACCAGGTTATCAACGACCCGCTCGACCAGGTGGGCATCGGCCGTAACCGCCGGTAAATCGGCCGGGCACTGGAAAGCAAAACTCTTGCCTTCCTTCTCCGCCTGAAACAGGTAATCCTGGACCCTTTCGGCCAGCAACTCCTGGAGGGAAACGGCCGCCAGAGATACCCGTAGCTCCCCTGATTCAAACTGGCTTACCCGAAGCATATCTTCAATCAGGCCCATCATCCGCCGGCCGGCATGCCGAGACCGAACGATCAGATCGCTTAACTTGCTATCCCTCTTCTGCCCCTGGTTGAGGAAGTGGCCAATCAACTCTAGCGAGCCAAGCATAACGGTCAGGGGGTTACGCAAGTCGTGGACGACCATGTGGGTCAGGTCGTCACGCAGCTTTTCGGCCTGGCGGAGATCGCCGTAAGCCTGTTCAAGCTGGGCATACACTTCGTTGACTTCCCTGAACCTTTTGGCGTTGCGAATGGCCCCGGCTAATTGCAGGGCCAGGAAGTAAGACACGCGCAAATCTTCCTGGTTATAAGGGCGGGGGCCTCCTTGGGCAAAATTGATGGTTCCCAGCACTTCGTCTTCGCTCTCCAAAGGGATGATGAGTTGCGCGGTGTAGGCCGAGGTTTTCTCGGTGGAAGCTTTCCCGGCCGGCTGGATAAGTTGGGGTTGCCGGGTGCGAATCGCTATGGCCAGCGGGTCAGAGTCGTTGACGACCAGAGCCTCACGGCCGACCGCCGGGCCGAACAGGGTCACAAAGCGGTCAGGCCCGTCCTTCTGGCACAGGCAAACGCTGCAATGGTTAAAATCCAGGAGCCATTTGGCTTCCCGCCCCACAATTTGCAGGATTTCGTCCAGGTCTAACGACCGGTTAATGGCAATGGCGATTTCCTGGGCGGCAGCAATGCGCGTTGACAGGGCCTGGACGTCGGCCAGCAGGCGGCGCGTCGTCTGCAGGAGATCGTCGTGACTTTGCTTCTCCAGGCGGTCAGCAGTTCCTGGAGCAGCCTGGTCGGTCATAAGGAATCAATTTCAAGGGCAATGGCATCGGTATATTGGTTGACTCCAGTGAAAAGATTGGCGGTGGCAATGATCTCGAAAACTTCCACGTCGTCCAGGCCCAGGTCCCAAAGTCGCTGGTAGTCGGCCGTCGAGAGATCGTGCGGCCGGGTGGCCGCGCGCAGGCCAAAGGCAATCACGGCCTTCTCCCGCTCTGGCAAGGGACAGTTTTCAAAGTCGGAGACCAATAACGTCAGCACTTCCTCGCTAATACCCAGGGCCGTCAGGCCGTGTAAATGGACTTTCAGGGCATACTGGCTGTCGTTGGCCTGGGAAATGGCGACGCCGATCATTTCCTTCAGGGTCCGGGGGAGTCTTCCCTGGAGGATGGTACTGCGGAACTTGGACCAGTTGGCGCCCAGGAAACCGGGGGCGGTGGCCATTGACTTGAAGAGATTGGGCACGATACCAAAACCAAGCTCGGCTTTAATCTCGTCGTAAATCTGCCTGACCTTAGGGTCGGTCACCTGGTCGTGTTCGACAATTGGAAAACGGGACATGATTCCTCCTTGTTTTGGTAGGGGCACTGCTTGAGATCGCTTACTTTCCAGGTCAAGACTATATCAAGATTAGAAGTGGTTTACAAATGTAACGTAGGCTGTCTAGCCTGCGCCGAAGCGCACAGACTAACAGTCTGTGCTACACCGGCATATGACCCAATTGTCGCTTGCTCGCACCTTAACTCAAAATTGTCAACCAAGGCCACATAAGGCCAACTTTTCACGCTTCCTTCACGCTAGAAAATAGAACACCTGTGCTAAACTTTACTCAGTCCTCAGTCCTTGGTCCTCAGTCCTTATAAGGAGGCTCACGCCTGTGTTTTCTATGGCCCGCTCCCTGTGGAGCGCAGCGCCGCGCCGGCTGTATGCTTTTCTATTCCGGCAATTATGGAGGGTATTGGAAGATGAGTTCGCAGCGCTGCACGGCGACGCGGGCTGACGGGCAACCCTGCCAGGCCTGGGCGGTGCATGGCAGCGATCCCCCGACCTGCGTCGCCCACACGGCCGCCGGCCGGACGCCTTCAGAAAGTTTCTACGGCCGGGTCTACACGTTAGAGGAAATTGCCGACCTGGTGGCCCGCGCCGCCGGCGACAGCCTGGACGACGAGCTGGCCGCTACCCGGGTGGCCATCCGCCGGGTGATGGAGCAGTTGCACGACGAGCTGCCGCCCGAGGAGTACGCCCGGCTGGCCAGCCTGGTCTTCACCGGGGCCACGGCCATTGCCCGCCTGCTCCGCGCCAAACGGGCCATTTCCGGCCTGGCGGCCGACGGCATCGCCGGCGCCATTGCCCAGGCCCTCAACGAGCTGTCCAATGAGTGGAACATCGAGTTGTGACCACAGATGGACGCGGAGACGCGGAGACAGGCAGAGCGGGGAAGTGACGCTCTCTCAACCCCCTGCTCCATGACACATGACACGTGACACATGACACACAAACAGCGTGGCGAGGAACAGTTCCGGGCGGCCGTGAGCCGGTTGCGGCGGCGGCCGAAGTGGCAGAGCGGACCGCTGGAGGCGGTGGTATTGGAGGCGCTGGACGATCTGGCCGGCCAGGTCGAGGAGCTGCGCCAGCTTATCCTGGCCCGCCTCTACCTGCGGCTCAACGACAGCCTGGGCGAGGAAGACGTGCGGCAGTTATGCTTTCTCCTGGGAGTCGAATACGACGACCTGGGCGGCCGGGGTAAGTCCGACCGGGTCCGCGAACTGATTATCCACCTGCAGCGGCGCGGCCGGGTGGCCGAGCTGATCGAGGAATTCGGCCGGCTGCGCCCCCACCAGCAATGAACCGGGGAAGGCTTCAATGAGCCGCACGGTCCGGGCGGCCAGGCTACTGCTCAGCGACGTCGCCCATTTTTCCCGGCTGGCCATTGGCCGGCCGCTGTACGCTTACCAACTGGAGCCGCTGCAGGCCATCGTGGATAGCGTCCTTAACCGGCGCGGCCGGGCGTTTTTGCTCGTCTTCCCCCGCCAGAGCGGCAAAAACGAGGCCGTAGCCCAGTTGCTCGTCTACCTGCTCAACCTCTTCCAGCGCACCGGCGGCAACGCTGTCTTCGGGGCCACCGGCGACGGCCTGGGCCGGGGCGTGGCCCGGCTGGAAGAGCGGCTGGAGAACCCCTGGAACGCCGGCCGGTGGCGCAAGCGCGGCCGGCCGCTGCGGCGTAGTCTGGGCAAGGCGGCTGTGGTCTTTATCTCCACCCACCCCCAGGCGGCGGCGCGTGGTGAAACAGCCCATTGGCTACTGGTCATTGACGAGCTGCAAGAGCAGGACCCCAGCTACCTGGAAGCGGTCTTTGAGCCCATGCGGGTGGCCAACAACGCCACGGCCGTTTACCTGGGTACGGTCAAGAGCAATAGCGACGCCTTGTGGCGGAAGAAGTTAGAGTTAGAGTTAGAGGAAGCGAGAGATAATGTGCGTCGGGTCTTTATCGTCTCGCCAGAACAGGTGGCGGCGGCCAACCCGGCCTATGGTGAGTTTCTGGCC
>JAKEFB010000120.1 GCA_022616275.1 Chloroflexota bacterium
CGAGCCGGCCGCCGTCGTTATAGATAGCGCCGCCACCCCAATAGGTGGAGGTGCTGTCGAGCACCTGGCTATCCTCGAACGTCAGGACCATGCCCTGATTGTAGATGGCGCCGCCCCGCTCGCTGCGGCCGTTGCGCAGGGTGACATCATTGAAGTGAACGAAGTGGGTCACGACGGGATCGCCAATGAGCTGAAAGAGGCGGTCGTTGAGGGCGGCCCCGTTGCCGTCAATGACGGTATCGGCCGCGCCCACCCCGCGAATGGTCACGCTGCCGGTAATGTCCAGGTCGCCGTACAAGGCCGTGTCATCGGCGCCGGGGCGGGTGAGCGTGAAGGTGCCGGCCGGTAGCTCGATGGTTTCCTCGCAGTAGTAGTCCCCGCCGCAGAAGGCGTTGGATTCCTGGATGGCGGCGCGCAGGGAACAGGTCTCTTTGCGCGTGCCACAGATGCCGTCGCCCGGATCGAGGTCGTGCAGGTCAGTGGTGTCGTTGACAGTGAAGACGGTTGCGGCCGCCTCTACGGGAGTGGCCGCGGCCAGGGGCAACACCACCAGCAGAAGACAGATCAGAAAAAAATATCGAGTCATGGGACGCTCCTTTTGACAATACGCTACGGTTGTTCATGTGTACGAAAAGGATACGTACCAGGCCGCGCCCTGTCAGTGTTAAAAAGTGACACCATTTTTGACACAATTGCTGATGGTTTACGCAAGCGGCCTTTCTGCGCTATAATCTTGCTGAACGTTTTTGGTATTCTAGTCTCCTGTAGGAGCGAACGTGAAAGGAGGTGATGCCCGGGAGCCGAGGGACATTACCTGATAGTCGAGCCATTTTTTGATCCTGTGTGCGCCTCTGGCGTTTTCAAAGAAAAAGGAGAAACCCATGTTACGCTTCAATGACCGCGGCCGGCTGCGCCTGGGCGGCAGCCTGCTGGCTTTCCTGGCCTTCTCTCTCCTCACCGTTACTATCGTCCTGGCCGCTCACGTCGTTGACGGCCCAGACGTTGAGGTGACCATTGACAACAACAACGTGGACGGCGGCGTGCCCAACCCCGGCTTCGATGCCCAGAACCGGCAGGCCAATGAGACAACTGTCGCCGTCAGCCCTATTGACCCCGCTATCGTCGCCGCCGGGGGGAACGATTACCGGATGGTGCCCGTCTTTGGCGACTCCTGGTTCGGGTTGTATCTGTCGCAGGATGGCGGGGCGACCTGGTTTAACACCATGGTCCCCGGCTTTGGCTCGGACACGTCGCCGGCCGGCCTGGCCTCACCGCTGTTAGGGCTGGATGGGTCCGGCGATCCGGTGGTCCGCTTCGACAGCGCCGGTAATTTATACCTGGCGGGCATCGCCTTCAACCGCAACTTCGACCAGCCCGACCGGCCGGTAGACACGGTCGTCTACGTGGCCCGCTACGACTACACGCCGGGCACGCCGGCCGGGGTCAGCACGCCCAACAGCGCCGCCAACCCGGCCAACTTCACCTACGTGAGCACGACCATTGTAGACCAGGGTGCGGTTGGCTTCGCCGTGCCCAACCAGCCTTTCGGCTTTGCCGGCGACTTCGTAGACAAGGAGTGGATGGAGGTGGACGCCAACCCGGCCAGCCCCTGCCACGGCAACGTCTACGTGACCTGGACCAGCTTCCACGGCCTGAACGGCGGCTTCCCCATCAAATTTAGCGCCTCCGGCGATGGCGGCGCCACCTTTGGCCCAGCCAAGACTATCTCCAGTGGCGGCCCAGACACCAACAACCGCAACCAGGGCTCAGACATCGCCGTGGCCTCGGACGGCACCGTTTACGTCGCCTACCACAGCTTCCCCAGCTCGAACAACCCCAATGCCATCAGCGTCGTCAGCTCGGATAATTGCGGCCAGCACTGGACCCAGCCGGTTATCGCCAACACCATCAGCACTGGGCAGGCGCCGGGCGTGGCCTTCCGCACCCCCACCTTCGCCTTCGTCGTCACCGACGACAGCGACCCGGACCTCGTCTACGTGGCCTACCAGAATCTGGTTGGCGGCAATTACGAGGTTCAGGTCCAACGCTCTACGGACGGCGGGGCTACCTGGGGCGCGCCGGTCACGGTCAACGACGACGGCGGCCCGCGCCACCAGATCTTCCCCACCATTGACGTTTCCAATGGCGCCCTCCACGTGGCCTGGTACGATTTCCGCAACAGCGTCACGCCTGACAACGAGGCCCTGGACGTTTACTACGCCTGTTCGAATTGCGACGGCAACGCTTATCCGGCCTTCAGCCACAACGAGCGGGTGACCGACGTCAGCCATAACGGCAACTGCCGTATGTTTGGCGGCGGCTCAGCAGCTTTCCACGGCGACTATAATGAACTTGACAGTTACTGGGACGGAACGAACCACATCGTCCACCTGGCCTGGGCGGATAACCGGGACGTACCGGCCGCGCAATGCGACCTCGACCCGGCGGCCGGCCCGCCGAGCAACAACGTCGGCAACCGTAACCAGAACATCTACGCCGACACGCTCATCGTCTCCCCGTAACGATTGCCGACAAACAAGACCCCTGGGGTTTTGAACAACCCCAGGGGTCGAAGGCCTCCATGGCGCGCTCAGCGGAATTTGTCCAGGGTGCTCTTCAACCGTTCACGGCTCTCCAGGGCCCAGTTGGGGTCGTCGGTGGACTCCTTCCATTTGTTCCAGGCCTGGAGCAGTTCCCGAATCGGTTCCCGGAGTTCGTAATAGATACGCGTCTTTTCGTCGTCCGAGAAGCCTTCGAGGCTGACCTCCAGGATCTTATCCGGGCTGGCCTCCAGGGTCCGCTCGCGCAGCAGCTCGTCGAAGTCGGCGCGGCGCTTTTTCCAGTTTTCTGAGAACTGTTTCCAGGTATCGTCTTCGGCAAGTTCCTGGTAATAGCTGGCGCCCAATGGCCCGAAGAACAGGTATTGGTGCTTGTTGGCAAATTCCTTGTACTCTCGTTCGGCGGCGGAGAACACGTCCTCCAGCTCGTCCTTGAGCGCTTCGCCCAACGCGGCGGCGTCGCTTTTCTGGCCGGCCGTGTTCATCGCGCTCTGCAGGGCTTCGGCCGCGTCCTCGCCGTCGTCCCAGGCATCTTTGATCTGCGGATAATCGTTCTCCTCCAGGAACTCGGCAACGATGTCGCGGGTTTCCTTGAACACGGCAAATACCTGCTCCTCCCGGCTGAACAGGGCGAAGATTTCGAGCTTGCGCGCCTCCGCTTCGCTCAGCTTGCTGCCAAGCACAGCAATCCCGGCTCTGATGGCTATGCCCACAGCGCCAAGCAGATAGGAAACGGCCGCGGTCCCTAGCAGAACCTGGCTGGCCATCTTCTCCCTGGCTTCTTTCTCGGTCTCGGCGGCGACGCCGGCGACGTGGGCCAGGATCTGCTCGTACTCCTCGGCGACTTTCTTTAACTTCTCGTCAACGGCCTGGTCGGCGTTCTTGATCTCCTGCCACTTATTCTCGAACTCCTTCATCGCCGTCCGCAGGTTCTCCGTCTGCTTGACCATCTTGTCCCGCTGCACCGGCGCCCTCGAAAAGTGAATGTGGAAGAAGAAGCGGTACTCCTCGTTGGCGATGTCCGCCAGCCAGAGCTGGCCCACCTCGACGCCCTTGAATGCCTCGTGCGTCATCTTCATAGCGTCTTCCAGCCTAGCCAGCCACGCGGGCAGGCACGGGCCGGTGCGTCCAGGTTCGAGCAGTGGGGCGATCTCGCCCAGCATACGTTCGCGCTCGCGGAAATAGCTGTCGAGCGCCCGGCGAATCTTTTCTTTAGATTCGGCGTCGAAGTTACTCTTTTCCAGGGCTTCCAGCACCTCTTTCAGGCGGGCTTCATAGGCCATTACGTTCTCCTTAGTAGCAAACCTCCCGGAGGTTCAAGCGATGGTCGCCGGGCGGCCCGGCGCAATCGCCAACCTCCGGGAGGTTGAAGATCCTTAGATTGCCTGGGGGCTGGTGATGCGCCAGGGACCGTCGTCCAGGCGCTCCAGCGTCCATTTGCGGTGCAGGTTGTACCCGGCGAAGGTGCGGTACTCGTCGCCGAACCGGCCGACGTGGTTGACCAGGATGCGCACCTCTTCGACGAGGCGCGGCCCGGCGCCGGCTCCGGCCCGGCCGGCGGACTGGGCCGCCGCGTCGTAGACGATCCGCGCCGGGCTGACCCCGGCCACCTCGACGGCGTAGACGTCGTCGAGCAGCCGGCGCCGCGATTGGTCCCAGAGAGTGGATGCATCCCGTTCGTTGACGGTCGTCCAGGCCAGGTCCACGTATAGATAGGAGCTGTCCCGCTCGTACCACGAGCGTACGCTCCAGGTGGCGAAGCACTGCCGCCACGTTTCAAAATCGGCCAGCTTGAGGCACTCGAAGAAGACCTGCAACACGCCGGCCGGACCCAGATCCGGCGACAGGTCCGGCCGGCCGATGGAGAGCAGCTCCGGCTGGCCGGCAAAGGCGCTCTCGCCGCTCTGCTCCGGGCGCAGGTCCACAAAGAAGCGATTGGCCGGATTCTCGGCGTCGCCGACCAGGGCCCCAACCGGCCGCAGGCGCAGGCCCACAACCGTGACGTTGCGGGTCGCATCGGACACCAGCGCCGGCAGCGGCTCGATCAGGCCGATAAAGGCAAAACGCCTCTGGCGTAGATAGGGGTTCACCTGCTCGGTGTATTTATTGACGGCCGCATAGAGCGGCCGGATGGCCTCGGCGTGGCGGTCAATCAGGTACACGCCCTGTGAGCCACGGACCTGGTACCAGGAGCGCTTGACCTCCAGCAAAAGGTCCCGGTCGCCGATTTCCGGCAGCTTGACTACCTTGCCGATCCAGTCGCGGGTATCTTCCCGGAATGGGTCCGGGGCCGGGAACGGCTCGGCGATCAGGTCGCCGGCGACTTCGGCCAGGAAGGCCTGGTAGGCGGCGTCGGCCGCCTGCGACACCTGGGCCGCCCGCAGTTCACCCAACCGGCGGTACTCCAGGTCGTGTTCGGCGATCTCGCGCTTCTCCCCGGCGATGGTCTCCAGCATGGCCTCGAAATCTTCACGCACGGCGCGAGCGAACGGTCCGGGATAGGTTCGCTCGAGGAATTCGACGCGCTCACGAAACGGTTCGATCTCCTGGCGCAGCTTGCGGGTGTCGTAGGCGACAGTGTAGTCCCAACCGGCCAGGACTGTTTCCGCCAGCTTCCGGAAGTTGTTGTACCAGGCGTTCCAGGCGTAGTCGAAGCCATCCTTCTCGTGAGTGATCGGCCCACCGTCGCCCAGGATGGGCACGCCGTCGGCGCTGCGGTACAAGCGCTGCTCGACGAGGCGGCCCTCCAGGGTGAGGAGTTCACCCTTACGCTCGACCAGGATGGTCACCGGGTCGCCGGCCCCCAACCCAAAACGCTCCCACCGTTGCCACTCGCCGGCCGCCCCGAAGGCTGCGCCGCTCTTGTCCGTCTCGGCCGTATATCGCTCCCCCAGGTCGCCAACAATACGGTCACTCACTTTCAAGCCGGAGCCACGAAAGCCGCTGTCCCATTCGATCCAGCGCACGCGTCGTGGGCCGGCGGCGTCGCCCTGGATCGCTTCAGTCTCGACCTTGCTGGAACCGGGCTGGCGGGGCGGCTGTGATCCGGTGGCTGCTGTACCATTACTCACAGAGAACCTCTTTTCACGTTACGCTGTGGCCGGTCCACCAACGGGCGCGGTCAGGAGACCGGCCCGAGCAAAAGGAAATTCCAGTTACGTTGTGGCCGGTCCACCAACGGGCGCGGTCAGGAGACCGGCCCGAGCAAAAGGAAATTCTAGTTACGTTGTGGCCGGTCCACCAACGGGAAACCGGCCCGAGCAAAAGGAAATTCCTGTTGTGTCAATACCAGGCAGCAGATGGTACTGGAGGGTTGGGGTGATGTCAAGAAGCGCGGCTTCTACTCCCGGCCGTGGCAGGGGTTGGCCAGTGCGGCCGTTTCTGCTAACATTCCCCGCTATGAGTCGTGTATTGGTAGGGGGGTGGCGTCTGTGGCTATGGTGCTGCCTGGCCGTGGCCCTTGGCCAGGCAATGGCGCCGCCGGCAAGTGGCGTGGCGCTGGCCGCCGGCCCGGCCGCCGACGGACCAATCCCTGTCGCCCGGAACAACGCCTCCTTCAGCTACTTACCCATCCTCTTCCGGTCACCCTCGCCCCAGCCGCTGCCGCCGCCCGTGCCCTACGTGGCCACGCCGCCCATAGATTTCGCCGCCGTGCGCGCCGAATTGCAGCAGCAAGGCTTAGACCTGGCCTTCAACAAGATCGGTTTCCACACCGGCGTCGGCGGCAACACCCAGGGGCTGGACGAGTGGATGGCCGCCCTGGATGCGGCCGGCGTGCCCATCTTCCTCAAAAGCGCCGACAACGCCGAACCGCTTTATATGGCCCAACAGTTGATGCAGCAAAGCGGCGTGCCCCACGTCCTCGTCTTCCGCCGCACCGGCGCCCAGTACGACGTGCCCAACTACGACCTGCCGCCCCAAGAGGCCGCCCAACAGCACTGGGCCTTGCACAAAGCCGCCTGGCCGCCGGAGCTTGACCCCAGCCTGGTGTGGATTGAAACGATCAACGAAGTAGACAAAAACCGCGCCGGCTGGCTGGCCGAGTTTGCCCTGGCAACAGCCCAACTGGCGCTGGCCGACGGCTATCGCTGGGCGGCCTTTGGCTGGTCCAGTGGCGAGCCGGAACCGGAACATTGGGAGTCGCCGAAGATGCTGGAATTCCTCAGCCTGGCCGGCGCTTATCCTGACCGGTTAGCCATCGCCCTGCACGAGTATAGCTTTGACGCCGCCGACATCGGCCGCTTGTATCCCGACCTGGCCGGCCGCTTCCAGGCCCTGTTCCAGGTCTGTGACGACCATCTCATCCGGCGGCCGACAATCTTGCTGACCGAATGGGGCTGGGAGCCGACCCACGTGCCGGCGCCGGAGCTGGCCATAGAGCACATCGAGTGGGCCGCCTGGTTATACGCCGCTTATCCCCAGGTGAAAGGCGCGGCCATCTGGTACCTGGGTGGTGGCTTTGGCGGCATTGCCGACGAGGCCCAACTCCTCATCGCCCCGGTGCGGGACTACAGCCTGAGCCATTACTTCGCCTACACGCCCGGCCAGGGCGCGATTGATCCAACACTGTTTCAGCCCTGATAAAACTCACCGGCTCATGCTTGAAAAACCCGATCTCCAGGACGAAAAAATTGTCGCTTGTTTGCAAGATGCCTATGGGTTGCTGGTCGTCCAGCTCGCTTTTCTTCCGCTCGGAGCCGATCGGAATACGGCCGTTTATCGCGCCCTGGCAGAAGATGAAACACCCTACTTCGTCAAGTTGAGACGAGGCCTCTTTAACGAGACGGCCGTGGCCTTGCCCAAATTTCTCGGCGACCAGGGCATCAGGCCCATCATCGCCCCCCTGGCAACCAAAACAGAGCAACTCTGGGCCACCGTGGGCGCCTTCAAGTTGATTCTTTACCCTTTTGTCGAGGGCCACGATGCCTATGAGGTTGCCCTGTCGGATCACCACTGGCGCGATCTTGGCGTAGCCCTCAAAAGCATTCACACCGCGGTGCTGCCTCCGGCGCTAAGGAGACGCATCCAACAGGAGACCTATTCCCCACAATGGCGCGAAATGGTAAAGACGTTCCTGGAACGGGTTGAGCATGGCGCTTTTGATGACCCCGTTGCCGTAAAATTAGCTGCCTTTTTGCAGGCCAGACGCCAGGAGATTCTCGATCTCGTCGGCCGTGCTGAACGGCTCGCCCGGCCGCTTCAGGCTCGATCTCCCGAATTTGTCTTGTGTCATTCTGATATTCACGCCGGCAATCTCCTGATTGATGCCAACGACGCTCTTTACATTGTTGATTGGGACGATCCCATCTTAGCCTTCAAAGAGCGCGATTTGATGTTTATCGGCGGTGGTCTGGTGGGCGCCGGGCATACGCCACAAGAAGAAGAAACCCTCTTCTACGAGAGTTATGGTCAAACAGAGATCGATCCCATAGCCCTGGCCTATTATCGCTATGAACGGATCATTCAAGACATTGCCCAATTTTGCGACCAAATATTATCAACCAATGAAGGCGGTGAAGATCGAGAACAATCGCTTCGCTATTTGATGTCTAATTTTCTGCCCAACGACGTTTTAGAGATAGCCTACAAGTCAGATAAAACAGTGAATTCCCCTTAATCATCTTCGCTGGCCTATCCTGAACGATTGCCTTGTTATTTACGCCCCCCTTGTCACTCCCTCCTCTGTCGAGTATTATGCTGTCTTATCCAGAGCGATTTACCAGAGGAACCCACTATGAAATCCCGACGTGCCAGATACCTTTTCGGCCGGTTCATTTGCCTGACAGTCGCCGGGCTATGCGCCTGTGGATCGCCGGCCGCAGACACCCCGGCCGGGCCAACCATTCCGCCGACGACGATAACGCCCGAACCGGCAACGCCAGAACCGGCCACACCCACCGGCCGGCCAGTGGGAGAGGCGTTCACTTCGCCGCGGTTCGGTTACACATTTCTCTACCCGCCAGGTTGGCTGGTTAAGGACAGACCCGGCGACTGGGCCGATTACGACCCCCTGGACCCCAACCGGGGGGCGGGGATAGACGCCTTCGCGGCCTATCTCGACGGCCGGAACCTGGCTCTCGGCATCGGCGCCCGCCCGTTGCCCGATGGCAGCACGCTGGAATCCTGGACGGAGACGGCGAAAACCCTGATCGGGATGGGGTTAGCAAAGGCGTGTGCCATGAAGGTAGCGAGGACGAGCCCGCGCCCGCCGAGCCGATGACCCTGGACGGCGAGCCGGCTACCTTGCTCGCCTACCACTGCCCGCAATCCTACGACAACTTTGGTCTCGTCGTCCTGGCCATCCATAGCGGCCAGGGCTACTGGATTACCTGGCTTTCACCGCAAGGAAATGACGCCGGGGATCGGGCTGAGTTTATGGAAATCCTGAGCACGTTTTCGTTTGCCGATTAGCCGGGCGTAGAATGAACGGCCTCGATTTTGTCCTGGTGGGGCTGGCGGCGATGGCGGCCGGGGCGGTCAATGCCCTGGCCGGGGGTGGGACGCTGATCTCTTTTCCGGCGTTGGTGGCGGTAGGCGTTCCGGCCGTGGCCGCCAACGTCACCAATACGGTGGCCCTGTCGCCCGGCTACCTGGGGGCGACGCTTGGCCAGGCCAGGGACTTGCGCGGGCAGGGGCGGCGCTTGTGGCTGCTGGCCCCGGCCGGGGTGATTGGCGGGGTGATTGGCGGCGTTCTGCTGCTGAACACGGGGGAGCGGGTTTTCCGTTCGCTGGTGCCGTTTTTGATTTTGCTGGCCTCTTTTCTGCTGGCCGTCCAGGAGCCGGTGCGCAACACCCTGGTGCGGCGGGCCGGGCGGGAGAAGCAGGCAGGCCCAGGCGCGGCCGGAGGCTGGACGGCGCTGCCGGTGGGGCTGGCGGCGATCTATGGCGGCTATTTCGGGGCGGGGGTGAGCGTCATTGTGCTGGCCGTGCTGGGGCTGGTGCTGGACGATTCGCTGACGCGGCTGAACGCGCTCAAACAGGCCATTTCGTTCAGCATTAACGTGGCCGCGGCCGTCTTTTTTCTCTTTTCCGGGGAGGTGGTCTGGGAGGCGGCCGGGGTGATGGCAGTGGGGGCGGTGATTGGCGGGGCCTTGGGCGGCCGGCTGGCCGGGCGCATCCGGCCGGCGGCGCTGCGGCGGGTGGTGGTCGTGGTCGGGGTGGTGGTGGCGATCATTTACCTGGTGCGTTAGGCCACCGAAAAGCTCCCGGAGGCTTTCACACCGGACGGCCAGCTTTGGAGGAGCCTCCGGGAGGTTTAAAGCGCCGGCCGGGTCTTGCCGAAAAGGGGCGAACCATTCATAATCCCTGCCCAACGAACCTCCCGGAGGTTCCAAACCTCCGGGAGGTTTAAACAGGTGGGAGGACGTATGCTACTGATTGAGCACCGGGTCAACACGGTTGAGAAGCTGTTGAGCGTCCCCACGGATCGCGGGATCGAGGTGGACGTCCGTGATTACGACGGGGAACTGCGCCTGGTCCACGATCCTTTTTTGAGCGGCGAGCGGTTGGAGGAGCTGCTCGGCGCTTATCGCCACGCCCTGGTTATCTTTAACGTCAAATGTGACGGGCTGGAGGAGCGAATCATGGCCCTGGCGGCCGAATACCGGGTCGAGAACTATTTCTTCCTCGACGTGGCCCCCCCCACCCTCATTCGCCTGGCCCGGCGGGGAGTGCGGCAGGCGGCCGTGCGCTATTCGGAGTATGAACCGATTGAGGCCGCGCTGGCGCTGGCCGGAAGAGTCGAGTGGGTCTGGGTGGACTGCTTTAACCGGCTGCCGCTGGACCCGGCCAGTTACGAGCAGCTGCGCCGCCATTTCAAGCTTTGCCTGGTGTCGCCGGAGCTGCAAAAGTTTCCCCGCGAGATGATCCAGAGCTTTCGCCGGCAGTTGTGGGAGATGCCGGTGGACGCGGTCTGTACGGATTTTTGTGAGGACTGGGTAAGCGAGAGCGAGAGCTAGAGGTAGTCCATGTTGCTAAAAGCGGCGGCGGCGCGGCCGGGGGTGGAGCGGTTGGTGGTGGGCAGGACGGCGTTTTACGTTTTGACGACGCTGTTTATGCTGCTGCTTTTTGGCCTGAAGGACGTGCTGGTCCTCTTCGATCAGGAGTGGCCGCATCTGTATGCAGTAGCCAATAACCCGGTCTTGAGCTGGGAAGAAGTGTTCGTCTATCTACCGCAAGCCAATCATTTTTCGCTGGCTACGCCGTTGCCGGCCGCGCCAATGGCCGATCCGGCGCTGAGCCAGTTGACGAGCTTCCCGGCGCTGACGCTGGTCTTGCAAGGGGTTTTATATCGCTGGCTGTTCGGGGGCAACGCCGACGCATACCTGCTGGCGATGCACACGCTGCTGCCGGTGGCCGCTTTCTGGGTGTTGTTCCTGATTTATCGCCGCTACGTGGCCGAGTCGTGGGCCTTGCTGCTGGCCTTCTGGGGGGTCACTTTTTACCGCAACTTCTCTTCGCTGGGCTACTGGCTTAAGCTGGTCACCGGCCGGGGCGGTTTTATCGAGGCGGCCAGCCTGTCGCCGCTAGAGTTAAGCCGGACGCCGGCCCCGGCGCTGACCTTCTTGCTCTTTATCGTCACCTTCTACCTGTGTACGCGAGACAATAAGCCCACGCCGCAGAAGATGGCCCTGTACAGCGGCTTGTGGGCCTTACAGTTGTACGTCTACCTGTTCAACTTTATCGCCGGGGTGTTGTTCTGGCTGGCCTACCTGGTTTTTACCTGCTATCTACAGGATAAGGGGATCAAGCCCGGCCGGGTGGCGCGGGTGCTATTGTTGAACATGGGGGTCATATTGGCCGTCGTGTCGCCGTTGCTGGCCAGGCAATTGTTTTTTACGACGCCGCTGGACTGGGAGGTGTGGCAGCGGATGGGGATGATTGCCGCCAGCGCCGGGCCAATTACCAGCGAGTGGGGTTTCTTGCTGGCTTACGCCCTGCCGCTGGCGGTGGTGCTGTTGGTGACCTGGGTCGCGTCGGCCGATTATTACGAGCTGGTCTACCGCTTTGCCCCGGTGTTCTTGATGATTCTGGTCGAGATCGTGGTCTTGAACCTGCACCTGATCCTGGGACAATTTTTCCAGCCCTACCTGTTCTCAGTGCGGATTGGCAATTTTTTCTCGCGCTACCTGTATTTTATTCCGATCATTTACTTTATCTCCCACCCGCGCAAGACGCGCTTTCACCGGCGTGGCCGGCTGAGCCAGGCCATCACGCCGGTCTACGAGGCGGCCGCCAGCCTGGTAGTGCGCTGGCGGCGAGCCATTGCCCTGGCAGGGATGGGCCTGATTGCGGTGGTGGTGGTCGCTTCCAGCCTGAAATACGCCGGCAACCACGCCGGCCGGGTCGGACCGCAGATGGTGGCAACGATGGCGCGGTTTGAGGCCCTGGCACAAGGGCGGCCAGCCGGCGAGCTGGTGGCCTCGGAGGACATTGCCGTGAACCTGTTGCTGCCGGTGCTGTCAGATCAGGAAACGCTGCTGGTCAGTTCGTTTAACAATTATGTCCCAGAAGAAGAGATCCTGGAGCGTCTGCTACTTTTTGCCCACATTTTTAACTGGGGCGAAGCCCAATTCCTGGCCTTTATGAGGCCGTCGCCGCGTTTCACCACCTTTTACACCGACAACGACTTTATCCTCTCACCGGAGGTGCTGCAAAATGGTTTTGGCTACTGGCTGCTGAACCACCACCGGGAGATGGGCACGGCCGAGCTGGCGGCCTACGAGGCCATGCTGGCGGAGCGGTTTGGGCAGTTTGATGTGCGGGCGGCCGTGGCGGCTTATGGGGTGACGGCGGTGCAGGCGGCCGGGCCGATTAATCTATTGCTGGCGGTGGAATCGGAGAGGGCGGCCGGGGATATGGTGATTTATCAGTTAGAGACAAAGGAATAAATGGCTGGACAGATGAAGGCGGCGGTCCTTGCCGGCATTGAGAAGATTGAGATCAGGCAGGTGGCGATGCCGGAAGTGACGGCCGGGACGGTGCTGATCAAGGTCCTGGCCTGCGGCGTGTGCGGCTCGGACATTCGCATTTTCCACAACGGTCACAAGCGGGTGAGTTACCCGGCCATTACCGGCCACGAGATTGCCGGCGAGGTGGTGGCAGTTGGACCGGGCGTGGACCGCTTCCGGGTGGGCGACCAGGTGTCGCTGGGGGCAGACGTGCCTTGTGGGGAGTGTGAGTGGTGCCAGAACGGGCTGGGCAATTGCTGCCAGCAAAATTACGCCATCGGCCACCAGTTCCCCGGCGGGTTTGCCGAGTATTGCCTGTTGGGTCCGATGACGGTGCGCTACGGGCCGGTCCGGCGGATTCCAGCCGGGGTAGACGTGGAGCAGGCGGCGCTGGCCGAGCCGCTGGCCTGCTGTATCAATGGGCTGGAGCGAGTGGCGTTTGCGCCCGGCCGGTCGGTGGTCATTATCGGCGCCGGGCCGATTGGGATGATGCTGGCCCAGGCGGCGCGGGCCTTTGGCTCGCCGCTGATAGTCCTCTGTGACGTGGACGAGCGGCGGCTGGAAATGGCGCGGCTCGCCGGGGCCACCTATTACTTGAATACGGCGGCGAACGACATCACGACGGCCGTGCTGGACATTACCAACGGGCGGGGGGCGGATGCGGTGTTCACGGCCTGCCCCAGCCCGGAGGCGCAGGAAGACGCGCTACGTATTGTGGGGACGCGCGGCGCGGTCAACTTTTTCGGTGGTCTGCCCGGCCCGGCCCGGCCGATCCAGCTTCTGTCCAACGTGGTCCATTACAAAGAAATCACCGTCACCGGCTCGCACGGCTCGACGCCCCGGCAGCACGCCCTGGCGGTTGATTTGATTGCCGGCGGCCGGGTTGATTTGTCGGGGATGATTACGCACCGCTTTGTCCTGGACGAGATTAGGCGGGCGTTCCAGGTGGTGGAGGAGCGGGCTGGGCTTAAGGTCATGGTGAAACCTAATGGTTAATCACCAGGTGATGATCAGCGCTTCGATTATGTGCGCCAACTGGATGCGGCTGGAGGAGGACTTGCGGGCGCTGGAACAGGCCGGCGTCCGGTACATTCATTATGACGTGATGGATGGTTTCTTCGTCGAGGATTACTGCCTGGGAACGAGCATCATTAATGAGATTCGAGCCAATACGTTCCTGGCGGCCGACTACCACCTGATGGTCGAGGAGCCGATCCGCATTCTGCGCAACTTTACGCCGGACGAGGGGGCGATCCTCTCGATTCATTATGAAGCCTGCCGCAATCTGCACCGCGACCTGATCCGGGTCAAGCGGCAGGGCTTTCAGGCCGGGCTGGTCCTCAACCCGGCGACGACCCTGAACGCGATTGAGTACGTCATTGACGAAGTGGACACGATCACGATTATGACGGTGAATCCGGGCTTCAAGGGGCAAAAGCTGGTGCCGCAAATGTTGAAGAAAATCGAGGCGCTGGCCCAGCTCCGCTCCAGGCTGAAGCTAGGGTTCAAGATTAGCGTGGACGGTAATGTGGACGCCGACAATATCCCGGCGATGGTGGCGGCCGGGGCGGACACCCTGGTCGGCGGCTCGTCGGGGCTGTTTGTGGCCGGGCGGCCGCTGGCGGACTCGATTGTGGCGATGCGGCGGTGTATTGAGGTGGGGCTGGCGATGAGGTAGGATTAAGTGGCCTGGTGGTTTGGGTTATTGGTTATTGGTTATTGGTTGTTGGTTATTGGTTATTAGTGGATGGACGTACAACTGGGTATTAACACCGGGTTCGCGCTGAACCGATATAGCGCGCCGCAGCAGTGGATTCCGCTGGTGGCGGAGACGTTTGGGCTGCGGATCGTGCAGTTTACGGCCGATCTGCTCAATCCCTCTTTGCCGGACGAGATTATTGCCGGGCAACTGGCGCAGATCAGGTCGCTGCTGGAGAAGTACGGCGTGCGGGCGCAGCACACCTTTACCAGCGCTTTTACCCGGGTCAATCACCTGTCCCATCCCGACCCGCAGGTGCGGGCCTATTGGGTCGGGTGGTTCCGCCGGTTCGTGGACATTTCGGTGGCCGTGGGGGCAGAGAGCATGGGCAGCCATTTCGGTATTCTGACCGTACCCGACCTGGAAGACGCGGCGGTGCGGGCGCAGCGCTTCCGGGAAACGATTGCCGGCTGGCAGCAAATTGCCGCTTACGCGGCCGAGAAGGGGCTGGCTTACCTGACCTGGGAGCCGATGTCTATCCCCCGCGAATATGGCCAGACGATAGCCGAGACGCGGCGGATTCACCAGGCAGTCAACGCCGGCAGCCCGTTGCCGTTTAAGCTGTGCCTGGACGTGGACCACGGCGACGTGGCTTCGCCGGACCCGGCCGACACCGACCCCTACGCCTGGATTGCCGCTTTGGGTACGGAATCGCCGATCATTCACCTGAAGCAGACCTCGGCCAACAAGCACGGCCACTGGCCGTTTGCGCCGGAGTACAACGAGGCGGGGCGGATTACGCCGGAGCGGTTGCTGGTCGCTCTGGAAGCGGCCGGGGTGGAGAAGGTGACGCTGCTACTGGAGCTGAGTTTCCGCGAGCGCGAGCCGTATGAGAGCCGGGTGGTGCGGGATATTGTGGCCTCGGTGGACTACTGGCGGCCGTACGTGACAAGGTGACAGGGTGACAAGGTGAGAACGGCGCCGCCGCATAAGATTGTTATTCCGATGGCCGGGCATTCGCGGCGTTTCCAGGCGGCCGGTTACACGGTCCCCAAGCCGTTTATCCTGATTGACGGCCGGCCAATGATTGAGCGGGTGTGCCGGATGTTTTCGCCGCAGGATGAGTTTGTCTTTATCTGCGGCCGGGAGCATTTGCAGGCTGAACCGGCCTACCGGGACGTTTTGCGGCGTATCGCGCCCAAGACACACATCGTGGAGATTGCCACCCACGAGTGCGGGCCGCTGGTTACAGCGCTGGCAGCCGAGGAGGTGATGGCCGAGGACGAGCCGGTCATCGTCAGCTACTGTGACTTTACGATGGGCTGGAATTACGAGCAGTTTTTGCTGAAGGCGGCCCTATACGACGGGGCGATCCCAGTCTTTCGCGACTTCCACCCGGCCTCGTTTGGCGATACGTATTACTGCTACATCCGCACCAACGAGGAGCTGGAAATGATCGCGCTGCGGGAGAAACAATCTTTTACGGATAACCGGGTGGCGGAGTTTGCCTCGACCGGGGTCTACTACGTAGACCAGTGGCGGACGTTTAAGCGCTACGCCCAGGAGGTCATTGCCCAGGAGCAAAAGGTGGCGGCCGAGTATTACGCCAGCCTCATTTATCCGTTGATGGTGCGGGACGGCCGGCCGGTGTGTGTCTATGAGGTGGAGAAGTTTATCTGTTGGGGGACGCCGGAGGATTTGGCGGAGTATACGTTCTGGTCGGAGTATTTTGCCCAGGCGAGTTAGAGTCAGGTTTTGGCAAGGCCAAAACTCGGTTAGAGTTAGAGTTAACGGATGGCAGGAAGAAGCAGGCGAATTAATCTGATTCCGATGGCGGGGCGGGGCAACCGGTTTTTCCAGGAGAAGTACCGGGTCCCTAAGCCGTTTGTGCCGGTGCGCGACCGACCGATGTTTCTGGCGGCGGCGCGCTCCTTCCCGCCGGCCGACCAGAGTATCTTCCTGGTCCAGGCCGAGCACCTGGAGAAATATCGCCTGGCGGAGATTGCCGGCCGGGAGTACCCGGGCCACACGCTGATTCCCGTCAACGGCCTGACCGAAGGGCAGGCCTGCACCTGCCTGCTGGCCGAGGAGCACCTGGAGCCGCAGGCGGCGCTGTTCATTGCCTCGTGCGATTACGAGATGATTTACGACCGGGCAGCCTACGAGGCCTTGCGGGAGAACCCAGAGATTGACGTCATCATCTGGACGTTTAAGATTGGGGCGATCAAAAAAGCCAACCCCAACGCCTTCGCCTACTGCCGGACAGACGGCCGGCGGGTGGTCGAGGTGGTGGAAAAGCGGACGATTAGCGACAGGCCGGAGAATGATCCGGCCGTGGTCGGCTCGTTTACGTACCGGACGGCCGAATTGTTTGTGCGTGGGGCGAAGGAGATGATTGCCCGGAATATCCGGGTCAACGGCGAGTTTTACGTGGGGACGAGTATTAACCAACTCATTGCCGCCGGCTGCCAGGTGGTAACCTTTGAGATTGAGAAGTTTATCTCCTTTGGCAATCCCTATGAGTTGATGCACTTTGAGTATTGGGAGGAGTATTTTGATTCGTTGCCGGACCATCCTTACCGGATGAATTACGGGCATAAGAGGCTACCCTGAGTTTTTTGCCACTAATGACGCAAGCAACTTGCGTTTGCACGAATTTCACTAATTTTCGTGTCATTCGTGGCAGGCAAAGTAGGAATGACAGAGCCTGAGTTGTCTGTTGTCTTGCCTTGTTATAATGAGGGGCCGAATATTTCGTTGATTATTGAGCGAGTGCGGAAATTTTGGCCGCAGGAGAATTTTGAGCTGATCCTGGTCAATAACGGCTCGACGGACGAATCGGCCGAAATTTTGGCGGCCGAGACGAGCCGGCCAGAAAACGGTTTTGTCAGGGTCGTGACGGTGGAGCGGAATATCGGCTACGGGCACGGCATTTTGACCGGGCTGAAAGCGGCCCGCGCGCCCGTCCTGGCCTACAGCCACGCCGACATTCAGACGCCACCGGAGGACGTGTTCAAAGCCTTTCACCTGCTGGCGGAGCGGCGGCTGGACGTGGATCAAACGTTGATCAAAGGGAAGCGGATGAACCGGCCGAAGGACGCTCTTGTTCTGACCAACGGGCTGGCCAAAATCGTGGAAATCGTTCTTGGGCAGCAAATGGACGACATCAACGGGCAGCCCAAGCTCTTTTCACACCACCTGCTGGCCCAGCTCAGGCGTCCGCCAACGGGGTTTGCCTTTGACACCTACCTGATGTACGTGGCCCGGTTGCAGGGTATGGCTTTGGTTGATTTTCCGGTAGATTTTGGCGTGCGCCTCCACGGACAGTCGAAATGGGCTACCAGCATTTTGAGCCGGTATAAGACGATCTGGCGCTACCTGGTTAGCGTCGGGCAAATCGCCATGGCCCATTACGACGCGCCGGGCAACCTGTTGCGCCAGTTTACGCGTTTTATCGCCACCGGGATCCTCACCAACGTGGTCAATTATGCGACCTTTTGGGCGCTGTTGCGTTTGTTGGGGGTGCATTACGTGATTTCATCGGTGACCGGGTTTCTGGCCGGCTTTGTGGTCGGCTTCTGGGTCAATCGCCAATGGACGTTTGAGGCGGCGGCCGGGAAGCGCGGCCGGCAACTGGCCAGGTTTTTCATCGTCAACGCCATCTCTCTGGCCGCCAACGTGGCCACCATCCGCTTCTTTACCGAGGTGGTCCGGCTCATCCCTGAAATTTCGCAACTGATCGCCATTGCCGTGAGTACGTTGATTAACTTTACCGGCTCCAAGTTTTGGGCCTTTCGGAGGGCGTCGTGAAGGCGTTAGTGCTGGAGGCGAACGGCCGGCTCTGCTACCAGGATGTGGCGGCGCCGGCCGTGGCGGCAGACGAGTGCCTGCTGGCGGTGCGGGCGGCCGGGGTGTGTAGCTCGGACGTGCCCCGGGCCTTTGCCCACGGCGCTTACCATTACCCGCTGATTATGGGGCACGAGTTTGCCGGGGAAATTGTCGAGTGCGGGGCGGAGGTGGCCGGTTTTGCGCCCGGCCAGGCGGCGGCCGTTTTTCCTTTGCTGCCTTGCTTTGCCTGCCCGGCCTGCCAGGCGCAGCGCTGGGTCCACTGCCGCCAATATAACTATTACGGCTCGCGACGGGATGGGGGGTTTGGCGAATACGTGGCGGTCAAGGCCTGGAATTTGTTGCCGCTGCCGGAGGGCTGCGACGTGCGGCTGGCGGCGCTATGCGAACCGCTGGCAGTCTGTGTCCATACGATCAAAGCCATTCCGGCGACGGTGGGCGGCCGGCTGGCGATTCTTGGGGCGGGGTTTATGGGGCTGTGCCTGGGCCAACTGGCGCAACGGGCCGGCCGGTTTGGCGAGATCTGGCTGCTGGACCGCAACCGGTTCAAGCTGGAGATAGCCGCCGGTTTCGGCTTTCAGACGTATCTGCTGGAGGAGCCGGCCGGCCGGCCGCCCCTGCCCCCTTTTGAAGCCGTCATTGAGGCTTGCGGCGCAGTATCTACCTATCAGCTCTCCCTGGAGCTGGGCGCGCCGGGCGGGTGGGTGATCTGGATGGGCAATATTGCCGGCGACCTGGCGCTGCCGCAAAAAAAGGTCAGCGCCGTTCTACGCCGGGAGATGATCATTCACGGGGTGTGGAACTCGGAGTACCGGCCGGGCGAGCCAGACGACTGGAGCGAGGCGCTGGCGATTATCGGTGAGGCGGCCTGGCTGCCCAGCCTGGTCAGCCACCGGCTGCCGCTGGCCGAAGGGCCGGAGGCGCTGGCGGCGTTGCAGGCCATTAAGCAGACGCACCGGCCGCATTCGTATCTCAAGGTGATCCTCCAACCATGATTGCACCTACACAGGCGCGGTCAGGAGACCGGCCTGAGCAGTTACCAACCATGATTCGAGACGGGAAGTACAAAGAACAGCTTCCCCTCAACGGCCTGCTGTTCCTGGTGGCCCTGGGGTTCATGCTGCTTTACCTGTACGTGGGTATCTCCCGGGTGCGCTATCCCTATTCGCTGGACTTGATCGAAGACAACCTAGTGATGCAGGCCTGGCGAGTGATGCAAAATGAGCCGGACTACGTGCCGCCGAATGCCGAGTACGTGCCCCAGGTTTATATGCCGCTCTACGGCTGGATCGGCGGCCTGATTTTTAAGGTGACGGGGCCGGGCTTTGGCCCGCTGCGGGCCTTCTCTTTTTTAGCCACGCTGGCCACGGCCGGGTTGATTTACTGGATTGCCGCCCGCGAAAGCGCGAACCGGCTGGTAGCCTTTGGCTGCGCCGGCCTGTTCCTGGCCGGCTACCGACTGGTGGGCGGTTGGTACGAGCTGGCCCGGGTGGAAAACCTCTTCGTCTTGCTGACGCTGGCCGGTATTACCCTGGCCATTTATGACCAGAAATCGGCCAGGGGGCTGGCCCTGTCGGGGGCGCTGCTGGGGCTCTCTTTGCTGACCAAGCAAAACGGGCTTATCTTTGCCGCCGGGACGGGGGTGTACCTGTTGCTCAATGTGCGCTGGCGCGTCTGGGTCTTCGCCGTCGCCTTCGTCCTGGCCGGGCTGGCGCCGATGTGGCTGGCCAACCTGGCCAGCGATGGCTGGCTGTACACTTACGTCTTTGGCGTGGCCTACGCCAGCCCGATTGACCGCATCCGGATCGTGCAGACCTTACAGCGGGAAATTTTTGGGGCGATGCTGCTGTTGACGCTGAGCGTTTTTGTTGTTCTGCTCAGCGCTTTCGGCCGGTTGGGGGTCAAGGGTTTCGTCATTCAAACTCTGTCGAAGCGGCCCTGGCCAATTTTCATCGCCGTGGCCGTCCTGGTGACCATTGCGACGCGGGCTTCGGTCGGCGGGGCGCGGCAAAATTATATCGTCGGTTACGCCTTTCTCTGCCTGGCCCCGGCGCTCCTAGCGGCCGAAATGGCCCATTGGCGGGAGTCGTGGCGGCGGCCGGGCAGCGCGGTCTTGCCGGCGGTGGTGATCCTCCAATTCCTGCTGGCCTGGTCGCCGGCCGTCCACTACCGGCTGCAAATCGCCAGTTCCAGCGAATTTGTGCCGACGGCGGCAATGTGGGCGAGCGGCGACCGGCTGATTGAGCGCATCGCCGGGGTGGACGGGCCGGTCTTTGTGATGATGCATCCCCCTTACGCGCTGATGGCCGGCAAGGCGCCAAGCGTCCATATCCAGTCGTTGTGGCACGCCCGCTTCCGGGGCCGCGACCCACTGCCGGCCGACCTGGTCAGCCGGATCGAAAACCACTATTACGCCATGATTATCTCGGACGGGAGCATGGACTTTGAAACGGACCCGGCGCTGGTAGCGCTGCTGGACAGGTATTACACGCTACTAGGGCTCTTGCCGCCAACAGAGGGGCCGCCGACGTTAAGCGGGCCGATTTACCGGCCGCAGTTTGTCTACGTGCCCAGGTAGTGGGTTAGATCGGCCCATAAACACGGACGTGAACCCGTGTGCCCTGGCCCGGCGCGCTATCCACGACCAGGGCGCCGCCGCAGCGTTCGGCCCGCTCGCGCATAGAGCGCAGGCCCAAATGGCCTGGAAACGCTCCCCCGGTATCAAAGCCGACGCCATCATCGCCGATTTCCAGGATAATCTCCTCACCGCTCTGCTGTAAGCGCAGAGTGACCCGGCCGGCCCTGGCGTGCTTGACAATGTTGTGGGTGGCTTCCTGGGCAATCCGGTAAAGCGTCTGTTTGACCTCCAACGTGGTTTCCGGCTCCGGGCCGAAGGTTGTCTGCACCTTGAGGTGGTGACGGGCGCGCAGCGAGGCAGCCTGCTTTTCCAAGGCGGCCACCAGCCCCTCGGCCGCCAGCGACTCTGGCCGCAGCTCAAAAATCAGGGCGCGCATTTCGGCCAGCCCGGCCTCGGCCAGCGACAGGACGTAATCGAGCGGCTCAGCGGCCCGGCTGGGGTCGCGGTCCAGTTGCACCCGCGCCGTGCGGGCGCCCCGGGCAATGCCGTAGAGGGCCTGGGAGACAGAATCGTGTAGTTCACGGGCCAGCTTTTGCCGTTCCTGCAAGGCGGCCAATTGCTGCGCCTGCTCGTAGAGCCGGGCGTTTTCAATGGCTATGGCAACTTGATTGGCCAGCGGGCCGGACAGACCATCCAGGCCAACGCGCAGCCGGGTGTGACTGCAACAGCGGCATTCCGGCTCGTCGCGCCAGACGCCGGCCGTGGGCTTAAAGACCAGCATTCCCTCCTCGACCAGGCCAATATGGACAAAGAAGGCGGCTTGTTTCCCTGAATCAATCTGCCGCTTTTTTTTCTGTTGATATGTCTGGATGTCCTTTACACTTCGCTTGCTCCATATGAACGGGAATCTACAAGGTGGCCGCTGCTATCCTTGAGCAAAACGGTGTCGCCCCTGTTGTTCCAGACCGCCTGCTTCCGGCACCAGAATAGGTTCTGCGGTTCGTTACCACCGCACTTTGTCCATACCTTGACAGTCGCCCCGGCCGGTAGCATGAACGCGGGGAAGGTGTAGGTATGCCCCTTCTCATCGCTCAAGGTCCAGTTCGTCAGGTTTACAGCTGAAACATTCTGATTCTCGATGACAACATATTCACCGGACAAGTCATCTCCCTCTGGATCGCTCAGGATCTGTGCAACCTTGACGGAAGGTGTTTCGTCTGGCGAACTGGCCGATAAGCGTTTGCCAGCCGGCGCCATCGCAGCGATGATCTGGACCAATTCGCGCCCCATCTGTAGGCCCAGTTCATGGGCAAAGGCCTCCCGGGCGGCTGCCTGCCAGTGGGCACGCCGCGCCTCTTCCTGGTCGATCTCCGCAACCGAGAGAAGCCGCACGTCGAAATACAAATGGCCACAGGCCTGGCCGCTGGCCGTGTAAACCCAAGGGGAAAACCGACGATAAGGTGGGTGCAGCCGATGAGGCAGATGGGCGCTGGCGGTTAGCACTGGCGCATCGGACCGCTCGGAATAGAAGCTAAACTGCAATCGTTTTTCCGTTCGGGCCTTTGCCAGCGGGGTTCCGAAGTAGAGCACTCGATCGAAGCAGCGCACAAACGGTGTTGATTCACGCGCGCCGGAATCCAGAATCAGCTTTTCCTCTTCGTTCTTGCCGGCTATCTCGAGCCGAATGGCCAGCTGTAACCGTTCGTCCAGGGGAATGCCATACTCGTGGTCCAGGTGAAGCTCAGATACGCTAAGCGCCAGCCGCTCGCCTTCAACGGCTGGCATGGTACGCCAGCCAAGCTCAATTGCCGCCTCCACTTCTTCCGCCAATCTCGACGCCAGCGCCTCATAGGCCTGACCCGCCCTCCAGTTGTACTCAAGCTCTGGCGTGACAAAAGCACCCACCATGCTGGCGATGGCTTCGTCAAGCGCCAATGCGCTCTCTACCGCCGCTTCGGGAGTGGGGGGGCTAAGGTGGAGCAGGCTTTTGTACACCAGCTCACCGGATACACGACGCTTGAGCTGGTCCAGCAGAGCGGTAAATGGGGTTCTGTCTAGAGAGGCGAACTGCTCCTGAAGAGCCGGCAGGGCCTGCGCCAGCATGCCAATCATGGCCCGCGTGGCGTAGGGCGCCTTGAGCATGTGCGGAATTTCGGATGCAACCAGGAACAGATTGTCTTCATCACCGGCGAAGTATTCAGACGTTCCGCTCTGGTCTGGCTGCAAGATCACGTCATAGAGAAGCTCGTCTGCGCCGTTGGGCGGGTGCAGGCTCACGGACTGCACCTCAACCGCCGTTGTCTGTCCCGCTTGCACCGAATGGGCGCGGCGAACGATGGCCCCCGGCCCAAGACGGCCAATGCCACTCTTAGCCAGGAACGGCACCCATCTCTTGAGTTCATGCGGCTCCACGCTTTGCAACTGTGGCTGCTGTGCCGTCCCTCCGCCATTGACAAAGGGGTGCGAAGCGGTAAAACGAAAGCGGAGACCATTCAATGAATAGAGTGTTCGTCCCCTGCGCAGCGGCGTCGCGACCAGGGCAACCTGCCTGGGGCCGCCGGGCGACAAGACCCAATCTCCCGGCCGTATCTCATCAATCCGTCTTCGTGATCGATCGTGCATCAGCACCCGCGTATCTGCGGTAAAGCAGCTTCCGGTGCCGGTGCTGCGATACTTGCTTCCCGGTTGGCCGTCTGCGGTGAACTCATAGGAATTCTCTTCGGGCATGTCGGTTCCGGGAGTTTCCTCCATGCCCGGCACCCACTCGCTGCGCATAATGCCGTCAGAAGCCATCGAATCAATGTCGCCATGATCAATGGTGGGCTTGTTATACAGGTAGCCCGAATACGTGCGCCACGTGCCCGGAGCCATGTCGTCGGGTATGGGCAGGCCGGCGCTCTGCAACTGCCCGATGAACTGGTCTATGTCCGCTGCCGCCATGCCCAGCGCCAGCAGTTTGATGTAGTGATGGTACATCTCCCAATCGGGATTCTTCCACAAGCCGTCGGCATACCAGAGGGCGTGGATGTTGACGCCATCCATCAACGCCTGCTTGTACTGCGCCAGCGCCGTGGCGTGATCCATTGCGGCAAACGGCGTGCTGAAGTCTGTGAAAGCCTGCGAAAAGACGAAGCTGTAGAACGGCGTCGCCTGATTGTTGAGGGTGGCGTTGAAGCTGGTGATGTCGCTGTTGATCTGAACCCATTGCAATTGATCGTGCAGCGTATCCTGCGTGAGCACTAGCATAGACTGGCACAGCACAGCCACCGCGAAATTTGCCCACCAGTTGTCGTCCAGCCCGGTCAGTCCACCCACGTTGGCCTCGTAAGACACCGGTTGCCACCCCGGAAAAAAGATGTCTATGAAGCGCGCCCCGGGGCCACCAAGGTCCGAGTGGACGCCTGGCGTGGAGCCGGTTAGCTTGTTGACGAAAATGGTGTGGACCTGGTCGCCGATGCTGAAGTCGGGCATTGCCAGGACCATTTGCTTCACCCGATCGTCAATGTCTGTCATGTTATTCAGGGGAGTGGTATCCACCGGCATTGTAATCTCCTATTTTTCGGGGGGAGGAGCCTTACCGGCCACAGGAAGGATCACGCTCCCCCCGGCTTTGCGCGGGCAACTTACCGTTATTGGCGTGCGCCCATCAGCCTGTCACGAATCCAGCCTGCGTCAGCGGACCGTCCACGAACTCCTCTATCGGGTCAGGCGGCGGCGGCGGGGGCGAAATGAGATTCCAGATGAGTTGCACCAGGGCCACCAGAGCGCCAACCACTGCCAGGGCCAGGCCTACCGGGCCGGCCCAGGCGAAACTGAACATTTCAAGTCCGATAAAGACCAGGTCGCCCAGGGCGAAAAAGGTGTTGAGCGAATCGAAGACGATGTCGCGCACGTCGCCCACCTCGATATCTTGCGCCAACTGCCAGGCGGCCACGGCGATGCCCACCACGGCCAGGGCTGGCCCCAGCCGCGCGGCGAAGAACTCGGCCGAGCTCTTGCCGAGAAGCTTCGTTGCCCAGTTGTCCACTTCTACCCCGCCTTCGGTGAACCACTTGCCAATGTTCTTGGCTACCCGGGTGAAGCGACTGGCCCCCTCTTCAAGCGGCTTGCTGAACCACGCGCCGAGCTGCGTCGCCAGCAGTTTCTCAATGCTCTTGACCACAAAACCCGTTGCCAGCAGGCCCAGGCCGATCTCCTGCACCGGATTCAGGTCTTTGTCCGCCACCAATTCGTAAATCAGGTAACCGGCCCCGGCGGCGAACATCAAGGAGGTGAGCACCTGGCCCGCCTGCACCCGAATGGTCTTAAACACGTCAAACATCTCCGCCAGGTCCGGCCCCGCCCGCACGACCGAACGATTTGCGTTCGCCGGCATGTTGGCCCAGATGTTCAACGCGTTCACCAGTTGATCCAGAAATTCTTCCTGCGAGTCAAAGCCACTGATCATCTTCTTCAATATCTCGCGCATGGCCTCGGCGTTATGCTGCAAGATGGCATCCTGGAAGAGCGTCGTGTCGCCCTCCAGCATATTCTGGATGGCCTGCGACAGGTACGGTTTCAGGTCCTCGGTCCATTTGGTCTGGTTAAAAGCGGAGCCGATGACCACGGCAAAGGTGGTGCTCAGCATCTGGTTGGCCTGGTCAACGTTATCCGGGTCCAGCACCAGCAGTTGCACATACCATTCGTACATCTGCTGCTTGACGTTCTTAAACTCTTCGCTGGCGACCTGAACCGCCCAGGTATTGAGGAAATCGTCCGAAGTAATCTGGTTGTAGAGCTGATCCGCCCAATTCTTCGCATTATCGCCAAGATAGGGCTGGATTCCGGGAACGCCGTCCCGGTATCCTTCGATATAGAGGGCGCTGGACTGCGCGGCGTAGTCTTTGTTCGTCCCTAATGCTTTCCAGGCGGCCGCCAGCTTGTCGTTATCAATCCGGGCCACCACGTCCTTGTGCGCCGGATCATTGAGCAGGCTGTCGTGAAGCATCTGCCCCAGGTTCATGACCGCCGTCGCCTGATAGAACGGCTGGTGCGCGTCCATCACTGTCTGCACGTTGGCGGGCAACGGTTGCTTGTCGCCAAAGAAGTCGCTGATCCAGGTGTTGCCCTGGCTGTCGGTGCCGGTCAGGGAATTGATCAAGATGGACTGAAAGTACTTGCCGGTTTGTACCTGAGCTGTGTCCAGAACCTGTGTTTGTCCTTTCACCACCACGGAGTTAATGGAACTGACGTTCATCAAATCCTGAATGGACAGGTCCGGCCCCGTGTCATCGGCGGCGCGCGCCGCGGCAGTCATGAACATCGGATGGACCGGTTGAAGCTGCGGCTTGCCGTCGAGCGCCACGAAGCTGGCCGCATCGGCCGTCGTCGCTTGCGTGCTGGCATCCTGAGCCGTCCCTTTCCAGTCGTAAACCGTCCCGTTTTCATCGGTGTAAGTGCCCACAAACGACTGCCCCCGATAGTCAACGACGATGGTGAACTGGTCCTGCCCACCGAACGGGTTGGTGTCTGGCTGCATCTGAATGGTCGTTTGCCATTGATGCACATTGGTAACCGCCGTGCGGTTAGAAATGTCGGTCGAGCCGAGCAGGAAGATCGCCTTCAATATCTTGCCAGTCTGTTCGTCCACCCATTCGGAGCCGAGGGTAAAGGTCTGCCAATCCACAAACTGCGAGGTGGATTTCTTCTCCCGCTGGGTGTTGAATACGGTTGGGGCAATCGTGCCGTGTACCATCAGCAGCGAGCCCATGGCGCCCCGCTGCATCGTACCGGAGAAGGCGCGATGGTCCTGGGTCATGTACAGCCGGCCGGAGCGATGAGCGTCCCCTTTGCCGAAGCTGTAGATGACGCTCTGTGTTTCAGGGTGGTAGTAAAGGTTGTACAGCTTCTCACCCTGGAGAAAGCCCGTGTTCTCAAAAAGCGCCAGTTCCCCCTGGTCCGCCCACTTCTCTCCATCCCATACCTGGCATGAGAAACGCCGGTTGTGTAGAAGATGGCCTTTGGATAGGTCACCCGACCGGGCTAACGTGATCGGTTTCTGGCTGCCATCCGTTCCTATCTGCCCCCCATACTCCGCCCGCCAGCGATATAAGCTGCTCGTGCTAACGTGTAGCTCTGAGGCTAGTTCAGCAACGGTCAGCCCTTCGGTATTTAACCATCTGACAGCAGTAAGCCGGAATTCTTGTGGATATACCCTTCTCGCCTTTGACATTAGTCGTCCTCCTGTTGCATATAGACTTGGATCTTTATCAACAAAGCTGTCGTCTCTACGCGGCACGTTTACAGACTGCTCGAATTGATCACTTCCGTATTGAGTATGCGATTGTCCTATCTCTCTGGAGTCACCTCTTTTCAAACTCAGTAGATCGAAATGCCCTGGGATCGCGGGCATCCTGCCCGCCTCCCATTGCGATCTACTGAAACTAGCATTTACGGTTATATTTTGACGTTAGCATTGCGCCGTACAAGTATTCCTAACGGCAACCCGATGGCTAAGACATGTTCTATGATTGCCTCGATGAGCCAGGGCGTGGTTGGAGCTGGTAACGGAGGCGTCGCACTTAGAGGTGTTACAATCATGTTCATGACAACGAAAACACCAAATCCATACAGGAGCGCTCCAACGAAGGCATAGCGGCGCAAAAGCGGAATTCGGCCGGCGCCCAGGATGAAAACGCCAGCAATTACAAAGGATATGATCAAGTGAAAGAACACCCCGAGCAAGGCGGTGGCGATGCCGCCCTCGAAAGCAGCATTGCCCAATGCGCCGCTGGCTATATATTGCCATACTAAAATAAACGGGGTCTTTTGAATGAGCGTGATAACAATCCATTGGTGAATGAATTGGCTTATAAAGATAAACATTCCGCCAAGGGCGATGGAACGAAGCAGTGAAGTGCGGTTAGTGAAGGGAATACTGGTGATAGTTGCCATTATAATAGTTCCTTTTTCTGTTTGATTCTAACTGCCTGTCAGGGCAACTGCCTGATGACCGTCGCCCTGAATGGCGCGGCTAACAGCTCCCTTAATGGTGCGTAGACGCCGCTGGCCATAGCCTCCTGCATATGCGCCGCCCGCGCCTTGGCCGATTCCCAATCGGCAATTTCAACCAGGATGTCGGGGTTATCGAGTACCTCGTAGCGCGTGCTGCCCAGGAAACCATGCTGGCCCGGTCCATGTTCCGCCACAATCCTCTCGACCAGGCTCTTGAGCTCAGCCCGCTTGCCTGGTTTGGCCTGGAGTTCGACGATTACTTTGATGGCTACTTCATTTTCTGTTGACATAGTTTTCTCCTAACTGGTAACATTACGGCTCACAACGCCTGGGCTTCCATCAGCTCTTTAAGTTTGGGGAAATCGCCTTGAAGCGCTCGCTTGCCCGCGCTTATACGGTTGATAAAAACACTTACTGTGAACTTCTGCATCTCATGCTTTCCTTTGGATACCTATGGAGACAGTAATCTCACATTGGAATTCTAGCTGGCGCCTGTTGACATATTTGCGCGACCTACCACGAAGAAAGCAATGGCAAAGACCAGGTTGACCACAACAAATACCCAACCTGATGGATCTGCGCCAGGAATTATGGTAACAAGGAAATCCCCTATAGCCACGAAGGCAAACGCCACCGTGTTACCGATGAAGATGGCATCGCGCGCGCTGGAAGCATCCGAGTTTCGAGCAAACCAATTCATCACGGCAAAAGCTAAAAGTAGACTGGCTGGGACTCGTAAATTGGCAATCAACGAGGCAGGAGCATCAGGAGCAAGCCCGAACGCCATAATTGGAAATGCCTGAAGTAAAATTCCGACGAGACCCATGTAGATGGTCGCGAGAGTGAATAACAATTTAGGTTTCATCCGGCACCTACTATCCCTCCGTATGTTGCTTTGCACTATCCGAATAGATTCCTGTCCTCACAGCCGCCCAACGTGTAGACACCGCCTGCGGCCGGCTAAGCCGGAGGCCCGGCTGGGATTACACCGAGTTGCTGCATCAGAGCGAGCAGGTCGGCCACCCCCCAGTGCTCGCGTGCCACCCCGTCATCGCCAAAGCGAGTAATGTCAATGAGGTTCACGGCAACCGAATTGCCGGTTGCGGGTATTCCCATGAACTCGCCCTTATGCGTCCCGCTCACCCGTAATCGCGCAACTGCCTTCTCGCCGCTCGCAAACGAGTCTTGAACGTCCATCCGCATATCTGGAAACGCGGCCAGCAACAGCCGGAAGTATTGGACGACGCCGTCCTTCGTCGGCGGGAGTCCAGGCATTTCGTCGCGCTCAACGAAGTCATCGGCGAGCTGCCGGCCGAAACCGTCAATATCATCGGCGTTGATAAGGTCGTAGAGGCGTCGTATTGAAATCGTGTGATCCATGATTTTCTCCTTATTTTGTTTGTTGTGATATATTTTCTGCACTTTAGCGAGACCCCATTAATCCATCATTACTTGGGAGGATTTTGACTGGATTAATTTTTTCTTTACTCGGCCAATTGCAGATCGAGCATCGCCGGTTGGGAGCGATCACCCTCGCCAACCGTAAGGCGATCGGACTGCTGGCCTATCTCCTGATCGAGTCGGATCACGCGCACAGTCGTGAATTTTTGCTTGGCTTGCTGTGGCCCAACTTGCCGACTGCTGCTGCGCAAAACAATCTCCGCGTGACCTGGTCCCATCTTCAGAAAGCGCTGGGAACGAGCGATTCCGACGAGCAACCACACCTGATCGGCAATCGGCTCACCTTGCACTTCAACCCCCTCAGCGATCACGAACTGGATGTGGCCCGCTTTCACACATTGATCGAGGCCTGCCGCCTCCATCCACACCCCGACCAAAACGATTGCTTGGAATGTGCCGCCCGGCTGACAGAGGCGCTTGACCTGGTGCGCGGCGAATTTTTGGACGAGTTCTCGCTCCCCAATTGCTTGCAGTTCGACGAGTGGCTCCTCATGCAGCGCCAACGGTTCCAGGTGCAGGTGACGGCGGCGCTGGAACAGCTTGCTGCCTTTCACGAACGCGCCGGCCGACTGGCTGAAGCCGAGCGGGCCACGCGCCGCCTGCTCGAATACGACCCCCTGAGCGAATCCGCCTATCGTCAATTGATGCGCGTGCTGGCCCGTGCGGATCAGCGCAGCGCCGCCCTGGATGCCTACGAAACATGCCGCCGGGTGCTGGCAACCGAGCTTGGCCTGGCGCCGGCCGTTGAAACCGTGACGCTGGCCGAACAGATCCGCGCCGTCGCGCCGTTCGAGGCCCATGCGACGCGGGCCGCTCTGCCGCCCGTTCTGACGCGCTTTTTGGGACGCCAGCAAGAATCCGCCCGCCTGGTCGATCTGCTGTCGCGCCGAACGGTCAGGCTGGTGACATTGACAGGACCAGGCGGCGTCGGCAAGACGCGCCTGGCGCTCGAGGTTGCCAACCGCATGGCCGGCGTTTTCGCCCATGACATCTGCCTCGTCGAATTGGCAGGCGTTGCGGATGGAAGCGCTGTGGACGACGCGGTCGCGGCGGCGTTGCGTTTGCCGACCAACACCGGTCGCTCGTCCACCGCCGCCATTGTGGATTACCTGCGCGACAAGACCATGCTCCTGGCGCTGGATAATTGCGAACACCTGGTGAAAGCGTGCGCGCGCCTCGTCCAAACGCTCGGCCGCGAGGCCGCGGGGCTGACTGTGCTGGCGACGAGCCGCGTCCCGCTTCACCTGGCCGAGGAACACGTGGTACGGCTAGAACCATTTGCCACCCCCGCAATCAATGACGCGGAACGACTCACGGTGGCGGAGTCGCTGAACTTTGACTCGGTTCAGTTGTTCACAAACCGCGCGGCACAATCGCTGCTGCATTTCAGGCTGACAGACGCGAATGTTCTGGCGGTCGCTCGTATCTGCCAGCAGCTTGACGGTATCCCCCTGGCGATTGAAATCGCCGCCGCACAAGTCCGCACGCTGCCTATCGAAGCGATCGCCGAACGGCTGGGCCAGCGCTTCACCTGGCTGAATAGGCGGGCGGGCGAAACCATGCCGCGCCAGCGCACCTTGCACACCCTGATTGATTGGTCCTACGGACTCTTGAGCCATCAGGAGCGCCCGGTATTGCGCCGATTAGCGGTCTTTGCCGGAGGGTGGACATTGGAAGCCGCCGAGGCGGTCAGCACACCAGGGGAGCCCTGCGCCGAGGTCCTCGCCGAGCTGGTAGACCACTCGCTGGTGGTCTTTGGGGCTGATGCCGAGCGCCGGCGATACAGCATGCACGAGACCATCCGCCAGTTTGCGCAGGAGCAGTTGCGCGGCAGCGATCAAGAGGCGGATGCGCTGGAACGTCATGCCCGGTACTATGCGCAGCTCGTCTCCCGAGCGGCAGAGAACCGGGCCGGGCGGACGCTGCCCGAGCGGCTGCGTACCGTCCAGGACGACCACGATAACCTGCGACGCGCGTTCGAATGGTTGCTTGCTCACGATCGCGAGCAGGCGCTGGCCATGGTCGCACAGTTGGGCACGGAACTGAAGTTCTGGGAACTGGGCGGATTTTTCCAGGAAGGGCGCCGCTGGCTGCAACGTGCCTTGGAGGGAACCCAGGGATCGGTTTCGATCCAGCGGGCACAAGCCCTGCTGGCGGCGGCCGATCTGTCCTCGGCGATCTCCGATTTTGATTATGGGTTGCAGTGTGCTCGTCAAGCGCAGCAACTGTTTCAGCAACTTGGCGATGGACGGCAGGAGATCGACGCGCGGTTGATGTATTGCGACCTGGCTCGCTACGCTGGCGAACTCGCGCATCTGAAAACGCAGATCGAAGAAGCGCTGCAGATGGCCGAACATATGTCGTATACGGCTGGGATAGCGAAAGGCAAACAGTTACTGGCGATAAATATTGTGTATACGACAGGTGGCGAATTTGAAGCTGCAATTCAGTATGAAATTCAGAGCGTCGCACTCTGGCGCGAACTAGACAGCCCGTTTGAACTCGCAACGGCCCTCAACCTTCTTGGCGCAGACTTGTTGGAATTACACGAATACGCGGCAGCTAGACAGGCATTCCTCGAATGCCGAGACCTTTATCGATCGCTGGGCTACCAGCGCGGCGTCGCCCTGGCCATGCATAACCTGGGAGAAACCGCGCATGGGATGGGGGAGTATGCGAGCGCCAGGGAATTACTCTGCGAATCGCTGCGCATGCGCCGCCATTTGCGCCTACCACGAGGCTATCCGTACTCATTTGAACTGCTCGCCCAGGTCAACGAAAGTGAAGGGCGCTACGAACAAGCGGTTCAACTCCTGGCGGCAGCCGAAACCTTACGAATTCGCATTGGCGCGCCACTCGAACAAGTAGCACAGAAGCATGTCACGGCTGTATTGGCCAGAGCACGCGCTCGGCTTGGGGATATCGCGTTTGAATTGGCATGGTCGAAAGGCGCGACGATGACCACCGAGCAAGCAATCGCGCTCGCGCTGAGTTGAGCGAGATCCCAACCTAGCAACACGTTCTCGCGCAAACTTTGGCTAAAGAGGCGTGGCACTTGCGGCGTGTACGCCGTGTGTGGTGGGCCAAAGAAGGAGCGGGGGTTCGAATACATAATAATTGACTTTTAGACGAGGTTAGAAAACGATGCGCGTAATTGTTATTTCAGATATGCACGGTAATTGTGTCGCTCTTGACGCGGTGCTGGCGGAGATAAAGCAGGAGACGGCCGACCAAATTATTTGCCTGGGCGATGCCCTACAGGGTGGGCCACAGCCTGTTGAGGTCCTCCAGCGGCTCCAGGCGTGGCAGATACCGGTCGTCATGGGGAACGCCGACGCCTGGCTGCTGAGCGGCGAGGAGACGGGGAAAGAACAGATTCCGGCCGAACGGCTGGGCCAATTGGAGACAGTGCGGCAGTGGACGCTGGCGCAGCTTTCCGAGGCGGATCGGGCTTACATCGCTGGTTTTCGCCCCACCATTGAAATTCCACTAGGCGCAAATCGAAGCCTGCTCTGCTTCCACGGCTCGCCGGCTTCGTTTGACGACCTGATTTTTCCCTATACGCCGGAGGAAGCGTTCCGGGGTTATTTGGGCGCCTTCTCCTCTTCGATTTTAACCGGCGGCCATACCCACCTCCAGCAACTGCGGCGCATTGACGACAGCTTCTTCTTCAATCCCGGCAGCATTGGGGTGGTCTACAACCACAACCAGCCTGACGGCCCAACCATTCACCTGGATGGCTGGGCCGAATACGCCGTCCTGACGGTTACAGGCCAGCGCATTGGCCTGGAGTTCAAGCGGACGCCGATTGACGTGGCGGCGCTCATTCGTGCTTACCGGGAAAGTGGCCGGCCTTACGCCGAGAAAGCCATTGCCGAGTACGGCCGGGGAAAACAGTAAAAGTTATACCAGCAACGGCCACCAACTGGTATTTGATCAGCGGTGGCGCGACTGGGCAAGGTGGGCGTGTCTTGCCCAGTAGGGTATCCCGCCAGAATGTCCGGCGCAGACAAAGCGCCCATCTCCCCAGGGCCAAGGGCCTGGGCGCCGCTGCCGACGATGATTGGCAGAAATAGCCGGGCGGGGATAACGGTCACGACGACCTGGTCGCTGCCGACGCCGCCGTCGTCGTCTGTCACCGTCAACGTGACGGTGTAAACGCCGACGTTCTCATAAAGGTGGGTGGGGGTTAATGTCCCGGAAGCGGTCTGGCCGTCGCCGAAATCCCAGGTGATGGTGTGGCTATCCTGGCCTGGATCGGCAAAGCTGCCCGCCAGGGCCGCAGCCGCGCCCACTGTGACCGTGACCGCCTCACCCGCCTCTACCTGGGGGGCGACGTTATTGACCAGCAGCGGATTAAAGTACACGCTCACCCCACCCTGGGTGTCAGTCAGGGTCAGCGTCACTGTCAAGGTGGCGTTGTCGGCGTAGGTGTGGGTCGGCGTCAGCGTGCCGGCGGCGGTGGCCCCGTCGCCGAAGTCCCACAAAACAGCTAACATGCCATTGACCCGGCGTAGTAAATCGGGATCGGAAACGACTGCCTCAAAGGAGACCTCCTGGCCTTCGTCCGGCACGGTGGGCGTGATGATCAGGCTCTGGAGAATGGGCGGATCGTTGACGCTGGTGACCGTGACCGTGACCGTGGCCGTGTCGGTGTAGACGCCGTCGCTGATCTTATAGGTGAAGAATTCAACGCCGTAGAAGTTGGCCGCCGGGGAGTAAGTCACCGTCTCGTCGGGGTTGATGACGGCCGTGCCGCTCACCGGCTGGCTGACCGAAACGACTGCCAAGGCCTGGCCGTCCACTTCCAGGTCATTGGCCAGCACGTCAATGGTGACGGCCGTGTCCTCCTGGGTCTGGGCCTCGTCGTCTACGGCAACGGGCGGGTCGTTGACTCCTGCCACCAGGAGCGTGACGGCCGTGGGGGCGGAGGTATTGACCCCGTCGCCGGCGGTATAGGTGAAGACGTCCGTGCCAAAGAAGTTGAGCGTGGGCGTGTAGGTGAAGGAGCCGTCCGGGTTCAGCGACAGGTCGCCGTTAGCCGGCCCGGCGGCCAGCGTGGCCGTGATGACGTCGCCGTCGCCGTCGCTGTCGTTGTCGAGCACGCCCGGCGCGGCGATGGCCAGGACCACCTCTTCAGTCGTCGTGTAGACGTCCGGCGCGGCCAGCGGCGTCTCGTCGTCGTCGGCAATCGTCACCAGGACCAACCCATCGCCAATGTTGACCGCGCCGCCCAGATAGACGGCGAAACTCTCGTCCGGCTCGTCGAGGGCGTCATCTACGAGGGGAATGGTCATCGTGACCGCGGCCGTGGCCGGGGCGAAGACCAGGGTCCCAGTGGTGGTCAGGTAGTCGGCCGGGGCGGTGGCCGTGCCGTTGACGGTGACGTAATTGATGGTCTCCGTAAAGGCGCTCAGGGGAGAAAGGGTCGCCGTCAGCGTCGCCACGGCGGCGCTTTCGGCGACCAGCTCATCCTGGATGTCGAGGGTGGGCAACGGCTCGTCGTCCACGATGGTCGCCAGGGCAATCCCATCGGCAACGACCAGCCCGTCGGCGTTGGTACTGATGGTCACGAGGAAGGCTTCCGGTCCTTCGTAGAGGACGTCGTCGGTGATGGAGACGGTGATCGTGCCGGTTACCTGCCCGGCCGGGATGGTCAGCGTGCCGTTGATGGCCTGGTAGTCGCCAGGGGCAACGGCCCCGCCATCCAGCGTGGCGTAGCCGACGGTCACGCTCACCGCCTGGGCCGCGCTCAAAGTTACGAGGAAGTCGGCTGCGCCAGCGACCTCGTTTACTGTCGCGTCGCCAATGGCCATCACGTCGGACACAGACACGGCAATGGTGTCGGTGAGGGTGTTGTTGGCCTGGTCGCGCATGACCGCCGTCAGGCTATAGGTTCCGCCGGCCGTGGGGGTCCAGGTGGTGGCCCACAGCGTATCGGTGACCGTCCCGCCCGGCGTAATAACGTCTATGACCACGTCGTTGGCGTAGACCGTCACGTTCTGAATGGCTTCCAGATCATAAGCCCCGCCGCTTACGCTAATGGGCACGGTTGCAGTCAGGACGCTATTGTCGGCCGGCGCGAAAATGGCCACGCTATCCACGTCCACTGACGGAGGCAGGGTAATCGTTTGGGTGGCGCAATGGCCGACGCTGTCACAGGCGGTGAAGTCGCGGCTGGTGTCGTGGCCCGGCACGCGGCAGGTGGCCGTCACCTGGTAGGGTAGGCCATCGTACGGCAGCGTCGCGTCACTATAGCGCAGGCTGACCAATTCGCCTGTACCGCATGGCTGGACGTAACTTGTCTCATCCAGCACAAAGTCGCTGAAGCTGAAGGTGTACTCCGTCTGGGCAGCGCTGCCACCGCCAATGTGCTGGCCGGTGGCGGCAACGACTGGAGGCACGTTGTCAATGAGGCCGCGCCAGATGAGGTTGTCACGGCCGATGTTGTTGTAATTATCAGTTGCGCGGAGAGCGATGTCGTAGAATCCCTCGAGGCCGGCGGAGAGCTGGTATTGCCAGGTGTCGTTGTTGAGCACGGCCGTTTGCCAGCCGGGGGTAGTGGCAGAGATGACGCCAGTCGCGATGGCGGCGAAATCGAGCGGCTGGAGGGCCAGCTCGACACTTTGCAGGCCGACCCCCTGGGTGTAAGCGAGGGCGAAGATCTCCTCGGCGGCGAGAACGCGGTCGTAGATGAAAACCTCGTCCATCGAGCCAACAAAGCGGTGGGTGAGCAGTTGGGAAACGCCCAGTTTCATGGCTCCATCGCTGTTGCCGGGG
The DNA here is from genome assembly GCA_022616275.1 of Chloroflexota bacterium. Taxonomy (GTDB): domain Bacteria; phylum Chloroflexota; class Anaerolineae; order Promineifilales; family Promineifilaceae. The sequence continues at coordinate 35,866 of JAKEFB010000120.1, forward strand.
GCCGTTCCGGCTTCAGACGCGACCAGTTGGCCGTCGAGGTAAAGGCGGACGGTAACGCCGTCGTAGGTGACCGCAGCGTGGTGCCATTGGCCCTCATTGACGACGGCCGGGCTGGAGATGACGCTACCACCCAAGAAGGAGACCAGCCTGTTGTCTTGATAGGCGAGCCACACCTGTCCTGGTTCACTGGTCGTGCTGTCGTCTTGCTGGATGAGTACACGGTAGTCAGCGGCGATAGCGCCTGGTTTGAACCAGAGGGCGGCCGTAAAGCCGGTTTCGGCCGGGTTGAAGAGGTGCGAGAAGCTGACGGCGTGGTTGTTGTTGCCAAATTCAACCGCCTGGCCGAAGACGCCGTTGGGGTCAACGGTGGGGCAGGTGAGGCAAACAGCGTGGCGCTCGTAAGCAGCGCTGTCGTGCAGCGTGGTCGTGCCACTGACCGTGACAGGGGCTTCAAAGTGGAAGGCGATCTGTTCACCGCCCCAGTCGGCCTGGTCGCTGGCGGGGCCGGTGAGGGTGGCGGTATCCGAGATGACCGTGTTGTTCATGAGCCACCTGTTGAAGCTGGCCTGCGGCGGCCGTTCATCAAAGCGTAGCGTGCCCACGGCGTGGGTGGCCTGGTTGCCCACCAGGTCGGCGACGGTGAGCTGGATCGTGCTGACGCCCAGCGGCCGGAACCCTTTGATGCGGTAGATGAGTGACCAGTTAGCCCCGCTAACGATCGCCGGTTGCCCGATTTTGCCAACGATACGGCCGGTTTCGTCAACGAGGGTGACGAGGACGCTGGTAGGGTCCACACCGCTACCGGCCACGGCCGGGGTCGTGTTGAGTTCAGGGTCGGCGAGGGTGCCGCTGAGGTCAATGGACCAGTTGAGATCGCCGGTTTCGGCGAGGTTCATGGCGGTGTTGTTGTAGGCGCTGGCGGCGTTCGGGGCGGTGCCATCCACGAAGAAGACGTATTCAGGGCTGATTGTTTCATTGCCGACGACGTCCACAGCCCGGAACTTAACGGTGTAGCTCCCTTCGCCGTCCAGTTCAGCCGGATTAAAGTAGGGGCACCAGACCGCGCCGGTAGCGACTGCCTCCTGGCAGACCGGGGCGTTCTGCCAGTTGAAGCCGGTATCGTTCGGTCCTTTGAGGCCGAAGTCGAGCAGGGCGACGCGGCTGGTGGGGTCGGTGGCGTTGACGACGAGCTGTTGGTAGCTGTTGCTACGGTATTGGGCCGTGGTCAGCAGGGTAATGGTGGGGTCGTCGGTGTCTACGGTGACCTGGAAGACCGCCCGGTCACGATACCAGCGTAGCTCGCGCAGGTAGATGCTGGTAATTTCGGCCGCGGAGAGGGCGCGGCCGTAAGCGGCCAGTTCGTCAATCTGGCCGCTAAAGTATTGGTTAAAGGAGCCGTCGGTCTCGGCGTTGACACCCAGGTAGAGGGGGTCATCCGGGTTGGGAACGGCCGGGGCGTTGTGGGTGACGGTATCAATGAGCACGCCGTCTACGTAAAAATGGGCGTCGTCGTTACTGTCCAGCACGACGGCGACGTGTTGCCAGACGCCGGCTTCGAGCGGGGCCGGTTGGATGTAATCCTTGATGCCGTAGGTGGTAAAGATCAGCCCACCGGCGTAGATACCAAAGCCGATGCCATTGTTGGTGATGGAACGGCCGGAAGAGAGAATGCGCTGGAGGTCGGTGACGTTATCCGGCTTGATCCAACCCATGAGGGTGAAGTTGTTGGTCAGGGCGCCGATGGCGTCGGCCTCTTCAATGGTGATGTAGCCGTCGCCGTTGAAGAGGGCGGTATGGCCGATTTTGCCGTCGGTGCCGGGGGTGGGATTCAACGTGGTGATGGTCTGGCTGAGCGTATTGCTGAAGGTGATGATGGTTTGGGGCAGGCCGACGTAGCCATTTTGAGAAATATCGAGGAAAGCGGTGGCGCTGGCGTCTTCATCAAACTCGAAGCGCATGAGCGGCGCGGACAGGTTGTAGAGGGTCTGGATTTGGGCGGCCGAGAGGATTTCGGCGTAGGCGCGGTAATCGTCCAGATAACCGCGCAGCGGGTCACTGCCGTCCACGTTGGCGCCCAGGCTATAACCACCGATACCAAGACTATAGGTAGCGCCGATGGGGCGCAGATCTTCATTGTAGCGGGTGATTTCCAGCGAATCGTAAAACTGGCCGTTGAGATAGACGTGGGCGTTGGCCGGGTTAACGGACTTGTCAATGACCACCGCGACGTGGGTCCACTCGTTCCTGGGGATGCTGATAGGCAATTCATAGGGGGCGTAGAAGACTTGAGTCCCCACACTGGTCATGGCCACAAAGAGGCGGTTGGTATCCAGGGCAATCCCGGGGCCGTTGCCATTGATGCCGGAGAAGATAGTCCCCTGGTCGGCTTTCACCCAGACGGCGTAGGTGGCGCCGGGCACACCGCCGAGCAGTTGGTCATTGAAGCCATCAAAGTGGGCGGCGCGGTCAATGAAGCCGCGCAGGCCAAGGGTGGGGCAACGGTCGCCGCTGCAACTGTATTCGCTGGTGCTGGTCGCGTTTTCCACGGTGCTGCTACCGGGCACATCTTCAAAGGGGACGAAGGTTTTGAGGGTTGTGTTGGGTAGGTCCAGCGATGGGAACTGGATAACCTGCAAGAGATCGAGGGCCGCTTCTACCTCTTCGTCAAAGTGGTGGATGCTGGAGAGCGCGTTCTCATCCACGGTGGCGCTGCCGCTGACTTCGACCGCCTGGCCGGCGGGGTCAGCAAAGGTGACGAAGTCGGCGGCGATATTGATGATGGGCCATGTGGTGTTCATGAGAAGCTGGACACCATCGGGATCAACGGCCGCGGGAATCATGAGGGTCTGGTCAAGTTGCCCGTTGAAGAAGCGCGTGGAGTTACTGAGGCGGCCGAGGGTGACGTTCATGCTGCTGGTGGCGTTGGCGCTGGCGGTTGCCTGGCCTGCCAGGTCACCATCCACGTAGAGGTAGAGGTTGTCGCCCTGGCGCACGGCCGTGGCGTAGTGCCATTGGCCATCGGTGAAGCTGGCCGGCGAGATGATATTCACCCCGCCACTGACGCCGGTGGGGAAACGATGGAGAAAGCGGAGCCGGCCGCTGCTGTTCAGCTCCAGCAGGACGCCGTGCAGGCCGGTGCTGGTTTGTACGGCCGAGAGAATATCTTGCTGGACGCCGGTGGTGGAGGATTTGAACCAGGTAGCGATGGTGTAATCGCCCTGGGCGAAATCTACCTCCCCCAGGGAGAGATAATCGTCCAGGCCGTCCAGGGTGATGGCCGAGCCGAAGAAGCCGGCGTTGTCCAGGGCGGGACAGTTGTCAACGGAGACGCAGTCTGCCTGTTGGGTATCGCGGGCGTGATTAATATAGCTGATGGCGGCCGATTCAAGGTCGAAGGTGTAAGTGGAGATCTGGGCGGGAGAAGGAGGGTGGAGGCCGTCAGCACAAATTGATCCAGACTGCCGTCGAACAGGGCCTGGCCATCCAATCGAGCGCCAATACGGCCGGGGCCGATCGTGCTGGTGAGGTTGGTACACGTGCTACCTGAGCAATAGCTGTAAGTGCCAACCTGGACATCATTAAAGAAGATGCCAAGACGGTAATAGTAGGTGCCGCTGTAACCACGAGCGATGACGACGCTCACTTTCGTCCAGGTGTTGAGCGGCAGGCTGTTTCCCACGGAGGTTAAAGCGGTGACACCTTCGCGCACCACGCCGAGGCGGCCCGTTTCATCCATAAAGATGTCAATGGCGCCCACGCCCTGGCTATCCAGAATGGTGGCGGTATTGCCGGCCGAAGGATAGCTGTCGGGATTGATATAGAAAACGGCCGAAACGTTTCTCTCGGTGTCGTTGAACGGGGTAAGGATGGTGTCGTTTACGCCGTCAAAGTTAACGGCGTAGCCGCTAAAGCCAGCGGCCGTGCGGCTGGGACAGAGATCGGCCGCATCGCAAGTAGCGGTATAGGTGGAGGTGCTATCGGGGAAGTAGAGGCCATTGTAATTGCTGGCGACCTCGTCAAATTTCAGGAGGAAGGCAGGCTGGGTAAAGTCATACCAGCCGTCCTGGTGGGTGTTGTAGACGCCGTTGTAAACGCTGATGACTTCGATGGGGTCGCCGAAGCTGTTGGATTTGTCAATGGCATCGTTGTTGTAGAAGACGAGTTCGTCCAGGCGGCCCTGCAGCGCGGCGGAACCGGCCATATTGTTGCCGATGCGGCCGGGGCCGACGAGGATGGAAATGCTACTGCCAAAATTCTGGACGCTGATCTGGTTGGTGTTGCGGTAGACGTAGGCAACGGTGTCCGTGTAATCCCTGAAGGAGTAGACAAAGTGTTGCCAGGCGCCCAAATTGGCCGCCAGGGAGTAGCTGGTCACCAGAGGCGCCTGCCCGGCGACCTGGAAAACCAGGTTGCCAGCGTCGTTGATGGAAATATCGAGCGCGCCGTCGTCCGTGCGTTCGGTGTCAAGGATAGACATCGTCTGGCCGGCCGGGGGGAGGGCATCCAGGTTGAGCCAGAAGGCGACGGCGTATTCATCGAAGGTACCGCCCATCGAGGGGAGGATGACGCTGTCTTGAGGTTCTGTAAAATGGACAGCGCTGCCGTAGCGGCCGCCAACGCCGGTGAGCGGGCAACCGCCGTCGCCCAAACAGGTGGCGGTGCTGCTTTCGCCCACCCAGTTGGTGAAGGTGTTGATCTGGTCCTCTGGTTCGTAGCTGAGGGCGACGGCCGGGTAAGCGACGGTGGGGGTGAGATAAGCAGTGTCGGCAGCGATAAAGCCGTTGACAGCCTGGGTGGGGCTGGTGTTGGTGATGGTGGCGCGGTAGGTGAGCGTCGCGCCGGGGGTGACGAAGAGATCGTTGGGGTTGATGCGGCCGTTCATGAGCGCCTGCACCTCACTCGCCGATAGCGCCCGGTCGAGAACAACGACTTCGTCTAGCGGGCCGACAAAGTAATCGGCAAAACCTTTATTGACCCCCACCAACATGGTTCCCTCGCTGGCCGGGGGTGTGGCCGCCACATTACCCAGGCTTTGCCCATCCAGATAAAGGGTCACGGTGGCGCCGTCATAGGTCACAGCGGCATGATGCCACTCGTTCGTGGTAACGGTGACAAAGTTTAGGACATTGCCCAAGGAGGTACTTAACTGGCCGACGGCGTTGACGTTGAGCCAGGTCCGCCCGGCGCCGTTGCCGTTGTTCTGCTGCAAAATGGTACGTCCCGACCCATAGTCGCCGGTGAGCTTGAACCAGGCGGCCGCGGTGAGGCTATCCACGCCAGGGTTAACCAGGAAAGGGACGGAAAGATAGTCGTCTACCCCGTCAAAGGAGAGGGCCGAGCCATAACGGCCGTTTTCACCGGCCGTGGGGCAATGACCGGCCGCCCGCTCACAGAAAAACGGATGTTGTTTCCCGGAGCTATCGGCAAAGACTTCGGCGGATGGGGACTCTTCAAACTGGCCGAAGAGGACCACGCCATTGTCTTCGTCGAGGTCGAGATTGTTGATTTGCACCAGATTCTCGATGACGGAGGGGTCGGTCTCGATTTGCGGGTGCTGGCCGAAGACAAACTCCTCGAGGTCGCTGAGGGAATCGAAGTCTTCGTCGGCGAGCCACGGGTTAGACCAGACGCGGGCGTAGGCGACGCCACTGCCGCTGTCATAGGGAACCAGCCAGCCTTCGATGGTTTCGACGTAGTCGTTGAGGCCGTCGCCGTCGCTGTCGCCCTGGAACGGGTTAGTGCCAAGGATGAGTTCTTCCTTGTCGTTGAGGCTGTCGAGGTCGGCGTCGGCCGCGCCCGGATCGAGACCGTAGGTAATTTCGTAGTAGTCGGTCAGGCCGTCGCCATCACTATCGTCGTCAAGGTCATTGGGGTCTGCGCCACCGGCGGCGACGTTGGCCAGCCCGTCGGCGTCCCGGTCAACCTGGGGGGGAAACGGCAGGCTGCTGTTGAAGCTGTAGTTCCAATTGAGGGCAATAAATTCGGTGATAGTATCGGGCAGGATGTCGTAGACGATCGTTTCGCCGAGATTAATCGGGTTCGAAGCTGGCGTGGTGAAATATTTACAGCCGTATTCGATACTAGAATAGGTGAAACAACCTTCGACAGGGGCGGCGTAGGCCTCAATGAGGTAAAGGGTACCGTCCAGATTACGGTTGATACCGGCGCCGACATCGGCGAAGTTAACCACCTGGGTCACAACGTCGCTGACGCGGATGTAATGGCCGGGAAGCGATTCCCAGGCGCTGTTCATTTGATTGAGTTCGATCCCACTGTGCTGGCTGGCGTCTGACGTTTCGAGAAAGTAGCGGAAGGTGGCCCTGCGGGCGTCGCTGTCGGAGGCGCTGTCGCGGAAGCGGAGCGTGTTGGTGACGCCAACGGTGACGGTGAGGCCGTTGCTGACGGTGAAGCCATCGTCAGGATTTAGAAGTGTGGAGCCAAGGATGTCAATGTCGAGCCGGCCGCTGTCGCCCAGGTTACCGATGATGATGTCAATGTCGTAAATCCAGGTGGCCATCTCTTCCGCCAGGGCCATGATAAAACTGGCGTTGAACAACGAGGCGATAAAATCGGCGATTTGAATGAGCAAGACGAGGATGGTGCCAATGATGGGTAGGGCCAGTTGGATCAGGAAGAAGACGGCTTCAATGATGATAACGGCGATCACGGTGGCGAGAGCGAACCAGAAGGCAAGCTTGTTAGGGCCAATTTCGCCGGCGGCCCAGAAAGCGAAAAAGATACCAAACTGCATCAGGACGGTGAGGACGAAGCCGACAGCGGCGCTCACCCGGAGTTTGTTCATGAGTTTGTTGGCGGCGCCAATGGCGGAGCTAAAAAAGACGATTTTCCTGGCCTCGACGATGATTTTGGCCATTTGAGCGGTAGTGAAGTAGGTATCGGTGGCGAGGAGGATGGCGGCGCCGGTTTTGGTGAGGACATCGGCCGCAACCTGGCCACCTTTGGAATCAGTCGTGTAGTGGAGGGTGATACCGGCGGCGATGAGACCGACGCCGACGACGATGACGCCGAGGGTACTCCTGGTGTAAGGGCTCACTTCCTTGCCGAGTATTTCCTGCTTATTAGAGCCGATGATGGTGTAGTACGCTTCTTTGAAGCTGACTGTGTAGCGGCTGACTTTGGAGTTAAAGGAATCTCTGACAGCCTGCCAAAAAGTAACCTTGTTGCCGGTGAATATCCCTTTCACTTTGGCCCACAATCCTGACGGTACAGAGCTGAGATAGTTGCCGGCAACAGCCGAGATTTCGCCGCTGCCGGAGAGAATGTATTGGTATTCGGCAAACGCGCTCTCGTCAATGTCGTCATCGTTTTCCCACATAAGCTGGTCGTTGTATTCTTGCCAGGCCGAGATCCCCCGGCGAAGGGTGAGGTAATAGACCTGGGCCCAAATACGCTTGCCTTCAGACGTGGCCTGGCTATCGAGCGACTCATCGGCCGGCTGGAAGAAAGGGTCTTGTTGGAGTTGCCAATCAAGATAGGTGAGGTAGTCGCGGGGGTTGAAATTGCTCCACGTTTGGGTGGCGGTGTTGTATTGGTAGCTGTCCCAGGAGAGGAAGCCCATGTTGATCAAACCGGCGTTGGCGAAGTCAATGGCCAGTTGGTTGCCGTTGAAGGCGCTGCCATCTCCCAAACCGGCGGTGCGAGAACGATTTTCCTGCATAAAGAGAAAAGTGGGGTAGGTCTGGGTTTCGTAACCACTGAAGACGGTATTGAGAATGGCGTTGGTCTCGGTCACCATGATGTTGGGGAGCATGTCGCTATGTGGGTAGTTGAAGGTGGCGACGTCAACGGCGCTGGTGTTGCCGGACCACTCGTCGAGTTTGGCTTCGATGTTTTGCACGGTGACATCCCGCTGGCCGTCGCTGCTGCATTGGTCATTGATCAGGCTATCGCAGTCGCGGCCGCGTAAAAAGGTATTGCCCAGGTTCCAACTGGCGAGCCACAGTTCGCCGTCAACGTTGATGTTAAGGTCATTGGCCGGGTTTTCATAGAGAATGGCCACGTCAAGGCCGTGTTCTTCGGTAATGAGGAGACTGGTAAGCTCCCATTCGTCGTAGTAGATTTGAATGACTTGCACGGTATCCTGGCGCTGGCAGGTATCGGGATCGTCCGTGGGGTTGATACATTCGTCGGTGAGCATTTGCACCAGCCAGGCAACACGGAATTGGTGGGGTACGGCCCAGTCAACGAGGCTGGGATCGGCCGTGGCGCCCTGGCTGGGCCAGTAAAGCATGTTGGCCTGGAAGGCGATGACTTCTTGACCATTGCTGCTGTTGACATTGTTTAGCGGCAGGTAGGCGTGCAAATCGCCGGAGCCATCATCGAGGTCGTTGATTTGGACGCCGTATCGTTCTAACTGGGCGGCGTCGAGCCATTCGGAGACAGGGGCGCCAGGGGCGCGTTCGGCCGGCGCGCCGTCTTTGACCGGCAAGTTGGCGTAGTGGCCGTCGCTGTAGGGCATGATGATTTCCAGCATGGGCACGACGCGGACGTCGCCGAAGTCGGCGCGGGGGTCGTTGCTCTGGACCTCGCTATTCTGGGTGGTGTAGAAGGTGGTATCCAGGCGGCGCTGGATCTGCCCCTCCGTGTCGCCGGTGGGCCAATTGAGCACGTGGCCGTTGTAGTTAAGATTGTCTGCGGCCGTGGGGCGGAACTGGAGGGTCATTAAGACCGGTTGGCCGGTCTGGAGGTTATCAATTTTCAGTTCGAGCGGGTTGTCCCCGTCAAAGGTACGGTCGGGAACGGTGACGGGCGAGGCATCGTCAACGTCGTCCATGCCGTCGTCGTCGTCGTCAATGTCAAAGAGGTCAGGCCGGCCGTCGTTGTCGGTATCAGGGCAAATGGTATTCGGGTCGTAGTCGGCCATAGACGTAGACCAAAGCGGGCATTCCAGGCTGTCAAGACGGCCGTCGCCGTTGGTGTCCGGTTCGGCCGGGTTGAGATACCAATGTTGGCCGTTGTAATCGAAGCCGGTAATCTCGAACTGGTCGAGAATGGTGTCGCCGTCGGTATCGTCGGCGTTGGGGAGCGTATGTAGCTGATAGACCTCCACGTAGTCGCTAAGGGTGTCATCGTCGCTGTCGGTGGGGTCGGCGACATTTTCACAATCAGGTTCGTTGGTATATTCGGGGGTGCCGACAAGATAAGGGCAGGAGTCCCAGAACGCTTCGTCGGTATCACTGAGTTGGTCGCCATCGCTGTCGGTCGTCACGCCAGAGAGGTTAGGGATGCGGTCGGGAACAGCCAGAAGGGGCGCCTGCTGGCCGGGGGCAGCGACACGCGGCGCCTGCAAGGGGGATTGTTGGGGGTTCCAGGTAGGGCGAGCAGCTTCCTGGGCCATTTGTTGGGCTTCGGCCTGGCGCGCTTCTTGAGCGGCCGCCTGGTGTTGTTGTTCCTGGTAGAAGGCGGCCACCTCATTGGCATTGAGCAAGGGGACAATGACAACGCCAAAGATGACGCCGGAGATAATGACTCGGTAGAGTTGGCGGGTATTCCAGTAACGGATGATAAGCAGGATGATGGCGGTGAGTAAGAGTAGACCGCTGACGGCAAGGGCGACGTTGCGCCAGGTTTGCGGTTGGGCCAGCAGTTCGGCCTGTTGTTGAAACCAGCGGGTGGGATTGTTTTGTAAAGTGACGGCGGCCCGCTGGAGCTGTTGGTGGTTGAAGTCACTGTAATCATTGGTGAGTTCGGCCGCCAGGCGTTCACCACTGGCGACAGGCATTTCAAGCTCGATGGCGAGACGAGCGGGAAGGCCGGTGGCCTCCTCCAGCCAAAGCCGGCCAGAGCCGGTCATGCGGCGGTAATGATCGGGGGCGCTGAGGGAAATGGTCTGGGGCAGGCGGTTTTGCTCGCGAAGGAGTTGTTCTGTCTGGCGGCGAATGTATTCGGCAAAGGCCGGACCATCGAGGGCGAAGGTGTATTCGGTATAAGTGATTTCGACCTGGGACTCCTCTGCCTGGCCGAAGTCGTAGGTTCTTGTTTCCCCTCGCTGGATATTGGTGGCGGCGGCGAGGAAGGCCAGGGGGTCGCCGGTGGGGGCAAAGAGGTCGGCGACGTTGTCAATCTCTTGCCATTCAGCGCCGTTGAGGCGAGCGTAGGCGCGATCACCTTCAACGCGGACTTCGACGCCGCGATTGGGGTCGAAGCTGGCGTCTTGCCAAAACGTCATGTCTAAGGTCCGGCCGGCCAAATCAACGGACCCGGCAATCCCCAGCCGATCCACGGTAGGCGGCCGGCCGGCGTTGGCGACGGCCGGGGCGGGGTAAACGGTTTGCTCAACGGTCGTTCGATAGGTAAAGGCGCCGCTGGCCTGAGCCAGCTCCCAGGCCTGTTCGACGGCTTCCTGGGGGGAGAGCGGAGCGGCAGTGGCGGTGGCCTGCGGCTGCATCCAGCCGGGAGCCAAAAGCAAACAGACAACAAAAATGAGCAGGGCAAGCCCAGGGTAGGGTAACCTTTTCATAACCATCTATTCCTCTTGCTGAATTAGCGGCGGCCGTCTGGCACGAGCAGGCGCAAGCTAATAGCAACTATAACTCTGGATGAAAACAATATCATACTTTGGGTGAGTTTGCACGGACTGGTAATGTTCCATTGGTACTAAACTCAGCCGGGGATTTGTCAATCCCCGGCGAGCAGATTTGTCAATTCCCGGCGAGCGCCTTGAAGGGCAGTACTAGACTCGATTAGATCCAAGCCCGTCAGGAGGCGCCTGGCTGGCGTCCTTGTCTACGGGCAAGTCTAAACTTAATACGTCGAGCAGGTGGTTCAAAAGCGCCCGTTCGGTGGCGAATTTCAAAACTTCACCGGTATGGGCGTTTTGCAGGGTGACCCGCCAATGGAGCTGGCCTTGCCCCCGCTGCAGACGGAGTAAGTAAGCCCGGTAATGGTTTTCATCGGTCATAAAAGCTATTGTAGGAATGAAACGTTGCTTGAACGTTACCTGGGGTCTAGGCCCAAAACCCCGCAGGTTGAGACACGAAGCGTGTCTGAGACATAAGTCTTCAGGAAACCTGCGGGGTTTTCTGCGGGGTTTTCTCCGGTTGATGAACGGTTTGGTTGCTATTGTTATAATCAGTAGATTGCAACCTCCCGAAGGTTGGCGATGGCGGCCATCGCTGGAACCTCCGGGAGGTTAGACGGTGGAGGACAGGAGGTGACGATTACTCGGCAATATATACTTGACAAGGTGACGGGCTGACCGAAGCGGTCAGCTTGACCGAAGCGGTTAGCTTGGTGATGGGGTGACAAGGTGAAGAAAATGTCAGATTATGACCGTTGTCAGTATAAATTGCTGGGGACGCTGGAAATTGAAGAAAACGGCCGGCCGGCGGCGGTGATGAAATACAGCAAGGGCTGCGCCTTGCTGGCCTACCTGATTATCACCCGGCAGGGCTACAGCCGTGAAGCTGTCGCGGACCTGCTGTGGGAAGCTACTTCTACCGCCCACTCTTTACGAAACCTGCGCAAATTGTTGCACCAACTGCGCCCGTTCGTACGGGAATTACAGGTCACGCGCCAGCAGGTATCGTTCCAGGCTGACGGCACAGATTTCATTGACTTTGACAGGCTGGCAGCGGCGCTGGCCGGGCAGGATATTGCCCGGCTGGATGAAGCGTTAGCCCTTTACAAGGGAGAGTTGCTCGACGGGTTCTACCTGGACGACGCGCCTCGTTTTAGCGAGTGGCTGGCGCTGGAACGGGAGAGCTGGCGGCGCCAGGTCTGGGATGGGTATCGCCGGGTCTGCGCCGCTTACACCCGGCAACAGGCGTGGGAGAAGGGGATTCATACGACCCGCCGCTGGCTGGCGCTGGATGAATTGGACGAGGAAATTCACCGGCAACTGATGCAGTTCCTGGCGGCCGGCGGATGGGTGGAAGCAGCTTTAGCCCAGTACGAAAGTTGCCGGCAGGCGCTGTGGCAAGCGTTAGGGGTGGAACCAGAACCAGCCACGACGGCGCTGGCGGCCCAATTGGAACAACTGGCCTTGCCGGAGCCAGGCGAGTTGGCAAAGCCGGGGCCGCTGCCGGCCCGGTCTTATTTCCCTTACCATCGCAACATGACCTTTACCGGCCGTTCGTCCTACCTGCTGCAATTGGCCGGCCTGCTGCTGCCTGGGCCAGAATTGAGTGGCGGGTTGCCGAAGGCGGCGGTGATCACCGGCATGGGTGGCCTGGGGAAGACGCAGTTGGCGGTGGAGTTTGCCTATCGTTACGGCCGTTACTATCCGGGCGGCGTCTACTGGATGAGTTTTGCCGACGGCGAGAATGTGGCCGAAGAAGTGGCCGCTACCGGCGGCGACGGCGGCATGGCGCTTTTTGACGACGCCGACCAACTGACGCTGGAACAGAAGGTCAAGCAAATCCGCCGGGCCTGGCAGGAATCGATCCCGCGTCTTTTGATTTTTGACAATTGCGAAGATGAGATGCTGGCCGCCGATTGGCTGCCCGTTTCCGGAGGATGTAGCGTCCTGATGACCAGCCGTCTCGGCCGCTGGCCCAAAGAAATGCCGGTGACGGCGCTGGCGCTGGCCGTTTTGCCTCGTGAAGAAAGCGTCGCCCTTTTACAGCAGTTGGCCGGGCATGTAAGAGACAAGGAGGCGGCGGCCATCGCCGAGGAAGTGGGCGACTTGCCGCTGGCGCTGCAATTGGCGGCCCACTATCTAGCCCGGCACGACCGGGTATCGCCCGGCGAGTACCTGGCCCAACTTCGGGACGAACGGGTGTTGCAACATGCCTCTCTGCGCGGGGATTTCAGCCGCTACTCGCCCACCGGCCATGAATTGCACGTGGCCCGGACCTTTGCCTTGAGCTACGACCGGCTCGACCCGGGCGGTGAAGCACCGGGCGGTGAAGCACCGGGCGGTGAAGCACCGGGCCGGGAAGTAGACGCCGGAGCCCGGCAATTGCTGGCCGCGGCGGCCTGCCTGGCTCCTGGCGAGCCTATCCCGCAGGCGTTGTTGCGAGCGACCATGATAGACGACGATGATTGGGTGAAGAGGCTGCGGGCCGACGATGGCCTGGCCCGGCTGGTGGCGCTCGGTTTTCTGGAAGCCGAGGGCCAGGAAACAGTCGTGCTGCACCGTTTGCTGGCGGCCTTTGTGCTTGACGTTATGATGGCCGGCGCGACGCTGGATTCAGCGCGAACGGCGGTGGAGAATACAATGGTCAGGCAACTGGCGGCCTATCTGGAGCAAACAAAATTCCACGGCGCGCTGCCCTTCCCGGCCTCCCATTTGCGCCACGTCACCGAGATGGCCCTGGCGCGGTCGCCGGCTGCGGCCGCACACTTAGCCCTGGCCCTGGGCAGCTATTTGCGGGAAATGGGGGAATTTGCCGGGGCCCAAAGCTACCTGGAGAAGGGGTTGGCCGCGGCCGCAGCTACGGGCGACGTTTATACCCAGGGACGCATCACGTTTGTTTTGGCCCGCGTCTATTTTAGTCAAGGCTTTCACCAGGAGTCACAACAGAGCGCCATCGAAGCAGAGCGGTTATTGCGCCTGGCCAATAGGCTGGACCAGGAATGGCTTATTGCCGCCCTCGTTCGCCGGGGCTGGGCCCATCTCCGGCTCGGCGAAGCCAGGCCGGCGCTGGCGGCGGCCGAAGAGAGCCGGCAATTGAGCGTTGGCAACGCCAATCCGTCAACGTTGGCCGATTGCCTGAACTTGCTGGGGTCTATTCATTACTTTTTATTGGGAGAATTTGAAGCGGCCGATCAATACTTTGAAGAGGCGTTAGCCCTGTTCCGCCAGACAGGCAACCGGTTTGGTGAGGCGACTATCATCATGAATCTGGCAGAAAGCGCCAACACGCAGGGGGATTACCGCCGGGCAGAGGCGAAAGTTCAGGAAGCCCTGGCGATCATCCGCGAAGTTGGCAACCGGATGAGAGAAATGGCTTTTCTCATCATTCTGGGCGAGGTGCACCTACACTTAGGTGATTACGACGCGGCCGTCGCCACTTTAACCGAAGTGACTACCCAGGTTCCCAAAGATTGGTCTTATGCCCCTTCAGCCTATGTTGCGCTGGCCGAAGGCTATTTGGGGCAGGGAAAAGTTGACCAGGCGCTGGCGGCGGCACAAACGGCCAGTGCGCCTGAGATGGCCGGCGGCCCATACGACGCGGGTCACGCCTGGCGTGTTCTAGGTCTCATTGCCGCTCGTCTGGGGCAACCGGTAGCGCCTCAGCCAACGAGCGATACAACCTATGCTGCCTCCGAATGTTTTTCCCAAAGCCTGCAAACATTTACGGATATTGAGAACAAACGAGAACGAGCCTTTGTTTTGTGGGAATGGGCCGGCTATGAATTAGCCCAGGGAAATACGGCCGCCGGGCAAGCAATGTGGCAGGAAGCGCGGAAAATCTTCGTGCAGTTAAATCTGCCCTTACTTGTTGCCAGAATGGATCGGGCCGGAAAGCGTGATCAAAGCCTGCCAGGGGGACGTTGAAGGAGAGGGAACGCTGGAGTACTTGTTGATATACCTCGACGACGGCACGGCCGGCTACATTGGCCTGGAACGCATTACCGGCCGCAATTTGTTTATGTGCCCAAATGACTGTAGTCAACACACACGACAACAAAACCCGGCGCAGCTTGTCTCCTACATTTCGTTGCCGGTTAACTTCTCCTGGCGCATGGCCGCTGCGCCGAGCAGACCACCCATCCCCATTGACTCGACGGCCGTGCTGGGCACCAACATGAGCGCACCCTTTTCTTTCAGCCCCTCGTAGAGCATATTCATCGCCCGGAGGTGCAGAGCCGTGGGGTTGCCCTGATAGGACTGGCTGGCCTCACTGAAAAGGCGGGCAATCTCCACCTCGGCCTGTCCAAGAATAATCCGGGCTTGTTTTTCGCGGGCGGCCTGCGCTTCCCGAGACATGGCATCTTGCAAGGCGGAGGGGATAATGACGTCGCGCATCTCGACCGACTGGACGGTAACGCCCCATGGATTGGTGCGCCGGTCAATGAGCGCCTGTAACTCTCCCTCAATTCGTTCCCGGCCGCGCAACAGGTCGGTCAACCCCGTTTGGCCAATGATATCACGTAGAGCCGTCTGGGCCGCCCAACTGACAGCCTGGGCATAATCCTGCACCTCCAGGGCGGCCTTTTCCGGATCATAGACCATCCAGAAGAGGACCGCATCCACGTTGACGGGGACGGTGTCAGAGGTCAAGGTTTCCTCGGCAGCAAAGCCGGTGGTGATCACCCGCTGGTCAATCCAGGCTGAAACGGCGTCAATGAAGGGAATGATCCAGAAAAGCCCTGGCCCACGCAGGCCGGTGTAGCGCCCGAGGCGTAAGACGACCGCTTTCTCCCACTGCCGGGCCACCATGGGGGATTGCATGGCGATAATCCCGACGACCACGCCAACGCCCACCCAAAGCAGATTGCCGGTTAGCCACGTCAGGAGACCACCTAACAGGGTCGGCAGCAAGAGAACAAGTATGGTGACCACATTGACTCGCGATCCGCCAGACGGCGCCGTATCGTTACTCGCATTCTTAATGGCTTGAATTAAAGTTGTCATTGTTATCACTCCTCTAAAAACAGGACGCAGATTCACGCAAATAAACGCTGATCATTTTGGCTGCTAACCGGAAGTTAAGGCGTCAATCGCCGGCAAGAAAACGGCCTCGTACAGGGCGTCGCGCTCTTCGGCCGGGCTTTGCAGCAGCACCAGCAAAGTCGTTCCCGCCTCGTCCTGGGCCAGGGCAATGTCCAGCAGGAGGCCCTGGACAGTGGTTTCGTAGAGTGTCCAGACCAGGCCATTGGCTTCACGAGTGCCCGCTGCTTCAGGCGTTTCTTCCAGGCCCAGCGAGCTGCTTAACAAGGCCAATAGCGTAGCCGGCGACGTATCTGGCGCAGCTTGCTGGATAATAACGACGGGATCTAGGGCCGAACTGCCGCGAGCATACACGCCAGGAGCCGATTCTGTCCAGCCGTCAGGCACAACACCGCTGATGCCAAACGTATCACTCTCGAAGGGAACAAGGACGATTTCGGCCGATGTCTCGCGCACAAATTGGGGGCCGGTCATAGTGGCAATACAACTGCTATCCGGCTCGGTTGAGGGGTCATCCAGAAAAGACAGGACGACGCTGAGAGGACATTCACCGGAGATGCTGACCCCGTGGCCGACGCCGGGAAATTCAAGGTAGAAGCTGTTACTCAGGTTTTCGCTCACCAGTTGTCCCCAGGCAGGGGGAGTAATCGGGTCGTATTCGCCGGCCAGGATGAGAGTGTTAATGTTGCTGAGGACCGGTTCATTTTCGATGGCCGTCGCTTCCTGGGCGCCCCAATTCTCGCAGACGGCGAAGATGCCGGCCCCTAAATTGGGCGCACTGTCAATGAAATTTTCCAATTCGGGATGGGCTTCGGCCGCAGCAGCGACTTCCTCTTCGTCGCTAAACGGGATTTCCTCGCCGCACTGCACCGAAAACTGCATGCCCATGCTGACAAAATCGGCGTTGAGGAGGAAGGAGCCTTGAATCAGGGCCAGGGTGTCGAAATTGCCTTCGCGGGCGTCGTAGATAATTTCCGGCAGCACCGGGATGATCTCGGCCGAATACAGGCTGGCAAAGAGAAAGCCAACCAGGCTATCCCCGTTTAACAGGGCATCGTAACTTTCTTGGGTCAGGGGATTGGTGATTTCGATGAGCACCGGGCTGGCGTTTAGCTCATCTACAATTTCAAAGAGGACGTTTTCCAGGTCGGGATAGGCCGCATTGCAGGCCGGGTCGGCGGCGCAGCCTTCGAAGAGAACCTGGAAGGCCCGGCTGGCATTTTCGGGTACGGCCGTGTACAGGTCAAGCTGCACCGGGTAGACGGAGTCCAGGATGACGCTGCGAATCCCTTCAGGATGATCGCGCATGATCGTCTGGGCCAGCCGCGTGCCGTAGGAAAGACCAAACAGGTTCCACTCTTCGTAACCCAAAGCCTGGCGCAGGTCGTTCAGGTCGGCGGCGTTGGCGGCGCTGGTGTAGGCGGCCAGGTTGATTCCTTCTTCTTCCAGCCGGTCATGGCAGGCAAAAATGGCCTCCAACTGCAACTCCAGCCCTTCTTCTACGCCAATGTCGTCGTCCAGCAGTTCATAGCCCAACTTCGTCACTTCCGGGCAATCTAGCGCCGGTTCGGAGAGACCCGTCCCGCGCTGGTCAACCATGATGAAATCGCGGTTTTCCAGGAACCGGGCAAAGCGCCGGTTGAAAATCAAGGAGACTGGCTCCAGGGCGTTTCCGCCCGGGCCACCTTCCAGGTAGATGATGGGGTCAGGGGCCGGATCGTCACTAGGCGTTCGGAAAATACCCACGTGCAGGCGAATGGTGGGGCTATCCGGCTGGCTGCGGTCTTCGGGGACGGTTAGATAGCCGCACGCTACGTCCTGGCCGGCCGGGATGTCGAACTGGCAATCGGCCTCCTCCCACACGCTCTGAGGCGGCACTTCGGTAGGTGTGGGAACCGGTGTGTCTGTGGGTGGTGGCTCTGGCGTATCGGTTGGCTCTGGGGTGGCTGCCGGCGGCGCGGCCGTGCCGGTTGGTGAAACCGCTTCTTCCGTCGGCGGGACGGGGGTCGGCGTTGGCGCTTGGGTGCGGCAGGCGCTAAGCAGCAGGGCAAGGATCAAAATGAAAATTATCATCCGGGATAGTTCTGTAATCACTTTTGTAGACTCCTTATCGCTATGGTCAAACCTTCAATCTCAACCAGCCTCCAAGCTGAGTCGGCCCTGCAAATGTTCAAGCACCTCAGGCAACGAAAAGCCCGATTCGGCCGCTTCCATTAAAAAGCGGTCGGCTAATTGCCTGAGCTGTCTCCGCCGCGCCTCTTCAGTGTCAACTTCGCCGGGAACTGCCCGAACAAAGGTACCTACACCCCGGCGTGTTTCCAGCACGCCGGCCCGCTCCAGCTCAGCGTACACCTTGGCAACCGTATTAGCGTTGACTCGCAGGTCAACGGCCAGTTGGCGAACGGTTGGGAGCTGGTCGCCAGCAATCAGCCGGCCGGTGGCAATCGCCAGGCGAATGCCCCTTTCCAATTGGGCATAAAGCGGTAAGGGATCGGCTGCATCAATATGAATAGGTAGGTTCATTTTACTATTGTACTATTATATTAGTACAACTATTACACGGTGTCAAGTACTAAGAGTGAGTGTTCTTCGTTATCACTCCTGTCATCTGGGTGAAGAATAAGATTTTGCTCAAAATCCATCTGCGTTTGCCCAAATCTACGTACTATATAGCAGGCATTGAATGGCGTAGTTAACGGATCTTGCCAAAATTCGCAAACAACCTCCCAGAGGCTTCCAATCCGTACAGGCGCCTTTGAAAAACTCTGTGGGAGGTTTAAGAACATCGGAGGTGACAGGATGAAACAGCTTAACCCGGATCAGAAGTATTTCGTCGAGGAGTTTTATGAGGACTATCGTGAAGGGATGCTCTCCCGGCGGGAGTTTGTCAAGCGGGTGGCCTTTATTACCGGCAGCATCGCGGCGACGATTGCGACGATGGGGCTGGTGGGCTGTGAGCCTGAGGAGCTGCCGGAGGCGACCGAACCGATGCCGACGCCGGAACCACCGTCGGCCGCGGCCGGGGCAACGGCGGCTGCGACGACGGCGGGGGTAACGGCAGCCGTGGGGCTGACACCGGTGCCGGGCGCGCAAAGCCCGTCGTCGGTGCCGGAAGGCGACCCGGCGGTGGCGGCCAATGACGTGACCTTGACCAGCCAGGGGACGGAGATCAGCGCTTACCTGGCCCGGCCGGCGGCCGACGGCGTGTACCCGGCGGTGATGGTCTGCCACGAGAATCGCGGGCTGACGGTACACATCAGAGACGTGGCCCGCCGGTTTGCCAGGGCCGGGTACGTGGCCCTGGCGATTGACCTGCTGTCACGCGAGGGAGGCTCGGCCGCTCTGGACCCCGACCAGATACCAGGCTTACTGAGCAACGCCCCGCCGGGACAGCACGTGGCCGATTTCAGCGCCGGGTTTACGTATCTGCAAGGGCTGGATTTTGTGGATGGGGGGCGGATCGGGATGACGGGCTATTGTTTTGGCGGCGGGGTGACCTGGGATGTGGCCACGGCGCTGCCGGAATTGAAGGCGGCCGTGCCGTTTTACGGCCGGGGGCCGGAACTGGCGGCCGTGGCCAATATCCGGGCGGCCGTGTTGGGAGTGTACGCAGAGCAGGACGGCCGGATTAACGCCGGGATCGAGGCGCTGGAGCAGGCCTTAACCGAGGCGGGGGTCACCTACCAGTTCAATATTTATCCAGGGGTAGATCACGCCTTCCACAATGATACGGGGTCGCGCTACGTGGAAGAGCAGGCGACGCAGGCCTGGATGGATACGCTGGCGTGGTTTGAGATGTACTTGTAGACGCTTTAAAACCCCGCAGGTCGGGGCACGTTCCGTGCCCGGAGCACGAAGCGTGCTCTTGGAGACCTGCAGGGTTTTAGGGCGGCAGGCGTAGCGCGGCGACGATCCCCTGTAGATAGGGGACGAAGGCGAGCAGGTCGTCGTCGGTGGTGAAGGTGGTGACGTTCTGCGGATCGTACTGCGCTCCCAGCCAGTAGAGGGTGTCCTCGTCGAAGGCGGCGTAATTGACGTAGCGCTCAAGGATAGCCTCATCGGCGCCAACGGAGGTAAAACCGAAAGACAGGCCGGGCAGGACACCGACCCGGACCGGTTCCATTGGCGAGGGGATGAAGCGCGCGCCAGGTGGGTAGGTCTGCTGCCGGTCGGCTTCGACGCTGGCCAGGTAGTTGGCGGCCAGATCGGCCAGGGCAGCGCGGGCGCTGGCGGCGTAGGTATCCCCCGCTTCCGGCCGGGCGCCCGGGGTTAACCCATGAGCTTCCAAGATGGCCTGGAAGTCGGTCTGGTCAGCCAGCGGCAGGGAAAGGAGTTCGACGTAGCCGACGTTTTGCCCATTGCGGGCAACGCATAGGAACGGCGCATCGCCGGGGCACGGCTCGACCGCCCACTCTTCAGGCAGCGTGGCCGGTCCAAGGAGGGTGTGAAAGGGATTGCCGCTGGGCGCGGGCGCTGTCTCTGGACCGGCCGGAGAGGAGGGGGAGACAGGGGGAGGGGGAGAAGGGGAGACAGCCGGAGCGGCTATAGTGTTTGTGGGAGTAATGGCCGGTGTTACCGGGGTTGAAGTGGCTGGAAGGCTGGTGGGGGTGGGTTCGGCCGTTGCCCGACAGGCGCCGAGGGTGATGAGGATCGCCAGCCAGGTGAGAGTACCTGGAAATATTGTGGTCCTGGCCATCAGGCTTCACTCAGATTGGTAGACTCAATGCCCTCGGCCGCCAGCCAATCCACGATACGCGCTGTTAACCGGTCGCTCTTAAAGGCAAACCAACGCTCCCGCTCCTTAGGGTAGCCGGCTAAGACATCCTTGAAGCGCCGGAAGGCGCCGCGTCCCCGAATGGCCAGCCATAACTCGTTCTCCAAGCGAGGATTCTGAACGGTGGCAATGAACTCTTCCATGTCTTCGTATCCTTCACGGGAGTCCGCGTGGGGAACGGCAATGAAGGTGACGCCAAGGCCGGCCTCCACCTGATCCGCCTCCAACATGACGTGCTGTTGCCAGTCTGGGTAATTCTGCTCCCGCAACACAGCCGCCAGGTCAAAGGTTTCTTCGGCATCCTCGTCGTAAAATTCCTCGTAGATGGTTTCCAGTTCTCGGCGCGTCTCGTCCATGACCATGAGGACTTGGCCGGTTTCCAGGTCCAGATAATAGTTTGCCTCCCAGGATGCGTTTTCAAAAGCCGCTTCAAGTTCAGACCAATCCACTGATAGTGGTCTCATTTGTAATTACCTACCCGCACCGGCAGGCCGATAAAAGCGGCGTTGCCGGTCAAGTCGTCCAGCACCATTTCGTCAGTCAGGTCGTTGATGCTGGCCCCGGCGTGGCGTTGGGCGACGCGCAACTGGACGCCCGGCCGGTCGTGGCCCCAGCCGTGGGGGATGCTGACCACGCCGGGCATGATGGTCTCGGTGAGTTCCAGCGGCAGCTCAATGCAGCCAACCCGAGATTCGATCATCACCGTCTGCCCGGTAGCCAGGCCGCGAGCGGCGGCATCGTTGGGGTGCATGAGCAGGGTGCAGCGCTCTTTGCCGCGCACCAGGCGCTCGGCGTTATGCATCCAGGAGTTGTTGGAACGGAGCTGGCGGCGGCCGATGAGGGTCAAATCGAAGCCATCCAGTTCTTGCGTCCCGTCAGAGAACACCTGCTGCACCCGGGCCATATCCTGGGCCATCAGTTCAGGCACTAATTGAATGCGCTTATCGGCCGTGAACAACCGCTCTGGCAGGCGGGGCTGCAAGGGTCCCAGGTCAACCCCGTGCGGTTCGGTCTGCAACTTCTCCAGTGACAGGCCATCCTGACCGTACGGCCCGGTACGCAGGCCAAAGTCGAGCATCATGGCCGGCGTCATCTGGTTCAGAGGGTGGGCCGGGTCCAACAGCTTTTCGCCATTGGACAGCCGTTGGGCCAGCGTGCCATAAATCTGCCAATCGTGGCGGGCGCCGGCGGCCGGTTCAAAGAGCGCCGGGGAGTATTTGGCGCTGTTGCGCACAGCCAGAACGTGAAAGATCAGGTCGTAATGCTCTGTTTCCAACCCGGTGGTTGGCGGCAAGATGATGTGGGCGTGGCGGGTAGTCTCGTTGTGGTAAATATCAATGGCGACCATGTAGTCCAGTGAGGCCAGCGCCTCGTCGAGCCGACGGCCGTTGGGGGTGGAGAGGACCGGGTTGCCGGCCACCGTCACCATGGCCCGGATCTGCCCTTCGCCAGGAGTCAGGATTTCCTCGGCCAGCACCGCGGCCGGTAACTCGCCGGCGAACTCCGCCAGGCCACGCGCGCGACTGCGCCAGCGGCCCATCTTGCCGGCCCGGCCTTTGTCCACAATATCAATGGCCGGGGTGGTAAACATGGCCCCGCCCGGCCGGTCCAGGTTGCCGGTGATGATGTTCAAGACGTTGATCAGCCAGTGGCACAGGCCGCCAAAGCGCTGGGTGGAGACGCCAATGCGGCCATAGCAGACGGCCGAAGGAGCGGCAGCAAATTCGCGGGCCAGGTGGCCGATCGTTTCGGCGGGGATGCCGGTCGGGCCACTGACTACTTCGGGGAGGTAAGGGGCGACCAGCTCCCAGAGCGCATCCAGCCCATCGGTGAATTCGGCCAGCCGGCCGGGGTGGGCCAGCCCTTCGGCCAGGATGGTGTGGACCAGGGCCAACAGCAAAAGGACGTCGCTGGCCGGGCGGATGAAGAGGTGCTCGTCGGCCAGGGCGGCCGATTCGGTGCGGCGGGGGTCAACGACCACTACTCGCCCACCGCGCCGTTGAATGGCCTTGAGTCGCCGCTCGATGCCGGCGGCGGTCATGAGGCTGCCGTTCGAGGCCAATGGATTAGCCCCAAAAATCAAGAAATAATCGGTGCGGTCCACGTCGGGAATAGGCAACAGCAGTTGGTGGCCAAACATCAGGCGGGCGGTAAATTGCTGGGGCAACTGGTCTACCGAGGTAGCCGAGAAGCGGTTAGTGGTGCGTAGGGCGCGCACCAGGGTGGAAAGGAGCAACTGGCTGCCCAGGTTGTGGACGTTAGGGTTGCCCAGGTAAACGCCGACGGCGTTGCGGCCATGTTGGGCCTGGATGCGCTTGAGGTTGGCGGCGACCTCGTCGAAGGCTTCGTCCCAGCCAATAGATTCCCAGCCGGCGGCCGTGCGCCGCAGTGGCGACTTGAGCCGGTCAGGGTCGGCGTAAATATCCTGGAGGGCGATGGCCTTAGGGCAAATGTGGCCCTGGCTGAACGGGTCGGCCTTGTCGCCGCGAATGGCCACAATCCGCTCGCCATCCATAGCGATCTCCAGGCCACACATGGCCTCACAGAGATTGCAGGTGCGGTAGTGAGTCCAATTGCCGGTGCGCTCGGTCATCTTTTAGTTGCCTCTGGTGTACCAGATAGAGCCGGGGCTGTCGTAGTTTAGCCCTTCACCCCAGACGGCGTGGGTGCGGCCCTGGTCATCTATGTCCATCTCGTAATAGTCGCCAAAGGGGAAACTGAAACCATCGGGGAAGATGTAATCGTAGCCGGCCACGAAAGTGGAAAGATCGGCCTCGGCCGACCAGGTAACGCCGCTATTCGTCGAACTACGGTAGTAGGTGTTCCACAACGTCCCCACCCGCGCGTCCATCCAGGAGATGCGCACGTCGCCGGCCGCCCCGGCGGCAACGGCCGGGAAGGCATGGTTGACCCCGTTGGGAGCTAAGGATACGTCCGCCCCGGGGGACCAGGTGGCCCCGCCATCGGTGGAGCGGGCAAAGTAAATGCGCTCCGGCCCCTCGTCGTCCTCGCCGGCGTTCCAGAGGGTGTAGAGGGTCCCGGCCGCGTCGGAGGCCATCGTGATTTGCGCCCCTAAGTAGGCCCAGCCACAGAGGTAGTCAGAGCAATCGGGCGGCGCCCCGGAACGGTCCATCAGGATGGTCGCCCAGGTGGCCCCACCGTTGGCGGACTTGCTGAGGTACAGGTTGACGTCGCCCGTGGCCCCACCGTTACGCTCGTAACCGGCCCAGGCAAAGTAGACGTTGCCGGCCGGGTCCACCGTGCCGCCGCCGGCCAGCGACCAGCCCAGTTTGCCGTTGGGGTTGACGTTGACGGAGGTAAAGGTGGCCCCGCCGTCGTGCGAGGCGGAGACCCAGACCTTGTTGGCGTGGTTGTAACCGACGTAGACGTGGGGGCCACGCACAGCCAGGATGGGCTTGTCCGTGCCGGCGTTGGTGGCGTCGGCGACGACGACCGTCCAGGTTTGCCCATTGTCGTCGGAGCGGGCGACGGCGATGTCGCTCTTGCTATCTTGCAGCCAGGCAGCGTAAACGGTGCGGCCGTCTACCGGGTCTACGGCGATTTGGGCGTCATACTGGCCACTGCCAGGTGGGGCGATCTGATGTGGCGCACCCCAGGTTGCCCCCCGGTCATTGCTGACTTGCAAGATCATGGTTGGGCTGGGGCACTCCGGGCAGCCAGGCACGCCCAGGTATTGGGGATAAAGGACGTAGACGTGGCCGAAGCGGCTGGCGGCAATAGACGGTTCCCATTGGTCGCCAACGGTATAGCCCAGGCGCAGTTGCGGGGCAAAACCGCCGGGCGGCGCGGCCGGCGCTCTGACAATGGGAGCGGCGCTGTTCGTGACGCTGGCAACGGAAGGCAACACCAGGCCGGTATTGCGCCTGGCCTTTTCGCCGGATTGGTTGAGATTCACCCGGCCGGGCAGGGCCAGCAACAGTACGCCCGACAAAAGGACCGAAATTAACAGTAATGAACGGGAAAAACGGGAAAGCGCAGTCACGGAAGCCTCCTATAAAAATAGCCACAAATTACACGAATTGTCCGAATTTATTTTGATTCATGGCGGTAGGCCACTAACGGTGAACTCTTTGAATGTGGAAACAACCAGGGTCGGTACTCAGGTCATACAGGTAAAGCGTAGCATCATTTAGGTTAAAGGTCAAAGGTTGGGGAAAGGTGATCGAAACGTGAAAGTCAGGTAAGATGGGGTCCAACTTACGCCAAACGGCCGGAGGAAAATATGGATATCAGCATTTGTTCGTACAGTTTTCACCGCTTACTCGAAGCGGGTAAGCAGGACGTTTTCAAATATATCAGCGACTGCCGCGAGTTAGGGGCGACGAAGCTAGACCTGTGGAACGGTCACCTGCGGCCGCTGCTGGACGATCCGGCCCGGCCGCCGGCCAGCTTCACGCCGGAATATGCGCAACTATCGCCGGCGGAAGGTGAGTATCTGGTTGAGATCAGGGCGGCCGCCGGCGAAGCGGGACTACCTTTTGGCTGCCTGGCGGTGGACGGGGCGCACATCTACGAAGCCAGCCCGGAAGGGCGGCAAGCCAACCGGATGAAAGCGTATCGCTGGCTGGCTATTGCCGAGCGCCTGGGCGCAGAGCAAATCCGCCTCGACGCCGGCGGAGCGCCGGAAATGCCGGAGGAGATGTTTGAGATGATCGTCGCCGGGTACGACGACCTCATCCGGCGGGCCGGCGAGAAAGGGCTGGAAGTGATCATGGAGAACCATTGGGGGGCGTCCAAGATTCCGGAGAACGTGGTGCGGATCCTGGAGGCGGTGAATGGCCTGGGGCTGCTGTTTGATACGGCTAACTGGGCGGAAGGAACGCAGGAGCAAGGCTGGGCGCTGTGCGCCCGGTACGCCCGGGCGACGCACATCAAGACCTTTGCTTTTGACGCCGCGGGCAACGAGACGACGACGGACATCCCCCGGGCGATAGGCTACCTGGTGGCGGCCGGGTACAACGGTTGTTGGGGGATCGAGAGTTGCCCGCGCGACGGGGACGAATATGGAGGAGCCAGAAAGACAATTGCCTTGATTCGACGAGTGCTCGATGGAATTTGACGCAAAGACGCAGACTTTGGCAAGGCCAAAGTTCACGCAAAGGATCATATGGATATGATGGACTCAAGCGTGTATAAACCTATTCGGATGGGGCTGGTGGGCGCGGGGCAGCGAGGGCAGCACCACCTTAATGACTACCGGCAGATTGAGGGGGCGGAGATTGTGGCGGTGGCGGACATTAACGAGGGGTTGGCCAGGCGGGTGGCGGCCGAGTTTAACATTCCCAACGTGTACACGGACTACCGCGAGTTGCTGCAGCGGGACGACATTGAAGCGGTGGACGTCTGCCTGCACAACAACCTGCACCGGCCGGTGGCGGTGGCAGCGATGGAGGCGGGCAAGGACGTCTATTGTGAAAAGCCGATGGCCGGCTCTTACGCGGACGCCAAAGCGATGGTTGACGCGGCCCAGGCGTTGGGACGGAAGCTGGCTATCCAGCTTTTCACGCTATTCAGGCCGCAGACGCGGGCGGCCAAGACGTTGATAGAGGGAGGCTACCTTGGCGAGCTATATCACGCCCGCTCGACCGGGTTTCGGCGGCGGGGACGGCCGTACGTGGATGGTTACGGCACGGCGACGTTTGTGCAAAAGCGGCACGCGGCCGGCGGAGCGATCTACGACATGGGCGTGTACCACATTGCCAGGCTGCTGTATTTGCTGGGCAACCCGGCCGTGGAGCGGATAACGGGCAAGACGTATCAGAAGACGCCGATGGACGCGGCGCGCCAAAAGGCCAGCGGGTACGATGTGGAAGAGTTGGGGCTGGGGTTCGTTCATTTTACGAACGGGGTGACGCTAGACATTATCGAGGCCTGGGCCATTCACCTGGATGGGCTGGAGGGGTCAAGCGTCGTCGGAACATTAGGAGGCATACGCCTGGATCCGTTCGGCTATTACCACAACCTTGGCGACCTGGAAGTGAACAGCACGGTGGACCTGGAGCGGATAGAGTACCGTTGGAAGAATGTTCACGACGGCGGGGACGTGTACGATAGCTCAGAACACCACTGGATTGCGGCGCTGCAAGGGCGGGTGGACCTACTGCCGAGCGCGGAACTGGCCTTGAATACGATGTTGATTTCGGAGGGGATTTATCTATCTGACGACCTGGGGCGGGAGGTGACGGCCGGGGAGGTGAGAGAGCGATCTGTCTCGCTCAGCACGCTGTAGGATGGGGAAATTTGACGCAAAGACGCAGACTTTGGCAAGGCCAAAGTTCACGCAAAGGGGTAAAGGAAAATTTTTCACCGAAGCAGTTATGGTACAATAAGTGCAAGTAGATTGGTTTTCAAGGGTGTAAAGATGAGCGCAACTTTTCCTACAACCACTTCAAAGGTATATCCCAAAAAATGCACCTCAGAGATTGTCTAGGAGCAGCATAGGAAACAGAAGATGGCGATAGCAAATACCTTAGAAGGACTGATTGTTAAAAGACCGGAACTACGCGGAGGACGGCCAATTATCGCTGGCACGGGGGTGACGGTTCGGACTATCGTTGGCCACTACAAGCTGGGACTGACGCCAGAAGAAATTGCCGACGAGATGTCTCTGGAGTTGGCGGGGGTCTATGCCGCACTGCACACTGAATACTTGTCGGAGGGCCAATCTCATGCCGGTATCATCGTTTCTGATCAGTTGCAGGTAGGCCTGATTCTACGTCGCTTACTTAAATTACTTGATGCTCGCTCAGCGGCCGATATGCAGAACCGGTTAGAGTTTTTAAGCAACTGGAAGTAACTGGCTCACGTTGTCCGGCCGGTCAGACGAGTAATTTGTTCAGGCGTTAAACGTTCCTGTAAACGAAGTTAGTATTGCAAAAGTGAATGACGAATTTCAGGAACCTGACTGCTTCAACAGCGCGAATTATGCGCAGCCTGTACAGAGAGCTATTGGTTTGGTTTCGGATGTTGAGCGCCTCCTGAATCATCCGATGCCATCTTTCCGGTAAATGTTCCACTGCATACTCGCCGGCGCACGTTTTTGAGGTGATATCCTGCTCCTTGAACGTGTAGAACTGTCGAAGTACCCCAAGAACTACCCATTGAACGCCATAATCAGATAACAACCATGCCATTCGGGTTGGCTCTTGCGTAAAGCGCGCCCAGTAGGTATTGAGGTTCTCCCTGGTGGCTGCCATAAAGCTATCCCAATCCATCGAAAAGTTTAATTCTTGGGGCTCAGGGCCAGTAAGCGCCAACCCATGATATTTGAGCACCCACGCAGTTCTTTTTCCATGACAGTCATGTACTCTTGCAAAAGAGGCCCCACCAGTTTGGGAATTTCCGCAGACATGGCTTCTCCTCAAATGCTGCTATTTCGACTAATTCTATTTCCCCGTTCCTACGCTTTTTACCAGAGTTCACGGCAATTCAAGTCGTCGCAAGCCGTTAGCGACCTTTGCAGCTTGGGCAGCCAGACCCATTGGAACTGCTCGTTGAGACCGCCGCGGCAGTACTCCGTGGCGATGTAGATGCCCATGGCTACGCACAATCTATAATCATCCCAGAGCTGTTCCCAACTATAGTTTGCCACGCCATGCCGGAGCAGGTGGGTATGGTAGTGCTTGAGGACAGGTATCTCCAGGCGCCGGCGCCTCTCCACGTCCCAATCAAGGACAAGGGCATAGGCCAGGTCATAGACGCCTAACCAGGTGGTGAGGCTCCAATCGAACGGCTGCCGGTCAATGATGTAAATCGGCCGGTCCCCCTCCCGCGGCGCCAGGATATTTGTGCAACCAACGTCCCCGTGAATGAGGGTAAAGCCATTGCCGTCCTGGCTTCGGGCGATCATCACTTGCGGGTGCCTGGCATAAAACTCATGGATCATCCCCGGCCAGTGGGGTTCCAGTTCGGCGGAGCATTGATTCAGGATGTGCCCGGCGCCGGGTTCGGCGATGTCTACAAAACGCCGGACGTGCCTGGCGTTGTGGATGGGCGCTCCCGCTTCGGCCAGCCGCTGAGCGCCCCACCACCGGGCGTGCATCGCCGCCAGCCCTTCTGCCAGCGCCAGGCCATATGCCAGCGTTGGCGCTTTCTCGGCCGCCTGGACGTGGGTTTGAGACAGGTCGTCCAGAAGTATATGGTAGCGTTGCTTTTCCGCTGAGTAGGCCGCGTGATAACAGTGGACGAGCGGCGCACCGGCAACGCCGGCATAATCGCGCGTGTAATAAGTTACCTCGGAGGGGCCGAAGCACTCATCCTCCAAATCGGTATTGACCATCTTCAAAAACAATCGTCGGGGCAACTCTCCCTGCGATCCGGCCACGTACCGTACGTTGAGCGTGGCATTGCTTGACCAGTTACCACGGTTTGTATCCACGTCAAACGCCGCCACGGCGCCATCACTGATGGCGCCGCTGTGGGCGAGAACGGCCGTCAACCACTCAACCGTGACCTGCTCTAAACTGGTAATCACTTCATCCGGCATTGTATCCCTCTTCAACCTGTGCTAAATGATGGCATAGGTTAACGGTTTAGCCAGACCGCACAAGATAGCTCTCAACATGAACCGCAGCCCTTGCCCTATGACCCTATTTATCCCCATAAATATTGGTTCATTGATATTCGTTACCTGGTCCAGTAACCCGTTGAGCGCGGCGGCTAATCTCCGCTTGCCGGTGCATAATGCAGGGCGACGACTCCCGTATTGAAGGTCTGCGTATGGATGAGGGTCAGCACTGTTTTGTCGAAGTTTTCAAAGACACGCGGTCCCTCCCCAAAAGCAAACGGAAATACCAAGAAGCGCAGTTCATCTACAAGGCCGTGCCGCAGCATCGTGTATGTCAGCTCTCCCACACCATATTGTAACAGGTCTTTGCCTGGTTCCTGCTTCAGCTTGCCAATCTCTTCGGCGATATCTCCCTTGATAAGCGTTGCATTCCAGGCAAGCGGCCCCTGCAAGGTTCTCGAAGCAACATACTTTGGCATGGTATTGATTCTGTCTGCGTCTTCTCCCTGCCTTGCTGGCCAAACCTCAGCAAAGACTTCATAAGTCTTTCGTCCTATCAGAAGTGCATCTGGCATGAATAAAAGATCATGGAGGTATTTGGTTACATCAGCGCTACGAAATGGGCCAGTTAACCCCCAAAATTCCATGTTCTCCCCGCCCATAGCTCCATCTACAGAAATTTCAGCTTCAACGATTATCTTTCTCATGGTGTCCTCCTCTAGTTTTGATTAATGATTCTCTGCTGCGAGTTGTTAGGCTCTTCTATCAGGGTGGTCAAGTGAATCACACTCAATAATCCAAAAACTCTGTCTGCTATACTACCCTCAAAATCGACACCAGCCAACGCATGTTGGCCATCGTCACCTTTGGAGCGACGGCAGTCTTGTTGTTTCAAACGCCTACGAAGTATGGTAGTGACCGATTTCGGCAAATATTCATCGACCCCTGGGAGAAGTGGTGGGATTATCGTCGGGAAGAGATACCGGCTGACCAGCGAGCCTACGTGTTAATCGCATCCCGCTCCAAAAAGTATCGTCAACTCGATTTGGGCTTCTTGTGACCTGGCTCACCCTGCTTGTGTGCATCGGCTACCTGCATCATTCTTACGCTCATCATCGACGCGGTAGTTGTTTAAGCCTGCCTGCTGGTGGCAAAACCGCCGAATCTTCTCTCCCCGCCGATAGCCAAATTTGCCGGATGCTTCCCTTTTCGTTATTGGTAGTTGACTGCAGACCACATCAGCCGCTACCCCCAATGTATAAAATCCTAGACATGAACCAGACCCGATCCCATTCTGCAACTTCCCGGCCGGTCGGGACGCTGCTCCCATGACAACGGGACACCTCTTCTGGTAAGTTTAGAGCTAGAGCGAGAGCGAGAGCGAGAGGGAGAAGGTCT
The DNA here is from genome assembly GCA_022616275.1 of Chloroflexota bacterium. Taxonomy (GTDB): domain Bacteria; phylum Chloroflexota; class Anaerolineae; order Promineifilales; family Promineifilaceae. The sequence goes on from JAKEFB010000120.1 coordinate 66,145, forward strand.
CTTCCTCTAGCTCTCGCTGTAACGCCAGAAGTAGCCGAGCAGGCTAAACAATTGATCCGCGAGGAATAAGTGGTCTTCTCGCCAAGTTTTTAATCCTCCCGGAGGCTCCTACATGATGCTGTCTTCTCTGACGAAGCCTCCGGGAGGACGCTAGCGGAATTAGCGAGAGAACCAATAAGTGAGCCAATGGGGGGACGAAGGAGAATTAAATGCCAGTATATAACGGATTGATCAGGTGGTCAGGCGTGTTGAGCCTGTTCAGTGGTGTGACGGCCGTTCCGCTGATGGTCGCCCTGGCCCTCACCGGCTGGGGAGAGCCGGGCACGGCCGCTTACCAGACCTACGAAACGTTGAACCGGCTGATGATCATCTCGCTGCTGCTGATGGCGGCCGGTTGGATTGGTTTACTGCTGCTGTGGCCGGGTGGTTATGGCCGTGAGGGCGCGCTGCTGGCCTTGAGTGGCGCCATCCTCATGGTTATTGGCCACGCCGCCGAATTCTGGCTCTTTTCAGGCCAGCCCTATGGAGCTACCGGTAACCTGGGCAACGGGGCCTGGGTGGCCTTTTCGCTGGGCAGCCCGGTGATGAGCCTTGGGGCGACAGTGGCCGGCCTGGCCATCTGGCGTAGCAGCCTTTGGGCGCGTTGGAGTGGATTGTTGCTCCTGCTGGCTCTACCGCTAGACCTGGTCGCCTTTTTCACCGTCTCGCCGTCCCTGTCTCCGGCCGTGATGGCGCTGGCGCTGGGCTGGCTGCTGGTGCCACAGAACGGCCGGCCCACCATCATGTCTGGCGCAACAACGTAGGAGACTTATAGGCGGGGGCCTTGAAGGATAAGTTGGCCATGATAACCAGAACTTTGACGGATAGGAAGAATAGAAAATGAACGCGACAAATTATATCTCTCAATGGGGTGGGCCAGCCTTCATGCTTGGCAGCGCGCTTTTCCTGGTGAACAAGCTCAACGAAATGAGTCGCCTTTTCCTCTCAAGGTGGATGCCAGATGTGATTTCAGGGGAAGATATTTGGCTAATCGCCCTTGGGCAGGTGGCATTTATCATCGGGTATGTCGGGTATTTCCGGTTGTATGCCGATCGGGCAGGGCGATTTGGCAAAACGACGCTCTACCTGTTCTGCGGTGGCGGTATTTTGTTGGCAATTGGTCATATCAGCTTCATGCCTGTGCTCCCTTTTGATGCGTTCATCCTGGTAATCATTGGGTTGATGCTGATGCTGATTGGCCTGATACTGTTTGGCATCGTCAATCTGCGCCGGCCGATTCTGGCCCGCTGGCAGTGGCTGCCGTTGGCAACAGGCCTGATGGGGTTTATTGGTTTTTTTCTGTTTACTGGTGAGGAGATGACGGCCGTTTTCCTCCTCTTCCGTACCCTATTTGCTCTGGGGCTACTGGGGCTTGGCCTGGCGATGTGGTTAGAAAAATCCGTCGCGCCGCCGGAGGAAGTATTAGCTTAATACCCCGAATGTAGGCTCGTGGCATACCTCCACACGCCCTCACTCGCCACTTGCTGCCGGGCAGGTTATAATGCCTAAAGTGATGGCTGCGCCGGCCGGAACGGCGACCCAAGCGCGGCGAGGAACAATCTCATGATCCAGGTAACAAAGCACCGCTATATCGTGACCAATAACGAGATTTTGGGCGGCGAGCCGATCATCCAGGGCACGCGGACGCCGGTGCGGGCGATTGTCGAGTTGTGGCGTTTGGGTATCCAGCCGGAAGAGATACCAACCCACTTACCCCATCTGACGCTGGCCCAGGTCTTCGACGCCTTGAGCTACTACAGCGACCACCAGGATGAGATTAATGCTTATATTGAGCGTAACCGTATTCCTGACGATCTGCTTGATCCGTTAGTCAAAGATTAAAGACCACTACGGCATCACCATTGCCGTCCGCCGCTCACCGTACGAGATTGCCAGGCGACTCTTGCAGATTCTCAATCACGTCACTGCCGGCGAAATGCAGAATCAGATCCGCTACATTTGAATCAAGCTATTGATGCCGGGCGCTACGGCCGCTCAAACAAGTCGGCCACCGTCAGCTTGAAACCCGGTAGAATCTCCGGCAATTCCAGCGTGTCCCCCTACTAACTGTTTCTGAACAGCCTCTGGCGTGTTGGCTGCCAGTTCGGCGTCTATCTCTTCTCGATGGTCGTAATAGTAAGCAATTGCCTCATGAATGGCGGCCGGCGGAATATGCGCCAGGCCTTCACGGATGATCTCTTCGGCCGTGTGGCCGGCTTGTAGAAAAGCGGCGATGTGTCGAACGGCGACCCAGGTCTCACCTATAGTATACTACAAATTATTACCGAAATTATGTGGAGGACGGCCGGTCATTGCCGCTACGGGTGTGCGGCCGGGTCGAAATAAACGTCCACTTCGCTACCTGATTGACCTCACGCCAATTTCCCTCATAATAGTGACCATGCCCTGGCGCGCCGTTGGTCTTTGTTTTCTGGTCGCTTTCCTGGCCGCCTGCGGCCGGGCAGGGATCACGGCCAACGTGGGCGCGCCGACGCGGCCGGCGGCTATCGCCCGTTCGCCGGCTACCCCAACCCTGACCCCCACCCCTATCTTATCGCCAACGCCGTCGGACACACCGACGCCATCGGCAACGCCGACGATGACGCCTACCCCTACCCCAACGGCCCCGCCGCTGGCCATTGTGGGAGACCCACGCGCCGGCCGGTTGAGCGACCCGATCCCGACAGGCAACGCGCCCTGCGGGGTGGTGGACGTGCTCGATTTTCCGGTGGACCCGCCGGACGCGGCCAGCGTGCCGGCCGGTGGCGGGGACTTTGGAGTGTACCGCGGCCGCTTTGGCAAGTATCACGCCGGCGAGGATTGGTGGGTGGGCGGCCGGGGGGCCAGTTTTGGCAAGCCGGTCTACAGCATTGGCCACGGGCTGGTGACGTACGCCGAGCCGCTGGGCTGGAACCGGGACAAAGGGGTGATCATCATCCAGCATACCTTCGCCGACGGCAGCACGCTGCTCTCTTTTTACGGCCACCTGGACCCGCCGAGCATTGTGCTCCAGCCTGGTCAGTGTGTGGTCCGGGGAGAACAGATTGCCCAGATTGGCCGGCCGCGCAGCTCGCCGCACCTCCATTTTGAGATTCGCACCCAGTCGCCTTATGCGCCGCTGACCGGTTACTGGCCGGAAGACCCGGCGCTGGTTGGCTGGCTGCCGCCCTCGCAGACAATCTGGCAGCAGCGGATTGCCGGCGCGTCGGGGGTGCAGTGGACGCGGCCGTTTGCGGCCGAAGGGACGAAGGGAGCGGGAATCTTCAATGGCGACACGCTCGTGGCCGTCGAAGATGCGCAACTGATTGGCCTTGACCTGGCCGGTGGCAGCGTCCGCTGGCAATATGCCGATTCAGGCCGGGTGAGCGAGGCAGCCTTAGACGCCCTGAGTCCGGTTGTCTACGTCGCCGGCCGGGCCGGCTGGGTGGAGGCCCTACGCCTCCCCGGCGATGATGGAGCAGGCCTTTCATCGCACTGGCGGGTGGAGTTGGACCTGTTCGGCACGCCAACGCTGATACCGTTGCCCCAGGGTGGCGTCCTCCTGGCCATCCGGGAGAAGTTGTTCGCCCTGGCCCCGGACGGCTCCATCCGCTGGCAAAGCGAGTCGTTGGGCCAGCCGCTGGCCTGGGCGGCGGCCGGCGAGGAGTTAATTCTGTCCACGACCGGCGGCGACAGCCCGCTGTGGCAGATCGGCCAGGCGGGGCCGGAAGCCTGGGACGCGCCGGCCGGAGGCTACCCGGTGGTGGCCGGGGAGCAGTGGTGGCTTTATGCGGGCGATGGGCTTTACCGGCTGGACGCGGCCACGAGGACGGCCGGGTTGGTGTACGCTTTCCCCCGGGGGATGCTGGCCCTGGGCGACGCGGTGGCGCTGCCGGACGGCGGGCTGCTGGTGGCCCACGCCGACGCTTTTGACCGCCGGTTGGTGGCCTTTAACGCCGACGGCTCGCTGCGCTGGGAGCGGTCGTACGCCGGGCTGCTGGCCGGGGCGCAGCGCCTGCTGGTGGTGGAGGGCGCGGTGTACCTGGTGTCGCACAATGACGGCGGCCAGGTGGGCGAGGTTTCGGTTTACGCGGTGGACGTGGCCAACGCGGAACTGCGGCACATTTTCGTGGGCGGGACACGGACGTCTGTCCCGGCCGATACCTGGGCGCTGGTAGCGGGCCAGGGGCTGGTGATCAATATCGGCGGGGGGCACATGCTGGCGCTGGATCCCCAACCTCCCGGAGGTTAAGAACCTCCGGGAGGTTTACGCTTTGATGAGGTCGGCCGCTTTTTCGGCGATCATCATGGTCGGGGCGTTGGTGTTGCTGCTGACGATGGTGGGCATGATCGAGGCGTCTACGACGCGGAGGCGCTGCAGGCCGTGGACGCGCAACCGGGAGTCAACGACGGCCAGGGGGTCCTGGCCCATTTTGCAGGTCCCGACGGGGTGGTACATGGTGGCGGCGTTCTGGCGGACAAAGTCGAGCAGGGCCTCCTCGCTCTGGACGGCCGGGCCGGGGGCCATCTCCTGGCCACAGTAAGGGGCAAAAGCGGCGGTCTGGGCCAGCCGCCGGGCCAGGCGGACACCGCCGACGAGCAGGCGGCCGTCTCGCTCGACGGCCAGGGCGTTGGGTTGAATGGCCGGCGGGGCCAAGGGATCGGGGCTGTCCAGGGTGATAGTTCCCCGGCTCTGCGGTTGGAGCAGGGTCGGCCCCAGGGTGAAGCCGTGCCCGGCCAGGCGAATGGCGTAGAAAGGGGTGAAGTGAAACTGTAAGTCGGGCTGGGTGGCGGCCGGGTCGAGGCTGACAAAGGCTCCGGCTTCGGTAATGTTGGAGGTCAGCGGCCCCTGGCGCGCCCGTTCGTAGAGGGCGATGTTTTCGGCCGTCTCCCAATCAATGATACTGACCGGCTGGGTGCAGGCGTAGGCGACGTAGACGACGGGGTGGTCCTGTAAATTCCGGCCAACGCCGGGCAAATCGGCGACGACAGGGATGTCGAGGGCCTGCAACTGGTCGGCCGGCCCTACCCCGGACAAGAGCAACAACTGGGGCGAGTTGATGGCCCCGGCGCAGAGGAGGATTTCCCGGGCCGCGGCGACGTGGTGGGAGCGGCCGTTTTGAACAAAATCTATGCCGGCGGCGGCCAGGCCGTCGAAGCAAAGGCGGGTGACGTGGGCGCCGGTCTCAATCGCCAGGTTTGACCGCGACCGGGCCAGCGCCAGGTAGGCAGTCGCGGCGCTATGGCGGGCGCCATCTTTTTGGGTCACCTGGTAATAGCCGAAACCGGCCTGGTCGGAGCCGTTAAAATCGTCGTTGAGGGGAAAGCCCAGCTCCCGGCCGGCCTGGACGAAGGCGTGGCTCAAGGGGTTGACGTGGCGCAAATCGCCGACGTACAGCGGGCCGTTAACGCCGTGGTAGGGCGAGGGGCCACGGGCCTGGTGCTCCATCTTTTTGAAGGTGGGCAAAACGTCGGCAAAGGACCAGCCGGCGTTGCCCAGGGCCTGCCAGCGGTCGTAGTCGGCCGGGTGGCCGCGCATGTAGATCATGGCGTTGATGGCGCTGCTGCCGCCCAGGACTTTGCCGCGCGGCCAACGCTGGCGGCGGCCGTTGAGTCCTGGTTGCGGCGCAGTACGATAGGCCCAGTCAACGGGACTCTTGAAGAGACGCCGCCAGGCGCGGGGGATGTAGATGGATGGTAAATCGTCGTGGCCGCCGGCTTCGAGCAATAAGATGGTACTGCGGCCGTCTTCGGTCAGGCGGTTGGCCAGGACGCAACCGGCCGAGCCGGCGCCGATGATGATGTAGTCGTACATGGGCAATTTACTCATCAACCTCCCGGAGGTTCGGAACCTCCGGGAGGTTTCTCTGTGTGCAGAAACTGTTTCTGGTACAACTCGCGGTAGAGGCCGGAGCGGGCGATGAGGTCGCCGTGGGGGCCTTGCTCGACGATGCGGCCGTTTTGGATGACGTAGATAACGTCGGCATTGCGAATGGTGCTCAGCCGGTGGGCGACGACGATGGCGGTGCGGCCGGCCATGAGGCGGTCCAGCGCCCGTTGAATGAGCACCTCGGTGACGGTGTCTACGCTGGCGGTGGCCTCGTCTAGAATCAGGATGCGCGGGTCGAGTAGTGCCGCCCGGGCAATGCAGAGCAGTTGGCGCTGGCCAACGGACAGATTGACCGCCCCTTCCAGGATCCTGGTGTCGTACCCGTCCGGCAAAGCCCGGATAAAGTCGTCGGCGTTGGCCAGCCTGGCGGCGGCGATCACTTCCTCCAGCGGGGCGTCCATCCGGCCGAAGCGAATGTTGTCGGCAATGGTCCCGGCAAAGAGAAAGGGGTCCTGGGGGACCAGGCCAAAGTGGCGGCGCAACGACGCCTGCCGGACGGCGCGGACGTCAATCCCGTCAATGGCTACACAGCCGCCGCTGGCGTCGTAAAAGCGGAGAACCAGGCTGGCGATGGTCGTCTTGCCGGCGCCGGTTGGCCCCACCAGGGCCACGGTTTGTCCGGGCTGGATGGCCAGTTGCACGTTGTGCAGCACTTCTGGGCTGTCGTCGCGGTAGCGGAAGGAAACGCCGTCAAAGGTGACGGCGCCGGTGAAGGGCGGCATGTTGGCGGCAGTGGCGGCATCTACCACCTCGGGCGGGGTGTTGAGCAGCCGTAGCACCTGCTCGCCGCCGGCCATGGCCGATTGCATAGTGGTGTAAATGCGGCTGAGTTCCTGGATGGGCTGGAAGAAGCGGGTGACGTAGGCCATGAAGGCGACCATGACGCCCAGGGTGACTTCGTTAGCCGCCACGGCCCGGCCGCCAGCGTAGAGGACAATGGCCGTGGAGAGAACGGCTAGAAACTCGATGGTCGGCAGGAAAATATAGGAGAGGCGGATGGCCTCAATATGGGCCTGGCGGTTGGCGTCGTTGACCTCGTCGAAACGCTCTTCGGCCGTCGCTTCCTGGGCAAAGGCCTGGATGACGCGCATGCCGTTGATGTTCTCGGCCAGGTTGCCGACCAGCGCCGCCACTCGTTTGCGGGTCAGGCGGAAGGCGCCCCTGGCGCTACGCGAAAAGAGATAAGTAGCCAGCATCATCAACGGCAGGACGGTGAAGGTCAGCAGGGCTAACCGGGCGCTCATGGAGAGCATGATGGCGACGATGCCGACCAGGACAAGCAAATCGCCGAGGAGGGAAATGAACCCCTGGGTTAGAAGGGTATTGATGACGGCGACGTCGTTGATGACGTGGGAGACGGTGACGCCGACGATGGTCCGGTCGTGGTAGCTGAGGGACAGGGCCTGGAGGTGGCGGAATAGTTTTTCGCGCACGTCGGCCAGGACGCGCTCGGAGGTCCAGCCAAGCAGATATTCCTGGCCGGCCGTGGCCAGGTAAAGGCCGAGATAGCAGAGGGCAATCAGGAGAGCCAGGCGGGCCAGGCCGCTGGCGTCGCCGGCGGCGATGTGCTGGTCAATGGCTTCTTTAATCAGGTAGGGCGCCACGAGGGTGAAACCGGTGGCCAGGATCATGCAGCCGACAGCCAGGAGCATCTTGCGCCAATACGGCCGGACGAAGGCCAGCATGGCGCCGACGACGCTTTTGTCGAAGAAGCGGCCTTCCTGGGCCGCGGCCTGGCCGAACTCGCTGACCGCGCTGCGTGGGCCGATGCCGGGGCTGAAACTAAAACTCATGAGGGCTCCTGCAAAAATCTCGACACGAATTGCACGAATTACACGAAATTATTTTGAAATCAGCGTTCATCAGGAAACTCTGCGCCCCTCTGCTGGTGTAACTGTGGCTGGACGTGCAGTTCATAAATCTGTTGGTAGAGGGGCGACGAGGCCAGCAGTGACTCGTGCGTGCCCTGGGCGACGAGCCGGCCGTATTCCAGGAGCAGGACCAGGTCGGCCCGCTGGACGGTGCTTAAGCGGTGAGCAATGATAAAGGTGGTGCGGCCGGCCATTAGCCGGTTTAGCGCCTGCTGGATCAGCCGTTCGGTCTTGTTGTCCACGCTGGCGGTGGCGTCGTCCAAAATCAGGATGCGGGGATCGGTCAGCAGGGCGCGGGCAATGGCCAGACGCTGCTTCTGGCCGCCGGATAACGTGACGCCCCGCTCGCCGACGTGGGTGTCGTACCCGGCCGGCATGGCCATGATAAAGTCGTGGGCCTGGGCGTCTTGAGCAGCCTGGATAACGTCGGCTTCGGTGGCCTCCGGCCGGCCAAAGGCAATGTTCTCGCGAATCGTGGCGGCAAAGAGAATGGTATCCTGCATGACAAAGCCGATCTGGCTGCGCAGGGAGTGGAGGGTGGCGCAGCGGGTGTCGTGGCCATCTACGCGAATGGTCCCGGCCGTCGGGTCGTAGAAGCGGGCCATGAGGTTGACGAGCGTGGACTTGCCGGAACCGGTCGCGCCCATCAGAGCAACGATCTGGCCGGGCTGGACGGTAAAGGAAACGTCGCGCAGAATGGTGTGGCCACTCTGGTAGGCAAAGGAGGCGTGATCAAAGTGGACGTGGCCCTGGAGGCGGGGCAGCGGCCGGGCCTGGGGATCGTCGGCCACGTCAACGGGGGCGTCGAGAATGGCGAAGAGGCGTTCGCCGGCCGAGGCGGCAATGGCCAGGATGGGGATGATGCGGCCGATGTTGCGAATTGGCCCGACGAGCATGGCCAGGTAGGTGGTAAAAGCGACCAGCTCGCCCAGGGTCAACGACCCCTGGACGACCAGCCAGCCGCCGTACCAGAAGATGAGGACGGTGCCAAAGTTGGCAATCATGTCGAGCATAGGGGCGTTGGCCGCCTGGACGCGAGTTGACTCGGCCGATAGATCGAAGAGCTTTTCGTTTTCGGCGACAAAGCGGTTGATTTCGGCTTCTTCCTGGGCAAAGGCTTTGACGATGCGCGCCCCGCGCAGGTTTTGCTCCAGTTGGGTGGTGAGGCGGCCGAGCTGGTCCTGGATTTCGAAGGACAAAGGGCGGAAACGGCGGCCGAAGGTGTAGGCGCGGTGAATGAGCGGCGGCAGAATGAGGAGGATCAGGGCCGCCAGGGCAGCATTCATCCAGACCAGGGCCACGGCGGTGAAGAGAATCAAAACCGTCCCTTCGACCAGGCGCAGGACGGCCCGGCCGGTCAGAAAGCGAATGCGCTCCACGTCCTGCATGGCCCGGGTGAGAATCTGGCCGGCTTCGGTACGGTCGTGGAAGGAGAAAGAGAGGGTGGACAGCTTTTCCAGCAGCTCGCGGCGGAGATCATAGGCCACGTTCTGGGAAGCTTCTTCGCTCCATTTGCCCTGGAAGAAGATGACGACGCCTTTGACCAGGGTCACGGCCAACAAGCCGCCGGCCGCCAGGCCAAGCAGGGTTAAATCGCCGCCAAAAATGCCCCGGTCAATACTCCAGCGGATGAGTTGGGGGGTGAGGATATTGGCCAGGTTAATGAGCAGCATGGCCAGGTAGATGCCGCCGGTCATTCGCCAGTAGGGGCGCAGGTAACGAAAACAGCGCCAGAGGATGTGCCAGTCGCTTTGTTTGGGCATGGTTTTGGGAGATTATGCCAGACCCGGTACAGCAGCGTCAAACGATAAAGTAGACGGTGCCGCAGTCAGCTATCATTGCTTGACAAAGAACAATCGTTCCGCTAATATTTAACCATATGGTTAAATATTAGCGCTTGCCAACTCACAACGATAAAGGAGAATGAAAAATGGCGGACGTATTACACCAGGTAGGTATTCAAGCATCGCCGGAAGAAGTGTACACAGCTCTTACAACTGTAAACGGTTTAAAAAGCTGGTGGTCAGAGCACAGCGCTATTGAACCCAAAGTTGGCTCACTAGCCAGCGTTAGCTTTTATAACAACGCCGTCACCTTCAAACTGAGAATCGCAGAACTGGTACCGGGCGAGAAGGTAGTTTGGGCTGTAGAAGGGGGACCCCCAGACTGGACGAACACCAAGATTACGTGGACGATTTCAGAAAATAATGGCCAGAGTATGCTCCACCTGGCCCACCGTGGTTTTGCCTCAACAGAGGGGAATTTTGCCAATGTTAATTACAATTGGGGCTGGTACGTCACCAGTCTAAAATTTTACCTCGAAAAAGGACAGGGCATGCCCCACACCGACGCCGATCTACGATAAGGTGGCCGGGTGACGTCAATCGCTCAAAAAACGCGCCAATTTTTCTAAGATACCTACCCACCCTTCACTATGAGCGATACGGGCCTCCTTGGTCGAGAGTTGGGCGTGGGTAAGTCGCAAATCAGTTTTATTACCGTTGGCTCGAAACTCAAGCGTTACCAGGCTGGAGCCGATATCCATGTCTGCGTTTTCCCAACGCCAGGTAAACGCTAGCTTGTGTGGCGGTTGAATATTCTGGTAAATGCCACTTACAAAATAAGTCACCTGCCCCGGCCGTTGCACCCCCAGGCGATAGCGCCCGCCGACTCGAAAATCAATTTCGGCCACTTTCACGACAGTACCAGGCGGTCCCCACCACTGTTCTAACAGACGTGGGTTCGTCCAGGCGGCAAAAACCTGTTCTGGTAAAGCGTCAAAGGTGCGCTCCAGGAATAGCAGTTCGCCCTGCTGGCTGTTGGCCTCGTCCATCACGTCTCATTCTCTGCTTTTGTTTTCTCCAAAAAACGCGCCAGCGAATCCAATTGACCTTCCCAAAAGCGCTCGTAGAGGGCCAACCAACCGGATGCTTCCCTTAAGGGGGTCGCGTTAAGGTGGCAAACGTGAATTCGCCCCTTTTTTTGGCGAACTAAAAGACCAGCCTGTTCCAGGACACGCAGATGCTTGGAAATGGCCGGCATAGAAATGTCGAACGGCCGGGCAATTTCTGTCACTGTAGCCGGTCCTTGCGCCAACCGGGAGAGGATCGCTCGGCGCGTAGGATCGGCAAGAGCGGCAAAAGTAGCGTCAAGAGGGGCAGTCGCATATTTAACCATATCGTTAAGTATTATAACCTTAGTGAGTTTACATGACCATATACTGCAAAAGCCAACGCCGGCCGCTTGTCGAATCGGCCGTTGCTTACGCACGGATACTTTCAGCCAAGTTTGGTATAATTGCCGGCATACTTGTTGCGAACCAACTATGCTGGGAGAAAAAGCAATGGCAAACAACGTGACAATAACCATTCCACAAACTACGAGCTATTAACCAGCGGCCCCAATAGTACCCATTGGCCTCAGCCGCTCAGGGGATGCAATTATCGGCCAGGAAATTACTGCAAACGGCCCGGCCTATGAAGTTTGGGTTAGCTGAGTAAAGCGTTAAATTCTGAGAAGATGGCAAAACGTAAAAAACGAAAGACGGCCAAGAAATATTCACCTGCCCTACCCTCGCGAAAGCTGGAGAGGGCGGTTGACGAAGCGACAGAATTGTTCGAGGAAGGCGACTACGATGAGGCGGAGGCTCGCCTGGTGAAACTGGCCGAGCGTTACCCGGGCAGTAAACTCGTGCTGACAGCGTTAACTGAGGTATATCTCGAACTGGAGGATTGGTCGCCTTTTGCTCGTTACAGTGAGCAACTGCTTCCCCTGGAACGAGGACCCGACCAGGCGGCAACCCTCAACAACATCATTGTCGCCTACACACAGCTTATGTACCCAGCCCTGGCCTGGCAGGCAGCGAAGAAAATAATCAGCCAGCACCCTGACTTCCCGGACATTGACAAAGCGCGCGCTTTAGCCCAAAAACTTGAAGAGTTCCTACGAGAACAGGCGGCCGAGTTACCAGGGACGGCCGATCTCGCGCCGGATGAGCAGATGGAAATGATGGTCCAGCACGACCGCATCCGTTTTTACACCGAGTCAGGCCAACCTAAACTGGCCATTGCGGCGGCCGAAGCGCTGCTGGAAAAGGTGCCAACCTTCATCCCCATCCTCAATAACCTCAGCCTGTCTCACTTTGTCACGGGTGACGTGGAGCGAGCCATTGCCGTTGCCCAACAGGTGTTGGCCCAGGCGCCTGACAATTTTCATGCCCTGGCCAATTTGACCCGTTACACCTTTCTAACAGGGCAGTTTGAGGCTGCCCGCCAACACGCGGCGCGGCTGAAGCAACTGGCCGGCAGCAGCGCTGATTTGGTGACAAAACAAGCGGAGGCGCTGTCATTTCTCGGCGACGACGAAGGTATTCGCCAGGTATACCAGCGGGCAAAAAAGGGGCGGGAGCAATTATCGCCCTTACTGTTGCACCTGGCGGCGACGGCTCACTACCGCCTGGGTGATGAAAAGAAAGCCTGGCGCTTGTGGCGCGAAGCGATCAAGCAACAACCTTCCTTTTCACTGGCCCGGGCCTGTCTCGACGACGAGGATTTGCCAGTTGGGGAAAGAGATATACCCTGGTATTGGCCATTGCCATACTGGTTGCCCGCCAGCCTCCGCGAGGAACTTAAACAATTCGCAGCCAGCCCGGGGCGCACGAAAGATAATAAGGCCGCCGAAAAGGCTGCCCGCGCCTTACTTGACAAATACCCCTCTATAGCTCAACTCGCAGAGCACATGCTGGAGCGGGGCGACCACAGCGCCCGTGGATTTGTGATTAACTTCGCCCGCCTTGCCGAGACGCCAGAGCTGGCAAATCCTCTTTATCATTTTGCGCTGGGGCGATATGGGAGTGACGACTTGCGGATGCAGGCTTTGCAGTTCGTCAGTGACCACCGGCCGGAATTGCTGCCGGAAGATAAAAAGGTGCCGTTCTGGACGCACGGGCAACAAACTGAAATCTTCTTCATGGGATTTGAAATTTATTACGAGCCGGAAACGCCGGAAGAGCTGGCCGACGACTTCATTGACAAATATTCAGAAGCGTACGATTTGCTCCTGGACGGCCGCCTGGAAGAGGCGGAACAGCTTTTCAAGGAAGTGATGGCCACTGCCCCCGACTTTCCCAGCGCCTATAATCAACTGGCGGTCGTTTACGAAAGGCAGGGCCGGCGCGAGGAAGCCCGGGCGTTGGTTGAGGAAACCCACGCCCGGTTCCCGGACTATCCTTTTGCCCGTATTGCCCTGGCCCGGCTGTACGCCCTGGAGAAGCGGACGGAGGAGGCCAAAGAGCTGGTTGGTCCTATCCTTGGCTACGAGCGCCTGCACATCAGCGAATTCCGGGCTTTAGCCCAGGCTCATATGGAAATTGCCCTGGCCGAAGGAAATAAAGAAGGAGCGCGCTCGTGGCTGAATATGTGGGCGGATGTCGAAGACGACCACCCTGATTTGCTGCAGTGGCGGGTACGCGTCGAAGGAGCTGATTTGTTTCTCCAGGACTTGAAGAAGATGGCCGGCCGTTTTGGCAAGAAAAGCGGCGGCCGGCGCAGATGATGGCCACTGGGGGAGTTGAACCATACAGACCTGACAGGGTGACAAGGTGACAAGGTGACGGCTGTTCGCAGAGCAGGGTGACAGGGTAAAAGTCATTTTGTGATCGTGCTGAGTGCAGCCGGCTGGAAACCGTGGCATGGAATTGGCGCAAGCAGAGGGGCGGGTAAAAAGAGGCTGGCAGAAGGTTCGTGCGTCTCCGCTCTGGCGTGAGCATGGCTGGCCGATCCTGCTGTACCTGGCCTTGAGCGCTGGCCTCACCTGGCCGCTGCTGCCCAATTTCACATCGCACATTCCGGGCCATAGTTACGACGCCTACAACGGGCTGTGGGTGATGTGGCACACCAAGGAAGCGCTGCTGGGACGCCAGCCCCTCTTTGGCCTGCCGATTCTCTATTATCCCCACGGGGCCACGCTACTGACCCACGTGCCGGGACCGGCGACGGGACTGTTGGCGCTGCCGTTCTGGCCGTGGGGGCCGGAGGCGGCCCATAACGGCGCGGTGTTGATCAGCTTTGTGCTGACCGGCTACTTCACCTACCTGTTGGCCCGGGCGCTGGGACTGGAACGGCCGGTGGCCTTCTTTGCCGGGTTGCTGTTGCTGGTGGCGCCAATGCACCTGGCCGGCTTGCTGGGACACACCACCAAAGTGTTCCTCGGCGCCACCCCCCTGGTCCTCCTCGGCCTGCACCGCACGCTTGACCTGGCGCGGCCGGAGCGGCCGGCGGCAGTGTGGGCCGTGGGCACGGCAGTAGCTCTCTTGTTGACGATGCTCCACGATAGTTTTCAGTTCATCACAGCCGTCATGGCCCTGCCGTTTTTTGCCCTGTTCGGCCTGGCGACTGCGTCACCGGCCGGCCGTCTACGCCTGCTCCGGCGACTGTTGTTTGTGGCGTTGGCGAGCGCCATCATTGTCGGGCCGCTCCTGCTGATGACGGTAAGGGCGGCTTACGACCCGGCCATTACTTTTGACCACAATCTCGCTTCTTTTACGTTCCAGCCTGACCTGGTTGAATTGATACTCCCTACCCCGCGCAGCCGCCTGTTAGGGCCGGCCATCGAACAATTTCTCTACACCTACAACGTTGGGCCAGGCATTGAAACGGCTGTGTCCATTTCCTGGGTGGCGCTGGCGCTCATGGCCGTGGTGGCCGTACGCGGCGGTACGCAGGCGCGGTTCTGGCTGGCATTTACCTTTGTCTGGGTGGTCCTTTCACTGGGACCGGCGCTGAGCCTCCTGGGCCGAACCACCTTTACAGAGTATGGGCTGCCGATTATTCTGCCTTACGCTTTCTTGACTAAGCTACCCGGCCTGGACTTCTTGCGCACGCCGGGGCGCTTTATGCAGATCGGTTTTGCCGGCGTGGCCATTGCCGCCGCCTGGGGGCTGGCCTGGCTGCGGCAGCGCTGGCCGCAGCGGGCCACGGCTTTGACTGTTGCCGCCGTATTGCTGGTGTTGCTGGAAAGCTGGCCACAACCGTGGCCGATGATGCGGTTACGTCCTACGCCGGCCTTTTACCAGCAGCTTGCTGGCGACGAGGAAGTGTACGGCGTGCTGGACCTCCCGATCACAGCGGACGATTCCATACCAACCATCATGTACAATGCGACCTACCAGATGTACCAGATGGCCCACGGCAAAGGGATTGCCATGGGCTACATCTCCCGTACCTACGCCAGCCACCCCATCTTTCCCTGCCTGTACGATCTGGCGCTGGAGACGCCAGACGTCCTGGTCAACGGCGAGCCAGCCCCTTGCCCCTTCCACGCCCTCTATGATCTACCTCTGAACAACTACCGCTACGTTGTCTGGCACAAGCCGCAGCCGGAGTACGGCGATTACAAGCCGGGTTCGCCCGGTGAGCTGGCGGCGGCTGAATTTGTTGCCCGCTACTTTGCCGGGCAGGAGCCAGTGGTGGAGGATGAACTGGTGGTGGTCTACGCCGTTCCGCCAACAGTGGACGCGTCGCTGTTGCCGACGACGTTGATGTTGGGAGAAAACTGGCATGGGCGGGAAGAGGACGGCAACCTGGCCTGGCGCTGGGCGCGGTCGCCGGCGACGCTGATTTTGAACGCGCCGCGCCGGCAGGAGGTGGTGCTGGAGATCCTGACTCAGAGCGTTTATGATCCCTCGCCAGAGCAAGACGGCGCTACTCGGGGTCGTCTGCAGGTGGAAATGGATACGGGCTTTCGCACGGTGGTGGAGATTGAGCCTGGACAGTTGACGACCATTCCGCTGGAGCTGCCGGCTGGCAAGCATACCCTGACGCTGGGCCTGGAATCGGGTAATTACCAGCCGTCCGCGTATGGTGTGGCTGACTCGCGCTGGCTGAGTTTTGCCGTTCGTTGGCTAAACCTGCGTACGGTGCCTTGACAGCCGGTTCTCCTGAAAAATAGCAGGAGGCAGGTGGTTCTGGGGCTGGATGGTATAATTACCACATGGATGAATGGCCGGTAACCAGGGGGAGACGCAAGGCTCGCATTTTGGATCTGTGGCGTGAGCATGGGCTGCCGACCGCCGTCTATTTTGCCCTCAGCGTTGGCCTCACCTGGCCGATGGTGGCGCGTTTTACGGCACAGATCGTCGGCAAATACAACGATGCCCACAACGGTCTGTGGGTGATGTGGCATACCAAAGAGGCTCTACTGGGACGCCAGCCCCTTTTTGATCTGCCTATCCTCTATTACCCTGAAGGCGCCACCCTATTAACTCACATTCCCGGTCCACTGACCGGTTTTTTTGCTTTGCCTTTCTGGCCGTGGGGACCGGAAGCAGCCCACAATGGAGCGGTCCTGGTCAGCTTCGTCCTCACGGGCTATCTCATGTATCGCCTGGCGCGCGCCTTTCAGCTTGAGCGGCCGATCGCCTTTTTCGCCGGCCTGATGCTGCTCATGGCGCCCATGCACCTGGTGGGACTATGGGGCCACACCACCAAGGTCTTCCTGGGCGCTGCGCCGCTGGCCTTGCTGGGCCTGCACCACGCCCTTAACCCGGCCCGCAGCGCGTGGTGGTCGGTCGTTGCCGGCTTCGGCCTGCTGCTGGCCCTGCTGCACGACAGTTTCCAATTTATCCTGGCCGGGATGGGGATGGCCTTTTTTATCCTGGCGGTGTTTGTTGAGGCCTGGCAAAGTGGCCGGCCGCTGCCTGTCAGGCGAACATTGGCGGTGTTGGCTAACAGCATTCTCATCGCCGGCCCGTTATTCCTGGCGATGGCTGCGGCCGCCTTTGATCCGGCGCTTGATCTCAACCGCAATTTTGACTCCTTCACTTTCCAGCCAGACCTGGTTGAGTTTCTATTGCCGTCCGGTTTTAGCCGTCTATTTGGACCGTTCACCGCGCGCTTTTTCGCCTCCCATCATATTATCAACGGCCTCGAAAGCGCCGTCTTCCTGTCCTGGGTGGCGTTGTTTCTTAGCGCCATCGCTTTGATCAAAGGGCCACGGCCGGCCCGCCTCTGGCTGCTGTTTACCGCAATCTGGGTGGTCCTTTCCCTGGGGCCATCGCTAAAGTTTCTCGGCCGGCTCACCTTTACCGAATACCACCTGCCTATCATCTTGCCTTACGCTTTTCTGACTGCCCTGCCAGGACTTGACTTTTTACGGACACCAGGCCGCTTTATGCAAATTGGCTTTGTTGGGCTGGGCATGACCGCTGCCTTTGGCCTGGCCTGGCTGGCGCAGCGTTTTCCCCGCTATGCCCTGGCAGTGGTAGCCGCGGCTATCCTTTTTCTGCTCCTGGAAAGCTGGCCCCAACCCTGGCCACACCTGGGGCTGCGTACAGTCCCCGCCTTCTATGAGCAAATTGCGCAGGATGAGGAGCATTATGGCGTTCTGGACCTGCCCCTGGCGCCGTCGCCAACTACGGCGGCGATTGTTTATGATACGCACTACCAGATGTACCAGATGACCCATCACAAAGGCATCGCCATGGGTTATCTTTCCCGCACTTACTACACCCACCCCGTTTTTCCCTGCCTGATTCCCGAATTAGCCACGACGCCGGACGTGACGGTCAACGGGCGACCTGTCCCCTGCTACCGCAATGGGTTGTACGATCTATCCCGGCTCAATTACCGTTACGTGGTCTGGCACAAGGCCCAGCCCTGGTATGAGGATTATAGGCCTGGCTCGTGGGGCGAGCAGGCAGCGGCCGAGTACATTGAGGTGCTTTTTGCGGGGCAGGCGCCAAGCGTCGAGGATGAGCTGGTGCGGGTCTACGCCGTACCGGCCGAGGTTGACCCGTCGCAGTTAACGACGGCCGTCGCCTTGCAGGAGAATTGGTACCTGCTGGACGACACCCCGGGTCAGCGTCTGCGCTGGGCCAGGTCCCCGGCCACCCTGACCATCTATTCGCCCCGGCCGCAGAGGGCCACGCTGGAAATCGTTCCTTTCCACATTTACGTACCGGGGACGGGCACCTTTCTAGGAGACGAGGGGGTGCTGGTGGTGGAAACAGAAAACGGCGCTACCGTGACGGTGACCATTCACCCGAATGAGTCGGTCGCTATCCCGCTTGAACTGGTGGCAGGCGCGCAGTGGGTGACGCTGGCGCTGCAAGCAGGTAATTTTAAACCGTCCGACTATGGTGAGGCCGATTGGCGTCCGCTCAGCTTCGCGATTCGCTCCCTGAATTTGCGAACGACGCCATAGCGGTTGATTTCCGCCTCTTGTCGGGTGTTTGCCCGGCGTCAAACCGTTTTCCCATATACTCCTTGACGTTATTTGATGTATGATTAAGGATGTAGGCGAGTCCCTGCCACTTGTCTGACAAGAATACGTCCACACCTTCCGCACCAACCGACCTTGATGCAACACAGATTTAGCCAGGAAAAGCAGTAATGAACATGACCACTTTAAATCCAAACAAAGTTCTTGACTGTACAGGTATGCTCTGCCCAATGCCAGTTATCAAGACCTCCAAAGCTATCAAGGAAATTGAGATAGGCCAGGTCCTTAAGGTCATTGCGACCGACCCAGGCGCGCCACCCGACATGCAGGCCTGGACACGCCAGACAGGACACGAAATGCTGGACGCTCATGAAGAAAACGGCGCATACGTTTTTTTCTTCCGGCGGCTAAAGTAGTTTTACAAGGAGTACAAACCATGGCTAAATCTGATCCTGACGCCCCCAAACGGCTGGCGCTAATTGCCAGCAAGGGAACACTGGACTGGGCCTACCCGCCGTTTATCCTGGCCAGCGCGGCCGGTTCGATGGGCTGGGAGGTGGGCATGTTTTTCACTTTCTACGGCCTGCCTTTATTGCTAAAGGAGATTGACCCGGAGGTAACGCCGCTTGGTAATCCGGCCATGCCGATGAAGATGCCCTTCGGTCCTGAAAACTTTCAAAAGGTTAACTGGCCGATTCCCACGGCGTTAATGGCCGCCCCCGGCTTTAACTCGCTGGCAACGTCTTTAATGAAGCAAACGTTTAAGAATAAGGGCATTGCTTCGATTCCTGAGTTGCGGGCGATTTGTATTGAAGCAGATGTCCAGTTAATTGCCTGCCAGTTGACAATGGGCGTTTTTGGCCTCAAGATGGAAGATTTCATCCCGGAGGCTGTGCCTGGCGGCGCAGCGACTTTTCTGGAATTCGCGGCCGATGCGGACGTTTCGCTCTTTATTTGAAAGCTGGTAATGACTGCTGGAAACCACTTTCATATCTCAAGCCAGATGGTTTGGTATAGCGACGTTTATAAAGAGATTGTGCGCTGGTGCCATTATCATTACCAGGATAACCTGGTTGGCCTGGCGTTTTATGATCCGGCGGCAACGAACCAGGAGTTTCCACGCGGCGATATCAATCTGCTGCTACTGCTCAGGACAGCGCCGGCCGATGCTCGCGAGAGATACGACGCTAAAACAGAGGTTGTCCTGAGGAATCTGGCGCCAAGCCACAAGTTCGTTTGCCGCATCCAGACAGTCAGCGAGATAGAGGCCCTGGCAGAGCTAAAACTGCCGCTACTGGAGATTTATTTGAGAGAGGTTGATATTGTCTACGACCCGCAAGGGATCTTACAAGCAACCCGCACAACGTTGAACGCTGATTGTCTTCAGAGTTAATGGTCTTCACCCTAAATCCGCAAGCAACCTTTCGGAAGCTTCCTCAGAGCAAGCTAGTCCAATGTGGAAGCCTCCGGGAGGGTTAGAAACTTAGGAGATCATGACTTCCCCTGAACCTGCAGCCGCCCACCTCTCGGTTGCTGATTTTTATTCCCTGATCCAACAAGAGAATAGCCGCGTTCTTTTATTGGACGTCCGTAATGACCAGGAATTTAATGCCTGGCGGATTGAGTCTCGCTTTACGCCGGAAACGCTACATATTCCTTACGTGATCTTTGTCGAAGAGGAGGAAGCGGCGCTTGACCAGATACCGGCCGGGCGGGAAATCATTGCTGTCTGTGCCAGGGGGCGGGCAAGCGATTTTGTGGCCGGCATTTTGCGCCAGAATGGCTTCGCCGCGCTCAATCTGGCCGGAGGAATGGCGGCCTGGGGCAGTTATTACGTCTTCCGGCCGGTCGTGCAAGAGTCAGAGTACCAGATTTACCAGGTGGACCGCGTGGCCCGCGGTTGCCTGAGCTATGTTCTGATCAGTCAGGGACAGGCGGCCGTCGTGGACCCCCTGCGCCACGTGGCCCAGTACACACAATTTCTGGCCGGGCACGGAGCAGCGCTGACTTTGGTTCTGGACAGTCACGCCCACGCCGACCATATCAGCGGCGGCCCGGCCCTGGCCAGGGCTGGCGGCGCTCCTTATTATCTCCATCCTTATGACGCGATCCATCCCTTTGACTTATTGCCGGCCGCGGTTGAATACCAGCCTTTGCAGGATGGGCAGCAGTTCACGGTGGGGCATTTGACCATCCACGTTTTGCACCTGCCCGGCCATACCCTGGGTCAGGTCAACTTCCTGGTGACTGAGCCGAGACAGCGGTCATACGTTTTCACCGGCGACGCCGTCTTTCTGGAGGGTTTCGGCCGGCCAGATCTGGGCGGCCGGGGCGAAAGCTGGCTGACCCTGGCCTACGAGAGTATTTTCAACAAGTTTAAGGCGACTGTACCGGCCGACAACTGGATCCTGCCCGGCCATTACGCCAGCTTTGACGAGGCCAGCGATGGGGGTCTTTATCTTAAGAAAGCGGCCGAGCTATGGCGCGATAATAGCTGGCTGCAATTTAGCGACCGGGACAGCTTCGTCGAATACACCTTGGCCCACCTGGCCGATATACCTCCCCAATGCGTAGAGATCAAACGGGTTAACACGGGCCTGCTGGCAGTGGATGAACACCAGGCCGGCGAGCTGGAGCTGGGCAGAAATCTATGCGCGGTAAGCTGATATAGGCAGGGGTCCGGCGGTTTACGGAGCCAGCTCCTCAAAGCGCTCATTTTCTGCCCCATCAACTATCTAAAACTCAGTAGCTCTCGAGAACCTACGAGGTTTGACGGCGGATTTTGGAGCTGCCAAAACTCCGTACTACCTTCCCCTACTTTCCGTACTTTCCACGATGAACGGCCGCTCCCCTTCTGCTACAGTGTTGGCAGGAGTTGAAAAGAAGGGCTTTGCGTAAAACCCCATTTATTTATAAGGAGCGTAACGATGTACCGTTTGATGTATTACCGGCCTGGCCGGAAAGTGTTGTTGTCCCTTCTCGGGCTGTTTGCCCTGGTGGCGCTGTTGGTAAGCCGGCCGGCCGGCGTGAGCGCCGACCCGCCGGACCACGAGGACGCGGTCCAGGCGTATAACCGGGACGTATATGTTATTGTCGGTTCCACCCTGCGCAACCCCACGGCCGAGACTTCACCGGAAGCGCCGCTGTTCAATATCGCCGGTGTGTCGTTGGATCTTACCTGGGGACAGTGGCAGACGGCCTCGGCCGCGGCGACAGCCCATATTATCGGCGGGCCGAATAGCCCACGTACGGACGCGCGTATTGAGCTGAGCGGGCTGGTTCCCGGTGGCGTCTATTCGATCTTTTACGGCACAATCCAGCCGGACTCGGAGAACCCGCTGTGCCCGGGGGTGGAGCGGACGCTGGGCCTGACCGCCTTTCACGCCGACCAGCAATTGCCTGACGCCTCATCCTTTATCGCCGACGCCAATGGGCAGGCCAGCTACCACGGCCGGGTGGACGGCAATTTGCTGGACGCCTACCAGAGCTTTTACTTCGTCATCTACCACTTCGACGGCCAGACGTACCATCCCCTGCCCAACCGGGGCGAGTTTCTGACCCAGGGTGACAACTGCCGGAGTTCGTTCGGCGAGGATGCCATGCGGCAGTTGGTTATTTTCCAGAAGAGCTAGAGCGAGAGGAAGAGTTAGAGCGAGAGTTAGAGTTAGAGTGGTAGTCACTTTAGCTCTAACTCTAAATCCCATTAAGGTGAAGAAAGATGAAACGTGTTTTAGCTTCCATTAGCTTTTTGCTTGTCGTGGTGTTCTTGTTGGCCGGGGAGCGCGCCGCCGGGCAAGAGTTGGCGCCAGGCGCCAACCCCCAGCAGGCGCCGGTTAGTACGGCTTTCACGTACCAGGGCCAACTGAAGCAGAACGGCAGCCTGGTCAACGGCAACTGCGACCTGCGCTTTAGCCTGTGGGACGACCCCAGCGCCGGCGCCCAAATCGGTAGCATCCAGACCGTGGCCAATCAAACTATCAGCGACGGGCTGTTTACGGTCCAGTTGAACGGCAACAACGAGTTTACCAGCGACGCCTTTTCCGGCGAGGCCCGCTGGCTGAAAATTGAGGTGCGTTGCCCGGCCGGCAGCGGCAGCTACACCCCCCTTAGCCCGCGCCAGCCGGTGACGGCCGTGCCCTACGCGCTTGGCCTGCGATTGCCCCTCAGCGCCAGCGGTTCTTATGCCGGCGCTGTGCTCTCCATCTTCAATACCACCACCGGCGCCTTCGGCGATGGCCTTTTTGCCCAGACAGAGAGCAGCAGCGACACCGGTGTAACCGGCTATGCCAGCGCTTCTTCGGGTGCCAACACCGGCGTCAAGGGGCAAAGCAACAGCAACAGTGGCACGGGCGTGTACGGCGTGACGATTAGCTCGTCAGGAAACACTTATGGCGTTTGGGGCGAATCGCTCAGCAGCAGTGGGACCGGCGTGCGGGCTGGGGCTACGAACGGGGGCGTCGCCGTATGGGCCTTGTCCAACGGTTCCGGCATCACCCGCCCCACCCTCCACGTCGAAAACACAAACGCCAGCGGCATTTCCATCTTCGCCGAGCAGAACAGCAACGACGCCGTCCTCGTCGTCACCAACGAGGGCGCCGGCGACCTCATCCGCGCCTTCGGCACGGCCGGCGGCGCCAACCTCCGCTTCCGCGTCACCCAGAATGGCGACGTTTACGCCGACGAGGGTTTCCACTGCGGCAACGACGTCAACGACGGCAACGGCTCCGGTGACCTGAGCGAAACCGAGATCGATCCCTGCCTCCAGGACAACGCCCCGGCCGACTTTGCCGAGATGCTGCCGGCCACGGCCGGGCTGGCGCCGGGGGACGTGCTGGTCATCGGACCGGACGGCCGGCTGGCCCTCAGCAGCGAAGCGTACCAGACCAGCGTCGTCGGGGTCTACTCGACCCGGCCGAGCTACCTGGGCAACAGCCGCTTTGCCGATGAGGACGGCTACGCGCCCCTGGCCATCGCCGGCGTCGTCCCGGTGAAGGTGAGCGCCGAGAACGGCCCTATCCAACCTGGCGACATGCTGGCCACGGCCGGGACGCCGGGCCACGCCATGCGCTGCGAGGGCGTCGAGCTGTGCTTCGGCCGGACGATTGGTAAGGCGCTGGCAGGGTGGGAAGGGGGGACGGGGGTGATTTTGGTCCTGGTTATTTTGCAGTAGGGGCACGATGCATCGTAGGGGCACGATGCATCGTGCCCCTACAACCCCGGCAGTTCGATGGTGAAGGTTGTGCCTTGTCCAGGCTCACTGGCGGCGGCGATGCGGCCGCCGTGGGCCTGGACTAATTGTTGGGCAATGGCCAGGCCCAGCCCGGCCCCGGCGTTGCCGGCGTGGGAGCGGGAACGGTCACCGCGCCAGAAGCGGTCAAAAATGTAGGGCAGGTCTTCGGGGGGAATCCCTTCGCCGGTGTCCCGAACAGTGATGCGTACGCCGTCGTGGGCCGGTTCGGCGCTGAGGGCGATGCGGCCGCCCGGCGGGGTGTGGCGGAGGGCGTTGGCCATGAGGTTGCCCAATACCTGGTCCAGCCGGCCGGCGTCGGCCGTGACGGTCAGGGCCGGGGAATCGCCATTCGTCTCGATCCGCAATTCAATGCCGGCTTGCTCGGCCTGGCCGCTAAAGCTGACGCCGACGTCGGCCAGCAATTCGCCCACGTCTACCGGTTCGCGGCGCAGCGGCAACTGGCCGGCCTCGGCCAGCGACAGGGTCCGCAAGTCCTCGACCAGCCGGGCCAGCAGGCGGGTCTCGTCCAGGGTGGCGTTGAGGTGTTCGGCCGTCGGCTCGTAGACGCCGTCGAGAATCCCTTCCAGGTTGCCCTGGATGATGTGCAACGGCGTGCGCAGCTCGTGGGCCACGTCGGCGGTCAGGTTGCGCCGCTGTTGCTCGGCCCGCTCCAGCTCTTTGACCATGTGGTTGAAGGAGTGGGCCAGGCGGCCAAACTCGCCCCGGCCGTCTTCTTGTACGCGGACGCTCAAATCTCCCCCGGCGACGGCGTCGGCGGCAGCCATGACGTCGGCCAGGGGAACGGCAATGCCACGAAAGGCGCGGACCGCCAGGCCCACGGCCAGCAGGGGCAGGGCCAGGGCCAGGCTGCAGCCGCCCAGCCAGACGAGCACGGCCGTCGGCCCGTCGCCACCAAACAGGCGGGTGAGCAACAGGGCGAGAACGGCCATCCCGCCGGCGACCAGTAGGGCCATGACGCCAAAGAGGCCAGCAAAGCGGACAAAGAGGAAGCCCCGCCGGCGCTGCCACCCCCGCCGCCAGCGATGGTCATGATCGTCATTGCCCCACGGCCGGTGCGCCCCGGGTAGTGGGCCTCCCCAACGCTTGCGAAACTCCTTATTCCCCAAGTTCATACCTCGTCGTAATGATTCACCGCAGAGACGCCGAAAACGCGGAGAAAAACAGTTGGACACTCTGCGGGCTCAGCGTCTCGGCGGTTAATTCCATAAGCGATGGGCGGTCATATTTCGTCGTTGAATTTGTAGCCAATGCCGTAAACCGTCAGGACGTAGCGCGGCTCGGCCGGGTCCGGTTCCAACTTGCGGCGCAGGTTCTTGATGTGGGCGTCTATGCTGCGGTCGAAGCCGTCGTAGGCGACGCCGTGAATACGGCTCAACAACTGGGCACGGGTGAAGGTCTGGCCCGGTTCTCTGGCCAGCGTGGCCAGCAGGTTAAACTCGGTGCGAGATAGCTCGACGGGCCGGCCGGCGCGGCTGACGCGGTAGCCGTTGAGGTCAATTTCCAGGTCGCCGGCGCGGAGGAGGCCGGGCTGGCGGACGCCGCCCTGGACCCGGCGCAGCACGGCCCGGGTCCGGGCCACCAGCTCGCGGGGCGAGAACGGCTTGGTGATGTAGTCGTCGGCGCCCAGCTCCAGGCCGACAAGCCGGTCGGTTTCCTCGGCGCGGGCAGTCAGCATGATGATGGGCACGTCTGACTCGCGCCGCAGCGCCCGGCAGACGTCCAGGCCGCCCAGGCCGGGCAGGTTGAGGTCAAGGACGACCAGGTCCGGCCGTTCGTGGCGGGCGGCGGCCAGGGCGGTGGTCCCGTCGGCGGCGGTGGCGACGCGGAAGCCGCTCTGCTCCAGATAGTCCCGGGCCAGCTTGACGATTTTCGGTTCGTCGTCTACGACCAGGATGAGTTCATGCATTGGGTTCTTTTGGGGAACACAGAGATCACGGAGGAGGCACAGAGATCACAGAGAGGACACAAAGGTTTTTTTCTTTATGTGTTTTGTGTTTCCTCGCATAATTCTGTGTTCCGAACTGTTATCCTATTATCTACTACTACCGATGGGCCGCAACTGAATAGAGGTGACTGGCACTTGGGAAGTGCCAGTCACCTGGGGAACTATCAGGCTTTCATGATGGGTTCGTCGGCGGGTTCATCGCCGGACCAGGGGCCTTTAGGACCGTGCCAGTGCGGGTGGCCGTGTCCTCGACCCCAGCCCCAGCGACCCCAGAAGAAGAGGCGGCCGAGCAGGCCCAGGAAGAGCAGGAAGAGCAGGCACTTGAAAAAGCCGCCAACCAGCCAGAAGGGCGCGAAGCCCCAGTCTGGACCCCAGCCGTGGCCCCACGGCCGGCCATACTCATAGGGTTGGGAAGGTACGGCCGGGGCGGCCTGTTCTTCGCGGCCGGCGCTCTGCTGGCCGGCAAAGTAGCCCTGCGACCACCCGGTCCGGTAGGACGACGCCCCGGCCGCGCTCAACAAAGCGACGACGAGGAAGGCCAGAAGGGCGACACCTAAAATGCGTTTGCCAAACATGTCTATCTCCTTTGACTTGAATTGTGGGCCTGGACACCGTTGCCAGGCGACTGCCTTCTTCATAGAAGGGCAACCACTCACAGATGCCCATAGTGTGGGGTTCAGTTGTGAAGAAGTTATGAAAAAGAGGGGGAAATGTGGTGAAAAGGTGTGCTAAAAGAGGTGACTGTCACCTGAGGCACTCATTAGCCATAAAAGCAAACCTCCTGGGTTGCCTGGGAATGATATGCCAGACAAACACCAGGAGGTTTGTTGGCTGCCTTCATTGAGGCAGCATTAAACCAATCTCTCCCTAAGGCGTCAGCACGCCATCCACGACGTGAATGACGCCATTGCCGGCCCGGATATTGAACGTTTTAACAGGCTGTCCATTGATGTAAACCTGGAAGTCTTCGCCGGTCGTCACGACGAGCGGACGTCCCTCCAGCGTGGGCAGGAAATCGTCGTTGGCAATCTGGTTGATACTGAGCCGATCAGTAACGATGTGGTAGGAGAGGATCGTGTTCAGTTCACCCTCGGGATCAGCCATCCACTGCTCCAGCAGGTCCTGATTGAAGTCGGCAAACGCTTCGTCTGTCGGCACAAACAGGGTGTATTTCCCATCCATATCTTCAAGCAGTTCCATTAAGCCGGCCTGTTCAGCCAGCGACAAGAATGTATGGAATTGACCTTCCTGCTCCAGCACCTGAGCAAAGCTCTGGTCGGTCGAGCCCAACGGAGACGAGAACAGCGAATTGGCCTCAGGAGCCAGCACTGTGTCAATGACATAGACGACGCCGTTAGAAGCTTCAAGTGCCGTTCCCGTAACGCGGGCAGATTCATTCAACAGGATGGTCGCGCCCTGGGTCTCAAACGAGATCGGAGCGCCATGCAAGGTTGGCAGCGACCGGCGATTAGCCAATACCTCCGGCGAATATCTACCATTGACAATGTGGTAGAGCAAGAGGTCAGTCATCGAGATATCTGTCTCCGTGTTCTTGGCCTCGAAGGCGGCCCAGGCCTGATCCGTTGGAGCAAAGACCGTAAAAGGACCATCCTGATCCAGGTTGTCGGCCAGGGCGGCCGCTTCGACCAGGCTCTCAAAGGTGTCCAGGCGGGCCTCAGACTCAATCACCGCAAACACGCTTTCTACTGCCAATTCTTGCGTGTCAGACTCCTGGGCATAAGCGGCCGGTCCAGCACTGACTGCCAGGCCCAGCACGAACAAAGCGATTAACAAGAGGGGGGTTTTTCTTTTCATGGTGCATACTCCTTTCGTGGGAATGGCTGCAAAATAATCTGAACAACTGGTCTGAATACCGTGGTATGCAGCCGCCCCTTAAAGATTTTGCCAGGAAACAAGCATAACCGGGAATGGCCATTGGTGGCTATATCGAAGCTATAGATTGGGGATATAAATAAGATACAGATGTAGGGCCCAGGGGCTGTTCATGTGCCTGGGCGACTTCTACTTGCTGGAGGGACAGCTCTCGACGCTCGCCTACGTCAACTCGAATAGCCAGGAGGTCGTGGTGCTCAACGGTCAGGGGGAGACAATCAACACGATTCCCGTGGCTACGGAGTACGTTGGCTACCCCACCATCGGGCCGACAGCCGAATTGTTCTTCTACAGCGCCGATTTGTCTGACACAAACCTGACGCCGGATCAGGCGGCGCTGCACCGGGTGGCGCCGCCGACCACCCCGGCCGAAGTGGTGGCCAGCGACCCCCGGCTGCTCCTGCCGCACCGTTTCCTGGACGACACTCGCCTTATCGCCAGCTACCTCGTGACCGACAGCGCCTGGGGGTTGGCAGTGGTGGACATTATGACCGGCGCTATCCAGCCAGTTACCCAGTGGCCGAACGCGGTATTTGTCGGTGTGCTGCCGGCCGAAAGCTCGACGCCATAAGGACCTACACGCAAAAAAGCCCGCTGTGGCACAACGGGCTTTTTCGTAATGGCGCAAGTTTCTTTTTAGGCTGGCTTCAGCGCCGTGAAGTACTCATCGGCCGTCGTCTGCAGGAGGACCCAGAAGGTATAGAGGCCGACGGCCGTCCCAACCGGGAAGTTGAGCAGGCCCAGGAAGCCGATGACGATGGCCAGGGCTCCATGACTTTTTTCCTAGATGTGACATTATTCATAAGATTAGACGCTCTTTATCACTACAGTTTCCGGCGGGAGTGAGGCATAGTAACGGATAGCCTTTCGGCCCATTCCACCCTTCGAGTAAAACAAGACTTTATGGAGGTTAAGTCATGGAAGAGCTAAAAGTGACAAAGGAAACGAAGCAACCAGGGTTCCGCCTGGGCAATTTGCTGTTTGGGAGCGCCCTGGTGATTGCGGGCGCCCTATTCCTGTTAGGCAACTTGTTCGATATTCGCGTTGGCCACTTTATCTGGCCCTTCTTCGTCATGGCGCCGGGAGCGATCCTGCTTTTCCTGGCCCTGGTCGTAGAAGACCCGGCCGGGGAGCCAATGGCCATGGTCGGCAGTTTGATCACGATGGTGGGGCTGGTCCTGTTCTACCAAAACGTGACCGGCCACTGGGAAAGCTGGTCCTACGCCTGGGCGTTGGTCGCCCCAACGTCCATCGGGCTGGGACAGCTCTTTTATGGAGGGCTCAAAAACCGGCCGAACCTGGTCCAGAGCGGCAAGAACCTGGTCAAAGTGGGCGTGGGCATCTTCCTGGTTGGCGCGTTTTTCTTTGAGCTAATTATCGGCGTCAGCGGTTTCGGCCGGGGTCGGCTGTTCTGGCCTTTGGCGTTGATTGCCTTTGGCCTGTACCTGCTGGTGCGCAACCTCATTCCTAGAGGGCGGAAAGTGTAAGCTCGACAAACTGGAGGTAACCAATTATGGCTGAATTATCAGGTCGCGCCTCCCGGCGCGAGGAACGATCACTGTTTGGCCCCATCGTGCTGATTGCCATTGGCGTCTACTTTCTCCTTCACCAATTGGACCTGGTAACCGGGTTGCACTGGTGGACGGCCCTGCAACTGTGGCCCCTCTTGCTGATCTTCGGCGGCCTGAACATCATCGCCCAGCAGGTCCGGTATCCTTACGGCCTCATCTTAAGCGGATTGGTAGGGTTATCGGCCGTAGCGGTATTTGGCTACGTGTTGTTGTTCGGCGTGGAAAACACCTTTCTGGGTAGCCTGAGTGTCTCCCCCCAAGGAGAGTTCAAAATGGAACAGGTCGCGTTTCCGGCCGGCGACGTAGACACAGCGACCGTCCATCTAAACATCGCGCCCCCTGGCGCGCGTGTCTTCGCCCTGGAGGATAGCAACAACCTGATTGAGGGGACTATCTATCACCACGGCCGGCTGCTCTTCGATACGGAAACGGGCGATGGCCAGGCGGTGGTGACGCTGGCAACAAAGGACAACGACTTCTGGTTTTTCGGCCCTGGTAACTGGGACGGCCTGGGTGGCGAAAACCGCTGGCAAATCGGTCTGAACCCCAACGTGCCCCTGGCGCTGGCGCTAGACGTGAACGCGGGGCTGGCGACGCTGGACCTGAGCCGGCTTACGCTTAACAGCCTGGCAGTGACGGTCAACGCCAGCGACGCCGACCTTCTTCTGCCGGACGGCGATTACAGTCTAGAGCTTGATGTAAATGCCGGCTCCCTGGAGGCCACGCTGCCGAAACAGGGCGACCACTCTTTCCAAATTGAAGTGAATGGCGGCAGTCTGGTTATGGCGCTCCCTGATTCGGCGGCCGCGCGGATAGAAGTCCACCGTTCCCTGGGCAGTTTCAATCTGGAGAGCGATCGCTTTAGACAGATAAGCCAGGATGGAAGCGAGGAAATCTGGGAAACGGCCGGCTATGCCAACGCCAGAAACCAAATCATTCTAAGGATTAACGTGTCGGCCGGCAGCGTCAACGTGCAGGAATCGTAAATGACTACTTCTCTGAAGTGACCGGCGCTTAGAAAACGCCGGTCACTTCAGGCTCAAACGCCTCGAAGCCCGACGGCCGGCCGAACCTCGACGTTTTTGAGCAATAACACGGCCATGACCAGGTTGACCAGGGTCAGGGCTATGAACCCGGCCACCAACATCGGGCTAACCGCTACGCCGGCGAGGGCCTGGTTGATCCCCATGGCGCTGACACACACCCCCATCGTCATGAATTTCATCACGGCCACCGAAGCCAGCAAATAACCCCACGGGCTGCGGCGCAGTAGCAGGATGCCAGACAGGAAGGACAGGGGCACGATCAACCCCAGGTCCATCGCCTGAATGACCAGCGTGGTCGTGCTTTCAAGGCCGGCCGGGGGTTGGTTTTGCAGCAAGGGCGGCCCGATTAGCCCTAGCCAGGCCAGCAACAAGAAGCCGCCGGCGGCGAACAATACCCCGGCGATGCCCCGGCGGGGCAGGCGCGTGGAAAAGCGCTGCGGCAAGGAGGCCAGGTCAATGGACATCATGGCCAGGATGAAGGCGACCAGGCTGAGGGAGAAGAGTGCCACGTAAACCAGGAAAAGCTGGTTGTAGGCCGTGTTAAAGGACATTGACATGTAGGTGTACAGGAAATAGCCCAGCGTGCCGGCCAACAGGAGCTGCCCGCGAAACGACCCATGTAGCGCCAGCCAGCCAGATACTGCCAGCAGCGGCACACCCATCACCAGGGTCACCAGGTCTGCTGCCTGCATCTGGGCCGTTGAGTTGACCGTATCGTAGTAGTACAGGCCGCGCCCATTGATCATGACCGTCTCTCCCCGCAGGGAAGTAAACGGGTACGGCTGGCCGCCGGTTTGCCAGAAAAGCCCTGCGCCGGCGGCGATTAACGCTAAAACGCCGATCAGGGCAATAAGCCAGGTAAGCGTAGTTTGGTTTTTCATCTGGGCCTCTATATTTGTCTCCTTTCAGTAAATTCATCGGACCCAAAAAGGAAGTTCCGATTGAATTCAGACCTACCCAGTATAGAACAAGCGACAGGCGGAAATAGTGACAAACGGCCGATTTCGTAGCGCATAATGTCACAAAAAAACCCCGTAGGTCTTAAAGACCTACGGGGTTTTCCGGCTTGGAGACCTGCGGGGTTTTCCGGTGATCAGGGAAAACAGATCTCGCCCAGGTAGTTGCCTTCACCACCTGTGGTGGTGTTAAACGTGCCGTTGGCTCTGAAGGAGCCGGTCGCCCCGGCCCACTCTCCAGTGCCGGCTATAACCGTATCCAGCTCGGTAAATTTCCCCTGGCCGGTGGTCTGCAGGGCAATGGCGTCTTTGGTCGTCAGTTGCCCGCCTGGCGTCTGGAACAGGTTATCCCCCGTCAGAAAGACGACCGAAGTAGTGGGCGTATCAACCGTGGCTATCAGGCTGGTGCCGGTGAAAAAAGCAGTGCCGGCCAGGTCGCCGGTGTACGTTCCGGCGGCGCAGATGCCGACGGACGAGGTACACGTTGGCCCGCTGACCGGCTCAAGGGTAAAAGTACCTTTGACCTTGTCACAGCCATCCCCGGCGCTAACCCCACTGCCGGCAACCGCCAGCACGGCGAAGGCCAACAAAACAATGGCTCCTAATCGGACTTTTGTCGAGCTGATTTTTCTGACCATGATCCCGTCTCCTGTAAAATCTCGCCGCGAATGGCACGAATTTATTTGGGTTCGTCGTGGCGGTCTGTGGCTCGTGCGAGTTCGTGGCTTATCCAGTAAAGTAACCGTTACTGTATAGTCTCACGCGACATCAAAATGTTACATTACTGACTCACTGGAAAACCCCGTAGGTCTTGGAGACCTACGGGGTTTTTTATGGGACATCTTCTCTAAACAGCTTAGGCTCTACTTCCACGCAGGCGACGACGTGCCCGGCCGGGACCAGGCGCAATTGGGGATCGATCTCGCGGCAGCGGGGTTGGGCTATGGGGCAGCGCGGGTGAAAGCGGCAACCGGGCGGCAAGACAACGGAGTTGGGCGTTTCCCCCTGCAAGATGATGCGCTCCCGTCGCTGGCGCGGGTTGGGCACCGGCACGACGGAGAGTAGGGCTTTGGTATAGGGGTGCTGCGGCCGGCGCAAAATCTGTTCGGCCGGACCCAGCTCGACTATCCGCCCCAGGTACATGACGGCAATCCGGTCGGCGATGTAGCCGACTGTGCCCAGGTCGTGGGTGATGAACAGAATGGAGATACCTCTGGCCCGGCGCAGTTCCACCAGCAAGTTCAAGATTTCGGCGCGAATGCTGACGTCAAGCATCGAGACCGGCTCGTCGGCCAGTAAAACGTCCGGCTCCAGGACCAGCGCCCCGGCAATGACCACCCGCTGCCGCTGGCCGCCGGAAAGTTCGTGAGGCAGGCGGTGGAGAAAGGCGCCGGCCGGTTTCAGGCCGGCATCTTCCAACGCCCGGAGCACCCGCGTCTGCCGCTCCTGTTTGTTCCTGGCCAGCTTATGGACCAGCAACGGCTCGGCGACGATGTCGCCAATGGTCATCATCGGGTTCAGCGATTCGTAGGGGTCCTGGAAGATCATCTGGATGTGGCGGCGCACCGTCTGCAAGCCCCGGCCGTTTAAGGCAGTAATTTCCTGATCGGCGATTTTGATGCTGCCGGAGGTCGGCCGTTCCAGGCCCATGAGGGTCAGGGCCAGGGTAGATTTGCCGCAACCGGACTCGCCCACCAGCGCCAGCACTTCGCCCCGGCCGACCGTGAAGCTTACCCCGTCTATGGCGTGGACAAATTTCTCTTCCCGGTCAAAGAGGCCGCTCCGTTTGGCCAGAAAGAGCTTGCGCAGGTTGGTGACTTCGATAACAGGTGTGGACATGTTACTCGCCAGTTGATAGTTGGTAGTTGGCAGTTGATAGTGGGTAAGCTACCAACCATCAACTATCAACCATCAACTAAATGACAACTGGCCCAATGGCCGGGTTCAACCTGGCGCAGGGCCGGTTCTTCGACGTGGCAACGGTCAATGGCCACCGGGCAACGGGGGGCAAAGCGACAGCCGGGCGGCAGTGCATCCAGCCGGGGCGGATGGCCGGGAATACTGGCCAGTTGGTCGGTCAGGCGGCTCAGATTGGGGAAGGCCCGTAGCAGCTCGCGAGTGTAGGGGTGCTGGGGGTTATTGAAGACGGTGTCCACGCTGGCGTATTCGGCGGTGACGCCACCGTACATGACCAGGACCGTGTCGCACATCTCGGCCACCACGCCCAGGTCGTGGGTGACAAAAAGGATAGACAGCCCCAGCCGATCGCGTAATCGTTCCAATAGCTCCAAAATTTGGGCCTGGATCATGACGTCCAGGGCCGTCGTCGGCTCGTCGGCAATGACGACTTGCGGGTTGCAGGCCAGGGCCATAGCAATCATGGCCCGCTGGCGCATGCCGCCTGAATATTGGTGGGGGTATTGGCTGCGCCGCTCCGAGGCGATGCCGACCAGGTCGAGTAGTTCGGCGACACGCTTATCTACCAGCGCGCTGTCGGTCACGTAGTTATGCTGGACGATGGCCTCGCCGATTTGATCGCCAATGGTGCGTACCGGGTTGAGGGCGTTCATCGCTCCCTGGAAGATCATGGCGATATTTTTCCAGCGGACGGCGGCCATTTCCTTTTCACCCAGGGAAAGCAGGTCGTTGCCCATGAAGTGGACCGCGCCGGAAGTGATGCGGCCGTTGGCCGGCAGCAGGCGCATGACGCTCAACATCAAGGTCGTCTTGCCGCAACCGCTTTCTCCGACCAGGCCCAAGACCTCGCCTTCACGCAGGGTAAAGGAAACGTCCACCAACGCGTGGGACGGAGGGCCGCCGTCAATGAGAAAGTCGGTGGAAAGGTGGGAGACTTCTAATAGAACCGGCGCTCTTTCAATTTGTCTTTTTTGCATTATCAGTCACCGGCCGCCAGCTTGCCTTCACTAGTTGCCACCGGTTCCGGCCGTCTCAGCCGGGCCACCATTTTGGCGCCTACGGACAGGTGGTGCGACTCCAGGCGGGGATTAAGGACCTGTTCTAGCCCCTGCCCCAGCAACGTGCAGCCCAGGACCAGCCAGACAATGCCCGCGCCTGGGGCAACCAGCGCCCACCAGGCCCCGGCGCTCATCGCTCCCCGGGTAAAGGCAAAGTTGAGCATCTGCCCCCAGCTTATCTTGGTCGGGTCAGACAGGCCCAGAAAGCTCAAGGCGCTCTCGTTGAGGATGGCCACGGAGATCACCAGGACGGTGTTGACGACGATGAGCGGCAGGACCAACGGCAGGATGTGCCGCCGGATGATGTGGGCGTTGCCGGCGCCAATGGCTCGTGCCCGGAGCACGTATTTACGTTGTTTGACCGACAGCGTTTGGGAACGGACCAGCCGGGCCGATCCCGTCCAGCCGAGCAGGCCAATGACGAGGATAATGTTGAGCAGGCTGGGCTTGGTCAGCGCCACCAGGAGGACGATGAGGGGAAAGTCAGGGATGACGAGGATAATGTCGGTGAAGCGCATGAGGGCGTTTTCCAGCCGGCCGCCGTAATAGCCGGCGACGATACCGATAAGGCCGCCAATGAAGATGGAAATGAAGGAGGCGACGAAGCCGACGATGAGGGAGACGCGCGCGCCATAGATGAAGTTGGAGAGCACGTCCTTGCCGGCGTCGTCGGTGCCCAGGAGACGGGTCCGGCCGGGTGTGGCGTAAATGTCGTCAATCGTGACGCGCACCGGCTCGTAGGGATCATGGGGCGCCAGCGCCGGAGCAAAGACGGCCATCAGGATGGCCAGGACCAGCATCGTGAGCCCGACGACGCCCATTTTGTTGCGCCGGAACGAATGCCAGAAGCCGTGTAGGTTAGGAACGTCCATCATCGGATTTTAGTTTTCCTGCACTCTGGGGTCCAGGTAGGAATAGAGCAAGTCGGCGGCCAGGTTGGCGAAGATGACGCTGACGGCAATGAGCAGAAACGCGCCCTGGAGCATGGGGTAATCGCGACGCTGGACGGCGGTGAAGATCGCCCCGCCCAACCCTGGCCAGGAAAAGACGGTTTCAATCTGGATCGCCCCACTCACGGTAAAACCCAGGTTGAGGGCGATAATCGTTACCATCGGCAACATGGCGTTTTGCAGGGCGTGGTCCTTCAGAATTTGAAAGGTGTTCAACCCCTTGGCCTTGGCGGTCAAGATGTAATCCTCGGACAAGACGTCGAGCAAGGCGCTACGCATGATGAGCATGTACTCGCCCAGGAAGACGATGGTATAGGTGAGCGTGGGCAAGATGAGGTGCCGGCCGATGTCCATCCATTGGGCCCAGGCGCTAATATAGGTGGCGCCAGGGGTAATCCGGCCGCCAATGGGCAGGCCCCAACGGCTGCTGCCGATGAAGAGCAGGATAATCCCCAGCCAGAAAGTGGGCAAACTCCAGGCGGTCAGGCTGAAGACGAGGGCGCTGTAGTCCACGGCCGTACGGGACTTCCAGGCGGCAAAGACGCCCAGGACCATTCCCAGGGCAATGGCCAGGAGCTGCCCCAGTCCGATGAGCAGGAGCGTATTCCAGAGCATCTCGCCCAGCAGGTCGGCGACCGGCCGGTTGGTGTGGTAACTGATGCCCAGTTCGCCCTGGAACAGGTTGCCAACGTAAATGAAGAACTGCGTCTGCAGCGGGTTGACGGCGCAATCGCCCAAGGTAATCGGGTTAAGCGACTGAAAACAGTTAATGACCGGCTTGTCCAGGCCAAAGCGGACCCGGATGGCCTCGATAGCCTCCCGCGTCAGGCGGGGGTCATGAATGCCGGCCCGGGCCGGGTCACCCGGCAATACCCGGAAGAGGAAAAAGTTGAGCGTGATGACAAAGGCAATGGTCACCAACGCCCAACTTACTTTCCGGGCAATATAGCGCAAACGCTTCATGATTCTAATGGTGGGGCACGATGGTTCGTGCCCGTACCGAGGGTGGTTGGTGTAGGGGCACGATGCATCGTGCCCCTACAGCCTTACGGCACCGGTTCGATGACGACCAGTGAACTGATGTCGGACAGATCTAGCTTGCTCTCCTCTGCCAGCCAGCCCTGGAAGCGGTCGGTGCGGAAAGCCTGGACCTCCAGGTCGTAATAGGGAATGATGTAGGGGATGTCACGATGGGCAATGGCCTGCATCTCGTGAACGATGGCAATACGTGCGTCGCGGTCCAGCTCCGTCGCCTGTTGGGCGTACATCCCGTCATATTCCGGGTTGGAGTAGCCGGTCTCGCTGGTGCCGGTCGGGATTTCGGCGGTGGTCAAGACGCTGAGCAGGAAACCGGGATCGGGGTCGGAGCCCCAGCCCCAGAGGATCACGTCAAAGTCGAAGGCCGGGCAACAGATGGAAGTCAAGGCGTCAGGGTCGAGGGCCTGCTGCTCGGTTTCCACGCCAATTTGCCCCCAGGTCCCGGCCAGCAGCTCGGCGACACGCGGCGCGTTGACGCTGTCGGACGGCCAGTTGAGACGGAAGGTCAGCGATTGGGAACCATCGGGCATTTCGCGAACGCCGTCGCCATCGCTATCGGCGTAGCCGGCTTCATCCAGGATCTGGTTGGCCCGGTCAATGTCGAAGGCGTAGTCCTCGATGTTGCTGTTGTAGAAAGGACCAAGGCCATCGGGGATAAGCGTCAGGCCAGGCGTCCCCAGACCCAATAGAACGACGTCAATAATCTGCTGCTTGTCGGTGGCGTGGGCCAGGGCCAGGCGGACGTTGTGGTCAAGCAGGGCCGGATGGCCGGAGCAAACGCCGTCATCCGGTGGGCAGTTTTCCGCCTCGACGACGTTGAAGATGATGTCGCTCAGACTGGGGGAGAAAGGCGGCCCGGTGACGACCTGGATGTTGGCTTCGTTGCGCAGGGTGGCCACGGCCGTGTTGGGCATCTCGGTAATCATGTCCACCTGGTCGGTCCGCAGCGCCTGGACGAGGGCGTCCTGGTTGTCAAAGGTCTGGAAGACGGCGCTGTCAATCTTGGGCGGGTTGAGATAATGGTCCTTGACGGCGTCGAGGGCGACGAACTCATTTTGCCGGTATTCGCGCATGCTGAACGGGCCAGAGCCAATCATCTCCAGGTTCTCAAACTCGGCCGGGTTTTCTACCTGTGACCAGATGTGCTCCGGCAGGACGTAGAGGAAGACGAGTTGGCTTTCCATGTTGGGGATGGCCTCGCTCAAGGTAAGGACCACCGTCTTTTCATCCGGCGCTTCGACGCTGGCGAAATAATCGGTGTAAACCGGCAGGAAGGGGAAATCTGCCTGCTCAGAATAGAGGTTGTAGCTGAAGGCCACGTCCCCGGCCGTGAGCGCTTCGCCGTCGTGAAATTTAATGCCGTCGCGCAGGGTGAAGGTCCAGACCGTGCCGTCTTCCGACACCTGGACGTCTTCGGCCAGCTCCAGGGCGTACGTGCCATCCGTCTTCAACTGGTACATAGAATCGTAGACCAGTTCGTAGATAGTGTAAGCTTCCGACAGCACCCCCAAACCCGGGTTCAGCGAGTCGGGGCTGCCACCCCAACCAATGCGCACGGTGACCGGCTCGGCCGATTCGGGTGGCTCTGCTTCACCAGGCTCGGCCGGTTCGGGCGTCTCTTCTTCGCCAGGCTCGGCCGTGGCAAACTCGACCCCTGTGTCCGTATCGGCGACGCTGCCGGTGGGGGTGGCCTCTTCAGCGGCCGGCTGGCCACCGCAAGCGACCAGCAAGAATAGAAACAGGGCCAGGCCTAAGTTAATCCAACGACGTTTCATCTTTCTCTTCCTCCAATTACAAACAAAAAGACGGCCGGCGGCTGGCCGCCGGCCAATGGCAAAACAAATGTAACTGTTTCTGATGGG
This sequence comes from Chloroflexota bacterium, assembly GCA_022616275.1. Lineage (GTDB taxonomy): Bacteria > Chloroflexota > Anaerolineae > Promineifilales > Promineifilaceae. Next base: position 103,629 of record JAKEFB010000120.1, read on the forward strand.
GATACCAGGAGAAACCACGGGAAAACGACGGGAGGGTAACGGTACGAGACAATGACCAGGCCAGTTCAGGAGTAATATCCGGGCCACCATCAAAAAGGCGTGGGGCAGTGGGAAATGGCGCTGTGATTCTTAGTGGCAAACATTATACGTGTGAATGACCTGGTAGCAAGTACCAGTCCAGAAATCGTTCAATCCGGCCGTAGGCGTCCAGTTGAGTGCTTCGTTTCAGAAACCCGTGCGGCTCCCCGGCATAGGTCTTGTACTCAAACGTTTTGCCGGCCCGACGCAGCGCCGCCACCCACTCCTCTGAGGCCTGGGGCGGCACGACGTCGTCCAGCAGGCCGTGCAAAATCAACACCGGCTTGTGGACGTTCTCGACCTGGTAGATGGGCGAGCCATCTAGGTACATCTGCCGGTTTTGGGCCGGGTGGCCGAGAAAAACCTCGCTGTAGAGGCGCAAGCGCCGGTTGCATTGGGCCCAAGACGAAATGAGGTTGGCGTCGCCGTACCGGTCTACGCCACAGGCAAAAAGGTACTCGGGGTCGCGCGAGAGGCAACAGGCTACCATGTAGCCGCCGTAGCTGCCGCCAAAAATCGCCAGGCGGGAAGAGTCAAGGCCGGGTGAGGCGCGTAGGAATCTGGCCCCGTGCAGGCAATCCTGGGTATCGCCGACGCCCCAGTCGCCGTAGTTGGCGTGTTCAAAGGGAACGCCATAGCCGGTGCTGCCCCGGTAGTTGGGGCAAAGGTAGGTATACCCTTTGGCCACCAGGTACTGGCCAAAGCTGTCCCAGGCAAAGACGTATTGGGCGGAAGGGCCGCCGTGAGGATAGAGCACGGCCGCCCCGTTGGGCTTCTCCGGCCGGAAGAGAAAGGCCGGGATTTCCAGGCCATCGTAGCTCTGGTAGCTGACCCGCTCCGGCATCACCAGCCGGTTGGCGACCAGCGCCGGGAGGTGGGAAAAGGTCAGTTGGGTCGTCTGGCCGGAGGGTACTTCGACACGGTAGAGGTCGGGCGGCTGGAGCGGGTCTTCGTACTCGACGGTGAGGAAATTGCCGCCGGGCGACCAGTTCGGCCGGCTGTAATAGCCCTGCCCGGCGCGCAGGTCGGCCACTTCCCCGGTCTGAACGTCCAACAAGGCCAGGTCTACCGCGCCGCTCCGGTTGAGGGTGCAGGCCAGCAAGCGGCCATCGGGCGACCAGGTGATCTCCTCCACGTCCAATCCCAACCGGCTGGCCTGGCGCAGCCCGGCGCCATCCGGCTCTACCAACCAGAGTTCGTTCCAGCCGGATTGTTGGGAGAGGAAAGCCAGGAACCGGCCGTCGGGCGACCAGCGGGCAAACCAGTCTCGGACTTTGGGCGTGTCGGTCAGCTTACGGATCTGCCCGGTAGCGACCTCGACCAGGTGAATGTCCAGCCGGTTGAGATCGTGGAAGGGGCGGAAGGTGTAGGCGACCAGGCGGCCGTCGGGCGACGGCCTGGCTTCCCACACGTCTCCGTCGGGGCGGGCCACCAGCGGCCGGGGCCAGGCGCCTTCCCGGTCGGTGAGGAGCAACTGGATACAGTCGTGGCGCTCGACGGACAACAGCAGGCCGCTGCTGTCCGGCATCCAAACCGGGCCGGAAGCGCCGCCGGCAAAGTCGCTAATTTTACGCGGCAGGCCACCGGCGGCCGGGGCGACGGTGACGTGGCCGTTCATGCTAAAAGCCAGCCACTGCCCGTCGGGCGACCACTGGGGCGTTTCGTCAGACCAGTAGGCCGTGCGCTCTCGTTCGACGGAGACGCGCTGCGGCCAGCCACCGGACACAGGCAGGGTATAGACGTCGGAGAGGTCGTCCCGGTCCCAGATGAAGGCGATGGTCCGGCCGTCGGGCGACAGTTGGTGATGGCGGACGCGGCTGACGGCGGTGACCAGTTCCAGACTCCACCCCGGCGGCGGTTTCAAGTCCGGCCGGGCGATGGAGGGCCAGCCATTATATTCGTATTTCTCTTCCAGTTTGATCACAGGCTATCTCCTGAAAAGGACTGAGGGCCGAGGACTGAGGACTGAGGGACGACCAAGGGTCGCTGCGAGTCTGCGAGTTTGCGAGTCACCTGGCCGCTTGCCATTTGCCCACTCGCATACTCGCCCACTCTCTCACTCCCTCCCCCTCCAAAGTCCGTACCCGGCGTTGCGCCGCTGTTCGCGGCGGGTGTGTTGGTCGTGGATTTCGCGGACGTGGGCGGCTTTTTCGGCGACGGCCGTTTCCAGCCAGAGCCGGCCGTTTTCGGCCGTGGCCAGGCTGCTGGCGCCGTAGGCCCCGGTCTGGGTGTCGTCGTCCCAGGAGGGGTTGGCGACCAGGTCGCCGCCTTCAATCCAGTCCATGAAGTAACTGGGGGTGCTGACGAAGTCGGTCTCGTCTACGACTCGATCCATGTGGGCCAGGTCCGGCCGGAGGTGCAGGATCATGGCCGTCTCCAACTCGCCGGCGTGGCCCATGCCGCCTCGGGCCGAGCGGCGGGTGGACTGGACAACCGGCGCGGCGATGTGGCCGGAGGTGTGCAGCCAGGCGGTGGCGCAAAAGATGCGGCGGTGGCGCTCGCCGGCGTATTTGACGACGTTGACCAGGAAAGAACAGTTGCCGCCGTGGCCGCTCATCAGGTAAAAGCGGTCAAAGCCGCGCGCCACCAGCGCGTCAACCACCGCCAGCCAGAAATCCTCAAAGGCCCGGCCGCCGCAGTTGAGCGTCCCGGCAAAGGAGGAGCGGTGGGTGCTGACGCCGTAGGGGAAGACGGGCAGGCAGGTAGCCAGGTCGGGCGCGGCGGCGGCCGTTTCCCGGCCGATGCCGCCGATAATGAGCGTGTCGGTGGAGAGGGGCAGGTGGTAGCCGTGCTGCTCGGTATGGCCAATGGGGATGAGGACGACCTTGCCGCGCTCGTCGTCGGGTGGCAGGGGGGACGGCCGGTCAAGGTGGCTGGCGTGGGGCAGGGCAATCCGCTGCACGCCTAAGCCCAGGTCAATCCCTTGCGGGGTCAGGGCGTAGACGCGGGAGAAGCCGTCGTCGCGCAGGCTATCGAGCAGGTTAGCCAGCAGTTTCCCCAACCAGGGTTCGTGTACGGCCAGGCCACTGTTGGGCCAGCCAAAGGGGATGGGCGGCAAAAGGCCAAGGCGCTCCGGCCGGCCCAGGGTCTCGGCCAGCCGGGGCAGCTCGTAGCCTTCGCCCAGGGGAATGACCAGGGGCGTGTCGCGGGGCAAGGCGGCAACTTCAGGCCAGGTGAATTCGTCAAAAAGGAAGAAGGCGGTCATGAGCGGAGGGCCACAGATTAGACAGTCTGTGCTACGCCTCGCGTTCCTCGCGAAGGTAGGTAGTCGTGTCTATTTTACCGCTGGCTCAAGGTCAGGTCCAGCCGTTGGGCGAGCGGCCCCAACCGGCCGGCAATAATGGCGTCCAGGTTCTGGTTGGGGTTGGCCAGAATATCCGACCAGACATAGCTCAATTCGGTCACTAACCGGTCTTCAATCAGCCCCCAGCGCGGCGTGACGGGAAAGGAACGGCCGCTCTTCAGCCCTTCGATAGCCGTGCGCCAGATCGGGTCGGTGGCGAAGGGGGGTTCACGCCAGGCATCCAGCCGGGCAGGCAGCAAGCCGATCCGCTGGCTATAGAGCACCTGGATGTCCGGCCGGGTGAGGAAGCGGATGAGTTGCAGGGCGGCCTCGGGCTGGCGGGTGTAGTTCCAGACCACCAGGTGCGAGCCACCAACAAAGGCCGGGCCAGGAGGCAGGGCGACACTAACCTGGCCGGCCAGGGAACCACCTTGCCGTTGGGCCTGGTCATAAAGCCAGGGGCCACTGAGGGTCATGGCCGCCTGGTCGTTGGCCAAAAATAACGTGTCCGTCTCCGAGCCAGCGTGGTGGACCTCCGGCAGCAGGTAGCGACCGAGGGCAAAGTAGGCGCGCAGCCCGGCTCGGGCGGCCGGTTCATTAAAAAGGGTGCGCCTGCCATTGGGAGCCAGAAAGTCGCCGCCGGCGCCCCAGACCCAACTGGCCCCATTGAGCAGCGTGGCGTGGCTGGGATCGGTCGGCACGGCCCAGGGTGCCGCCACGCCGCTCTCCTGAAGGCGGCGCGCCGTTTGCTCAAATTGGGCGATGGAAGAAAAGGCGGTCTGCTCATCGAGGCCAGCCTGGTGCAAGAGGTTGCGGCGATAATGGACCAGGCGCGCCCCGGCCAGCCAGGGAATGGCCCAGGTCTCCTGCTCGCCGCCCAGCGTGCCACCCTGCCAGGCCGAGGGCAAAAAAGCGGCCGCGCCGCCTAACAGGGCAATCTCTTGGGCGCTAAACGGCCGCAGCTCGTGCATGGACACCAGGTCGCCCAACCAGGTGCTGCCGATTTCGGAAACGTCGGGGCCATCGCCGTAGAGGGCAACTTTGACGAGCTGGCTCCAGCCTGTTTCCCAGGATAGATAGCGCGGCCGGACATGGACATGAGATTCGGCCTCGAACTGGTTCAGGAGCGAGCGGAGGTCGGCCACCAGGCTGGCCTCTGGGCTCCCCTCCATGATCCAGAATTCAATTTCTTGGGTCATGTGAATGTCCTGAGCGAGTTGTGGGAGACAAATACCCTCCTCAAACTGCTCCTCTATTCTACACCAAACGACCCGGATTGCGACCACCGCCGGCCGGCAAGCAGTCCCGTATTCACGCCTCCTCCACGAAGCACGCTAAAGAAAACCGCTCGGGCCGGCCTCCGACCGTGCCCGCTGGGTGGCCGGGGCTGGAAACCAGCCCTTACTGGAAGCCAGCGATAGTCAGAGACCGGCCACAGCTATTGAAAACCTCCCCCAGGTTTGTACCCCGGGGGAGGTTCAGGTTGTCAACAGATCGGGCAGGTTATAGGCTAGGAGTTGTCCGGCAGCAGCCTGGCCTGGCCGGTGGGCAGGTGGGCGGCGTTGTTGGCCATTGGCTGCGAGAGCCCCGGCGCCCCCAGGTCTTCGATGTTGCCGTCTACGAGCGGTTTGAAAGCGAACGGCGCCGGGCTATTGTCCGGGCTGGGTTCGATGGAGATAACGGCCGCCAGGTCGGTCAAATCCATCGGCGGGTTGACGAAGTCCTGGCCGGGGAAAGGCGGCGTCGGGTCAGGACCGGCGTAAGGACCGCCGCCATCGCTGTCAGCGCCGCTGGCCGAGGTAAAGGTCCCGGTGGAAATGGGACCGTTCGGGCCGACGACCCAGCCTTCATAGACCCAGCCGGCCGGCAGTGGCGGCAGGTTCAGCGACGGGCCAGGGCCGGCCGCCGGGTCTAGCCACCAGATGCCGTTGGTGTAGGGCGTGTTGCCGCTGGCGTCTGAGGGAACAGCCAGGATAAAGCTGCCGCCAGCCTGGCGGAAATCATTGCCCAGGGCCGCCGGGTGGCCGACGGTTAGCCGGGAAGCGCGGCCATGAAAGTCCCCACCCAGAACGTGGACCTGGCTGGGGGCCGGGTCTGGATCGGGGCTGGGTTCAATGGTCAGAACGAAGGCGGAAACGTCGTCCCGATCGGCCGTGGTCGGGAAGTGGGTCTGGCTGGGGTGGCCATTGCCGTCAATAGTAAACGTGCCGGTGCTGACCGGCGCGCCGTTGACGATGAGCCAGCCTTCGTAGACCCAACCATCGCCCAGGTCTTCGAGGCCCTTGAAGTCGAGGACCAGGACGTCAGGCGAGCTGCCGGCCGCCGCCTGTTGGCCGGGAAGAGCCAGGATCAGGCCGAGCAGCAAGAGCCACCATAAAACAACGGTGCCAGATTTCACGGTTTTCATGTCAGGTTACTCCTTTTAAGCCGGGACTGGCCGGCTTCCTCAAGCGCCAGGCGCTTTGGCAAGTGGTGATGTCCCACTTATTCATGGTAACTGCCAGCTAACAACCGCACTGACGACCTTAACGGGTAAAAATTACCACAGGCTTACAGGTCCCTTAACGAACCCTTGTCAAACTCTTACAGCCTTCAATTCTTGCCGTCTCCTCTGCTGCTTGCCGGAAAAGCCAATCCCTCCTAAAATCCCCCTGGCATATCTCCTGGATCGAAGAGGCATTGACAGCATGGAAGAGGTTTTGTTACAAGTGCAGGCGGCGCAGGCGGCGCTGGAGCCGCAGTTTAACGCCCTGCGGGCGGTGATGGGGGCGCTGAAAACAGCCGCGGCCCTGGCCGGGGAAGAGAAGGCCGACGCGCTGCCGATGCAGAAGGCGCTGGCCAAATTGGAAACGGCCGCGGCTGGGGTGGAGAGCCAGGCGCTGGATGCGGCCGTGGCCGCTTTTGGCGCAGCCACGCAGACGGCCCTGGACAACCTGGCCTTTGAGTTCGCCAGGGATTTGCGCGACGAATTTGCGGCGCGCGGCGAAACGGTCGAGGGCCGGCCGCCGACGCTGGTGGTCGGGTTGTTGACCTTCAACCTGGAGATTGCCGCCCGGAAGGGGCAATGGTTGTATGGCAAGGAACCGCTGACCCGGCCGATTTCTCTCTCGTTGACCGGCATCCTCAAAGCGTACGACCAGCAGGTGAAAAACGTCGTCAAGCGGACGATTGATACGGAGAGCTTTCTACAAGAGCTGCACGAAGCGTGGAACGATTGCATCAAGAAGCGCGACCGCAAGCCGGCCGGGGGGCGGATCAACGTCGTCGAGGTCTACAGCCAGTTGACCTTGAACCGGCAGAGCGCCCGCTTCTGGAACGCGCCGTCGCGGAGCACGTTCAAGGATTACGACCGGCCGCTCTTCGTCCGCGACCTGGCTCTCCTGCGCGACCAGAACGCCACCAGCCTGGCGGCCGACGGCAAGGTCCACGACCTGCGGCTGGGCGTGGCCACCAAGAGCCAGGCCGAACAGGCCAGCCGCAGCATCTGGCTGCCCGGCAATGGCCTGGATGGGGAGTATTATGGTGACGTGACGTTTGAAATCAGAGAATAGGGATTGGAGATTGGAGATTAATCTCTAATCTCTAATCTCCCAAACAATTTTCAATGACAACAACCGATTCCGCCATCCCCCGCCCGCTGGCCCGGCACGTTATTGAGGTGTTGGGTAGTTTTGGCACACCGCCGGCGCGGGGCATCCAGCATTTTAACGTCGGCAACCACTCGCTGCTGAACGCGCTAGACGACTTTTACCTGTCGTCCTATTTGCAGGACGGCGGCGCGGCCTACAAGATGGTGATCGGCGATTACGGCAGCGGCAAGTCGCACTTCCTCTACTGCCTGCGCGACATCGCCTGGGAGCGGAACTTCGCCGTGGTCAAGGTGGACCTCAGCCCGGTGGAGACGCCCTACAACGACCAGAAGAAGGTCTACGAGGCGGTGGCCAACAACATTCTCTGGCACGAGCCGGCCGAAGGCGTCAGCGACGACACGGGGTTGACGCGCTTCTTAGAAGGGACGCTGGAGCGGGTGATCGGCGGGCCGCTGAGCCTGGAGACGTTGACCAATCCGCTGTATCGCGGGCTGGTGGACACGCTGGAGGCGACGCCGGTGGACAGCCCGGCTTACCAGACGGCCGTCGTCGCCTATTTTGACAGCCTGGTCCGGGACCAGGAAGAGCGGCTGGACGCCCTGGCCCGCTGGCTGCTGGGTGAGCCGACGACGCCGGCCGACACCAAAATTCTGCGGGAGGTGGGAGTAACGGGCAAGATCAACCGGCCGAACGCCTTCCGCATGCTGCGCTCGCTGTGCCAGGTCATCCGCGCCCTGTCCTACAGCGGGCTGATCCTGCTCTTCGACGAGGTGGACCGGATGGCCAGCGTGGGCGGCAAGGCGGAGAAGCTGGCCACCGACACGCTGCGGGAAGTGATTGACCGGACGCGCGAAGATTTGCCGGGGGCCATGTTCGTCTACGCCGTCCCGCCGCAGTTTATCAACGACATCGTGCCCAAGTACCCGGCCTTGCAGCAGCGGGTGCGCGCCCCCGGCCACTTTAGCCGCGTCAACCATTTCAGCCCGATGATCAGCCTGGACCACCTGGACCTGGACGAAGACGACTTGATGCTGGCCATCGGCGAAAAGCTGATTCCCATTTACGAGACCGCTTTCGAGACGCAGTTGGACCATGCCGTGCAGCGGGCCAACGCCGCCATCCTGGCCAACGTGGCCCGCGACATCTTCCTGGACATCAGCCACCGCCGGCTGTTCGTCAAGTCGTTTGTGGTCGAGTTGTCGCGCCAGCATCACGGCCAGGAGCATACGATTACCGAGGAGGAAGCGCAGGCCATTTTGCGCGGCCAGGTTGAGGAGTTGACGGGTGGGGAAACGCCGCCGTATTAGGTTATTGGTTATTGGAATAACCAATAACCAATAACCACTTACTAACCGTCACAGATATGATTGGCGAGAAGGTCGAACATCCCCAATTTGGGCCGGGGCAGGTGGTGGCGGTGTACCGCAACGGGGCGGAGCTGATGGTGCGTTTTGCCAACGGGTTGCGTTTTCGCCGGCCGCGCCACGAATTTGTGAAGGACGGACAGGCTCTGGGCGAACCTAAACCGGCGTTTGCAGTCACGTACGAGCCGCCGCCGCCGATGAACCAGAGCCAGCGCGAAGCCCGGCAGCTCGTCGAGTCGCTGCGGGTGGGGATTGCCCCGGCCCAGCACGTGCCCGAACTGACCATTGACCTGAAGGCGGAGCGGGAAAGCCTGGTCCAGGCGCTGAACCAGGCCCACCAGCAGGGCGGCGCGGTGCGGGCGGTGGTCGGCGAATACGGTTACGGCAAAAGCCACATTGTCGAACTAACCACGCAGGAAGCGCTGGCCCGCAACTTCCTGGTAGCCCCGATCAGCCTGGACTTGCTGGAATTGCCGCCGCACCGGCCGTTTGACATTTACCGGGAAGCGATGAGCCACCTGCGCTACCCGGACTCAGACGAGCGGGGGCTGGAATTCCTGCTGGAGAAAACGGCCGACCCGGAACGGACGATTCCCCAACTACGCGATCTTTCCTCGGCCGGGCTCGACCCGCTGGTCGTCGGCCTGCAGGCCCTGGCCAACACGGCTTCCAGCCGCCAGCGCCAGGCCTGGACGAGGTGGCTGATGGGCGGCCGGCGGGTCTCGATCATGAACAGAGCCATGCCACGCGGCGTCAAGTTCCCGTCTATTTACAAGATCGGCCACAACGCCCGGCAAATCGCCTACCTGCTGACCGGGGTCAGCGCGCTGGCCAGGCTGGGTAACTACAGCGGCCTTTGCCTGCTGGTGGACGAGGCCGAGAGCTACTCGCTGCTGACCCCTTATCAACGGCCGAAAGCCAGCCTCTTCTTCCAGGCGGTTATCTACGCCGCGCTGCGCGATCAGCAAGAGCGGTTGAGCGAAGAGCAATTCCCGCAGCACCGCTGGCGCGATTACCCGATGGCTTACGGCCGGGGCCAGTCGCTCTTTTTCCTGTTCACGCTGACGCGCAGCGATAACCGGATGCCGCTGCAGGAGTGGCTGGACGAGGAGGAGATTTTTTACCTGGAACCGGAGGCCACGCCGCAGGAGATGGGCCACTTTTTGCAGCGTATTCTGGAGTATCACGCCCAGGCCTACGATTACCAATCGGGGGAGCGGCAGGGGCAGGTGCGGCGCGGCGCGGCCGAACACCTGGCCCAGGGGGCGCGCAGCGGCCGTTTCTCAATGCGCAGCGTCGTCCGGCTGGCGGTGGAGCTGTACGACCTCCTCTACCTTTACCCCGACTACGACGTGGCCACACTCCTGGACGAGCTGCGCGCCCAGACGCGGTGAGAGCAGTGACGCCGGGCAAATGAAAAACTATGGGAAACAGTCTGAGGTAAAGGGGCGGATTCCGCACACATGGCCGCTCTTTTTTGGCCGGCACGGCCGGTTTAGCGAGGTACAACTCCAGGCCATCCCCCCTATCCTCGACGGCCGGGATACGCTGGTCGTCGCCGCTACCGCTTCGGGCAAGACAGAGGCGGTTATTGCGCCGCTGCTGGAACGGCAGTGGCAGCGGCTGCGCCAGCCCCGCCTGGCCATCCTTTACCTTTGCCCGACGCGGGCGCTGGTGCGCGATCTGTACGAACGGCTGCGGCCGCCATTGGCCGATACCGGCATTGCCTTGAGCATGAAAACGGGGGACACCGGGCCGCTGGACGCGCAACGGCCGCCGGCCATCCTCCTGACCACACCCGAATCCACCGATTCCTTACTGACGCGCGCGCCCAGGCTCTTCGGCAAGCTGGAGGTGATCGTCCTCGACGAAATTCACCTGTTTGACAATACGCCGCGCGGTGACCACATGCGCTGCCTGCTACCGCGCCTGGAACATATCCGGCAGTACACCCGGCCAGAAGCGCCGCCGGCGCAGCGCGTCGCCCTGTCGGCCACTGTGCCCGACCCGGCCGGGGTGGCCCGGCGCTATCTGCAAACGGGCGTGGTCGTCAGCGTGCCCGGCGGGCGGCAAATTGTGCCGGAGATTTCACCACTGTACAGCCTGGCGGAGTTGACCCAGGCGCTGGCCCAACGGGCGGCGCAAAAGTCGCTGGTATTCTGCAATTCGCGGGAAGAGGTGGAGCAGACGGCCGCCTTTCTGCGCCAACGCCTGCCCCATTACGCCGAGATTTTTGTTCATTACAGCAACCTGGACGCAGCCATGCGCCAGGAGGTCGAGAGCCGCTTCGCGGCGGCGGCCGTGGCGGTGTGTGTCTGTACCTCGACGCTGGAGTTGGGTATTGACATCGGCACTGTGGACGACGTGGTCCTCCTGGGCGCGCCGCCTACTCTGACGTCGTTTTTGCAGCGTGTCGGCCGGGGCGGCCGGCGGACGGCGCAGATGCGGGTGCTGTGTATGCCCAAGTCGCCGGGGGAGTGGGCGCGGTTTGAGGCTTTGATTCGGCTGGCAGGGGACGGAGTTGGCCGGGCCAACTCAGAACAGGGGGCAGGGGAGCAGGGACTGGAGGTGGAGGATGTGGCGGTGTATGGCTTCCGGCCGTCGGCGCTGGTGCAGCAGATTTTCAGCCTGATGAAGCAAAGCCCGACGGGGAGTGTGCGGCCGGCCGACGTGCGGCGGATCGCCCCGCCGGAGGTGACCAGCGAGGAGATCCGCCAGATTTTTTCGCACCTGGTCTTTGACCGCTATCTGCAACCGGGCCGGCCGGGGGAGTGGAAACCGGCCGAGAAGCTACAAGAGTTGTTGGATCGGCACGAGATTTACAGCAACATCGGCGCGGACGTGCGGGCGGCGACCGCGGTAGACGCCTACACGGGCCAGGTCATTGCCCAGACGGAGCGAGCGTACCCCAGGGGAACGGTCGTCCTGTTTGGCGGTCGGCCGATGGAGGTGGTCTGGCGGGAAAAGTACCGCTTTGGCCTGGCCCCGGCGCAGGGCCGGGAGGCGGGCGAGGTCTTGCGTTTCCTGAAAACGTACGCGGCCATTCCTTTTGTGGTAACCCAGATGGTGGCCCGCTCGCTGGGCCTCCGGCCGGGGCAAATGGCGGTGCTGCCGGCCGAGCCGGGGCTGTGGCTGTTTCATTTTTGGGGGACGGTGTGGGGGGAGTTGCTGGCTGCCTTGTTGCTGGCCGGCGGCGCCGGCGCCGAGCCGGTCAACGAGTATTGCCTGCATCTCAGCCGGCCGCTGGCCCAACTGCCACCCTGGGACGAAAAGCTGGGGCAAAAGGTGGCCAGGGATAGGGCGGTGGTTCTGGCCGGTCGGCTGGAGATGGGCCGCTTTCACCAGTTGTTGCCGGCCGGGGTGGCCGTTCCGGCCGTGGTCCGGCAGTTGAATATGGAGCGGCTCAGGCAGGTATACCAATCCGCAACCATTGTTCATCTGTCCGAGCTATACCCGCGACTGGATATGTTAGCTCATTCGTGAGATTGCAAACAACTCCCGTTGTCGTTTGACAATAGCTTCAACGTGGTCCGGCCAATCGTGCAGAACGGTAGGATCGATATCTGCCCCGTTGGGCCACTCCAGAGCGCCAAAGGTCTCTTCCAACTGTACCTGCTTGAAAAACTCCGGATTGCGCAGTGGACCAAACATCGGACCATTCAATATAGGCTCGAAATCAATAAGCTGCCGGGAGCCATCGTCAAATTCAATACGCAACACGTAATCGCCGACGCTTTCAAATTCAGTGACGCGGTACAACCTGGAACCATAAGGTTTGTGCTTGTCCATAAACATTCTGATAACTATCCCATAAAACCGTGAAATCTCTGGCATATGCGGTTATCCAGCGGCATTTATAGCCCAAATACTCTCATGAACCTACTTCAGAGTAGGCTTTAATCAGGATATGCTATCATGTTTTAGCTTACTTATCGAGTTATGGGCGAGACCAAATTAGAGTAAACGCACTGGCCCGAGTAGGCTGTAGCAGCCAAATTGCAGGGCCAAGGACTGGAAGAAGAGGAGCTGCTTCAGGCTTTCTTCAGGTTTCTGGTTTCATCGGGCTAATAGGTGGTACAGACATTGATGGATGAGTACGGCCATTTGTTGGTGCGCAAATCCCATGCCTGGTTGCTTCTGGCCCGGCGTGGCTATAAAGTTCCCGTCCAGCAGCAGTAGAACCCAGGGATAGCTTCATGCCCCGCGTTTACGTTTCTGAGGCACTCCGGCTCAAAGTGGCAGAAGATGCCAGGCACCGCTGTGGCTATTGCCTGACGGCGCAAGAATTTACGGCAATGCCCTTGCATGTCGAGCACTTCATCCGTGCCCGACGCCGGTGGGTGCTGGCTGGTTGGCACCCGCCAGAACTCTAAGAGTTTTAGCCGCTTGGTTCCTCTAAAAGACTCAAGGAGCGATGGCGGCCGTCTCCCGCCATCGTTGGGCTTGTTACCACACTTCTTCCAGGATGCGGAGCACATCGGCCTGCTGCGACCCATCGCCGGCGACCGCGCCGGCAATGCGGGCCAACCCTTCGCGAGGCACCTTGACATCCCGCAGCCGGCCGGGCAGCTCCAGGCGGCGAATGAGGTCGGCCACAGAGCCGGCCGCGGCCAGGGCAGCCTGCTGATCCGGCATCTCCGGCCCGGCCAGGCCCAGGGCACGGGCCATTCGGGCCAGAGGCCCGGCGTGAGTGGCGGCCATGTAGCGCATAACCGGCGGCAGGGTAATGCAAGAGGTGACGCCGTGGGGGACGCTATAGATCGGGCCGAAAGCCTTACCCAGGGCGTGGCTGAGGCCGTACTGGATAGTTGCCGGAGCAAAGAAGCTCATCCAGGCCGCTAACTGGCAGCGCAGGCGCACGGCCAGGTCGTCCGGCCGCTGGCGGGCGGCCGGCAAGCCGGCGAACAGGTCGGCGATGGCTTGCAGCGCCAGGACATCCTGAACGGGATGGTCGCCGGGAGCGTAGAGCGTCTCGACGGCGTGGTCCAAGGCGCGGATGCCAGAGGAGGACCACAGCCAGGCCGGCGTGGCCAGCGTCATTTCCGGGTCGAGGATGGCGACGCGGGGGGTGAGGCGGGGGTCTATAACCCGGCTTTTGCTGCGGGTACTTTCGACGGTGTAGCCGGCAATGTGGGAAAACTCGGCCGCCGAGAGGGTGGTGGGCACGGCAACGTGGAGCAGCGGTGGGTGTTCTTCATCAGCCAGGGCCAGGGCCACCGACTTGGCGGCGTCAATGGGGCTGCCGCCGCCGACGCTGAGCAACAGGTCGGCCTGGGCGGCGTGAGCCATCTTGGCCGCTTCGTCAATGCCGCTTTCGGGGACGTGCTGCTGGATGCCGGCAAACGTGCCGGCGTGGCGATAGCCAAGCAGCATAACCAGCCGTTTGACCAGGGGGGTCTTGTCGGCCAGGGTGCGGCCGGTGACGATGAAGACGCGCCGGCCGCCCAGCCGGTCCACTTCGGCCGGCAGGCTGGCGACGCTGCCCGGGCCGTAGAGAACCTTTTCCAGCGGTAGAGAAGTGTAGAGGCCAGTCATAGCAAAATACTATATCACAAACAAGAAAATGGACTCAAATCCTCATCATCTGGCTATTAATCAGCTCTCAGCTTTCGGTATGGTTTGTCGTGACGGGCTTTAGCCCCGAGCGGGCTTTTGCGGTAAAATGGGAGTCTGGGTTCCTGTCTAAACCCACCCAAGGAATCCCCGGCGGGACGATGCTGGACCTCAAAGATTTTAACTACCTGCCCTCTCTGGACGCCGCCATCGGCCAGCTCGTCAGCGACGGGCCGGGACTGGTGGTAGTCGCCGGGCTGGACCCCCGGCCGCACGGGACGCCCGGCGGGCAAGAGGAGATACTGCCCAGCGGCCGGGCGACGATCTTCCGCATCCTGGTCCGCCGGCTGCTGCCGGAAAGCCCCCAGCGCGGCTCCCGCCGGGAGCGCGCCATCGTCATCGCTGCCAGCCGCGACGCCGTCCGGCTGCCGCGCGCCCTGCGCTACCAGGTAACCATCCACCTGGTGAACAAGGCCCATTCTTACGAGGACTCTATCCGCGCCGCCAGCCTGCTTCGCCCCGATTTGCTGGTGGTGGACACACTCAATGAGGAAACAACTGCGCTGGTATTAGAGGCAGCACAAAGCGGCCTGAAGGTCCTCTCTCAAATAGATACCATCTTTCACGGCGCAGACGTAGCCCGCCGCTTGCTGGAGCTAGGCGCGTCGCGGGAGTTGCTGGCGGCGCTGCGCTGGGTGGTTACCGTGCAACGCCTGGCCACGCTTTGTCCCCATTGTAAGCAACCCGTGGCGGCCGAGGCCGTTGACTGGCCGGCCCTGCAACGGCGCTACCCTGCCCTGCCCGGCCTGGAGAGCAACGTCTTCTACCGCAGCGCTGGCTGCGTCCACTGCGCCGGTACGGGCTGGCTCGGCGAGGCGGCCGCCTTCGACGTTTACCGGGCCGACGGCAAAGACCCCCTGGAAGGAGCCAGCCTGCTGCCGCTGGAACAGTACGTCTTTGAGCTGGCCACGGCCGGGCAGGTGGCGCTGGACGACTTGCTCCGGCTGGAAACGGCCCAGGTGCGCCAGACTTACCAGCTCCTTCTGACCAGCGAGCAGGCCCTGAGCGAAGCCAACCTGGCCCTGCAGCGCCGGCTGGCCCAACTGGAGGCGGCTAATAAAGTGCTGCAAGAGCGGACCGAGGCCCTGGTCTCGCTGCACGAGGTCAGCCAGACCCTGTTGAGCGCGGCCGGGCTGGCCGAACAGGCGCAGCGGGTCTGCATTCAATGTTGCGCCCTATCCGGGGCCGACCGGGCGGTCCTCTACTATTTGAACTCACCTGACACGGCCCAGGTGCTGGCCAGCTACGGCTGGGACCTGGCTCGCGTCCCGGCCCGGGTAGAGGCCCGCCTATTGAACCTGACTGCTGGCCAGAGCGAGGCCGAGCCGTTCAAGAGCCCGCCACCGGGAATTCCTTTCGGCCACCCTGACCGGGAGGGGGCGGAGTTGCGGGCCGGGCTGCGCGTGCCCCTGATGACCGACGGCCGGCCGGTGGGGCTGCTGGTCGTGCATACCATCCGCAAGAGTGGCTTTGGGCCGGGCGAGGTAGCCCTGCTGCAAACGTTCGCCAACCAGGCGGCGCTGGCCATCCAGCGGGCCGGCTTGCTGGAGCAGTTGCAGGCCAAGGTGGCCGCCCTGGAGGCGGCCCAGGTTGGGCTGGCCCAGAAGGAACGGCTGGAGCGGGAGCTGGAGCTGGCCCGGCAGGTGCAGCAACGGATGCTGCCCCACACTTTTCCCCATATCCCTGGTTTCCACTTTGCCACGCTGAACCGGCCGGCGCGGCACGTCGGCGGCGATTTTTACGACGTTATTGCTCTGGACGACGACTACTTCGGCGTGGCCGTGGCCGACGTGTCTGACAAGGGGATGCCGGCCGCCCTGTACATGGCCCTGACGCGTAGTTTGCTGCTGGCCGAGGCGCGGCGCACCTGTTCGCCGGGGGATGTGCTGCGGGCGGTCAACGACCTGCTGCTGCGACTGGGCGAGCCGGATATGTTTGTGACCGTCTTTTATGGCGTGGTCGAGCGTGGCACGCGGCGCTTCATCTACGGCCGGGCCGGCCACGACCGGCCGTTCTTGCTGCGAGACGGGGACGTACTGGAGTTGGACGGCCAGGGCCTGGTCTTGGGCCTGCTGGGGAATGAGCGATTACACCTGGAAGAAGTCGAGCTAGAACTCCGGCCGGGAGACCGGCTGGTGCTGTACAGCGACGGGCTGACCGACGTGGTGGCGGCCGACGGGCAGATGTACGACCGGCGACAGTTCCAGGCCCTGCTGCGGCAGCACGCCACGCTGCCGCCGGACGCCCTCTGCCGGGCCGTCTTCGAGGCCCTGCAAACCTACCAGGGCGCGGCCGAGCAGTACGACGACATGACGCTGCTGGTGGTGGGGGTGGAATAATTATGCACCCCTACCTGATTGAATTACTCGAGTGTCCAGCCTGCCATCATAGGCTAGATTGGTCCGTCCAGGAGCGAACGGAACAACGCATCCTGGCGGCCGGGGCGCACTGCGCTGCTTGTGAGGCCAGCTATTCCGTTCGTGATGGCATCGGCCTGTTTTTGACACCGGAGCTGCAGCGGAATGATTTGTGGGAGCAGGTGGACAGCCACCTGGTCCAATATCTGCGCCAGCACCTGGAGCAGGAACGGCAATTGATGCAGTCGCCAGTAGAAAGCCTGAACCCGGCCGACCTCTTTTTTCGGGCAATGGTCCTGGAAGAGCGCCGGGAGTATGCCCAGGCCAGAACGGTGGCCGAGCGGGCGCAGGTGGGCATGTATACGCCGGAATATCTGGCCTGCTGGCGCAGCCAGGTAGCGTACGTCATCGGCCAGCTTGCCGGCGCGGACGACCCCATTGTTGACCTGGCCTCCGGCCGCTGTTATCTGGTCGAACAGTTGGCCCGCAGCCTGGCGCGGCCGATCGTCGGTTCGGATTTTAGCCCACGGGTGTTACAACAGGCGCGCCGGACGCTGGAGTTTCAGGGACTGTACGACCGGGTCAGCCTGCTGGCTTTTGACGCACGACGGACACCGTTCAAGAGCGGGGCAGTCCAAGCGATGACCACCAATCTGGGATTGCCGAATATCCAGGAGCCGGGCAATTTGCTCCAGGAGCTACGCCGCATTGTGGCCGGCCGCCTGCTGGCCATCTCCCAGTTCTACCCGGAGGAAGAGGACGCCAATACCGAGGTTATTCGCCAGGCCGGGCTGGCGTTGCTGCTTCACCGCCAGAATGCGCTGGCGGCCTTTGCCCAGGCCGGCTGGCAGGTGGAGGCGGCCAACGTCTGCCGGGGAATGGCCCGGCCGACGCCGACCAGCGCCATCCTGGACGGGGCGGGGATTGACGGGATGCCGGTGGTAGAGACGACGTTAGAGTGGTGCGTGTTGTCAGGGATGAGGACGCCGGTTGCTGAAAGCAACCTCGGGGACTGAGTGATGAGTATTGGACAGGGAACCTCCTCCAAGGTGGTGGTGTATATTGTTTAGGAATCGTTCATGCGCCACCGAGGAGGCCTGTTATGCATACTCGGATCAGCATACTGCTCATCCTATTGTTGGGGTCGCTGTTGGCGGCCTGCGCCGATCCAACCGTCACACCACCAGGACAATCCACACTCATGGCGACAGCGCAGGACACGCGGCCGGTAGAAGAAACGGCAACGCAGCCGTCGGAAGCGCTGCCAACTAGCGCAGCCGTCTCTACCGGCCCACTTACCGGCAAAATTGTCTATGATTTCGAGGGCGACATTTACGTCATGGAGCTGCCTGGTTCCGAGCCGGTACGGCTGACGACCGACCCGGCCGAGGATTTCGATGCCGAGTGGTCGCCTGATGGGACTCAGGTTGTCTTCCGCTCCCACCGCGACGGCAACGAGGAAATTTACGTTATGAACGCCGACGGGTCGGCCCAGACCAACCTGACCAATTACGCCGGCGCGGACTGGTCGCCGGCCTGGTCGCCCGACGGAACATGGATCGCCTTTCACTCCAACCGGCCGGAGGGCAGCGGTATCTGGGTCATGAACGCCGACGGCTCCGGCCCCCGGCCGGTGGGGACTCCGCCGGGCGTCAACGATTACCCGACCTGGTCGCCGGATAGCCAGCGGATAGCCTGGAACTGCACCTTCGGCCGTTTTCTGGACATCCCCGGCCAGGGCGACTTTGAAATCTGCGTCGTCAACGCCGATGGGACCAGGCTGGTCCAGTTAACCGATACGGCCGGCAATAACAAGTACCCGGCCTGGTCGCCCGACGGCTCGAAAATTGCCTTTGTCTCCGACCGGAACGGCTGGCCGACGCTGCCCGATTACACGCCGGCCGGCTACGAAGAGGATGATTTCGGCGACAACGAAATCTTCATCATGAACGCTGATGGTTCCGAACAAGTAAACCTGACTAACCACCCACGGGAGGGCGATTCGTTTCCCGCCTGGGCGGCCGACGGCCGGATTATTTTTACCCGTTATGGCTGCCTGATCGCCATGAACGCTGATGGATCAGGGTTGACGGCTATCTCCAGGGAGCCCTGTTCAGAAGCGGACAGCGGCGGCTTCCCCGATTGGTATCAGCCGGCGGAAGGGTGACACGGCCTCTTTTTGTGGTATCTTAGCCGGTGATGCCGGCAGATTTTGAGTGGCATACCGAAGAAGGCTGGACTGACGAGCCAGCGAGGACAAAGCCGGAGCGAACTGCTCGCCCGCGCAGACGGCGCTGGATAACCGCGCTATTAGCCATCTATACGTTGGCTCTGGCCATCGCCACTACTTACTGGCTGGCCAACCGACAGGTAGCGGCCTCTGTCAATCTGATCGAAGAGGACGTCCGCCTGACGCACGAGCTGGTGATGGAGGCGGCCGGGCAGGGAGACGTAGACCTGTTCGCCGCCTACCTTTCCGGCCGTGACGCGCGCTGGAGCAACCAACAGCGGGCGCTGGTGTCGCAACACCTTTTCGGGAATTTGGACTCCCTGGACTTACACAAAGCCGATACCGCTCCACGAATCGAGCAGATTACTGTCTCGCCCGACCTGAGAAGGGCTGAGGTCCACTTTACCCAGGTCTATACCACCCACCTGGGCCACGGCCTGACGGAAACGGTCACCCTGTCCCAGACGGCCATTTACCGGCGGGGCAATGACCGCTGGCTGTTCGCGCCGCCGGAGGCCGACTTCTGGGGGGAGGCGACCATCAGCCGGGACCAGCACCTGACGCTGTATTACCCGCAGCGCGATGCGGCCGTAGCCAGGCGGCTGGCGACCGACCTGGAAGCCCAACTGAGTGAGATGTGTGCCAGCCTGGCCGGCCTGAATTGCCCGGCCACTCTGAGAGTCGAGGTGTTCCTGGATACCGACCCGGAGAGCCTGCTGTTGCTGGCCGACGCCGAGGCGATGCTAGCCAGCGGCCGGGACATCACCCTACCCACGCCAGGGCTGGTTGGCCAGCCAGCCGGCGAAGCGGCTTACCAGGCCCTCTTCCGGGGCTACGCCACGTACGTCGTCGCGGCTGCCATTACCGAGCTGGTCGGCTACGAGTGCTGCGAGCAGGGGCTGTTTTATCGCGCCCTGTTGGACAAGCAGTTGAGCCAGCTTGGGCTGCGGCCGTGGCCGTTGACGCCGGCCGGCTACGAACGACTGTTGGCCACATCCAACGGCCCCCATAGCATCACCACGTCTTATTGGCAAAACCGGGCGGCGCAGGCGCCGACGACAACCCTCGACTGGGAAAGGGTCTACGCGCTGGTTGACTTTGTGTGGGAAGAGGCAGGAGCGGCCGCCAACCTGGCGGAAATGCAACGCCAACTGGGGCGGCTGGAGTACGACGCCTGGCTGCAGCGGTTTGTAGACGCCGACCATTTATCCCGATCGTTCGCCTTGCGGTGGACGGCATTCCTTTACCACCATTCCCTTTCAGGCCAGTCGGCCGGCCCGCCTATTCCTTTGCCCGATCAGGAGGTCATTATCACCTGTAACGCCCGCCTGGATGAGCCTAGAGGTTTTTATCGCCTGGATGTAAGGGCCGAGACGTGGGAACTGGTGGCCCGCGAAAACACTGAGGGGATGTCCGGCTCACTTTCTACGATCCCCACGGCGCGGGGCATAATCCTGGACGAATCACAACGGGGGTACACACGGATTACCTGGCAGCGGGAGGAGCAGGAGATCATCTTGCACGCATCGTCTGACAGCGCAGGCGTTTTTTCCTGGGTGACGGCCCTGGCGCCTTCGGGACGATACGTGGTGGTAGGGATGTGGTCGCTTGTCGGCGAGCAACCAACCAACGAGTACCAGATATTCGACCTGGACCACTGCACGCCGGCCGATTGCGCGAGCCAGGCGATCCCCGGCCGGCCGGTCTGGTCACCGGACGGCGCCGGGACGCTGCTGCTCGTCTCGCCGGCCGTCCCCGCGATCAAGGACCTCTTCTGGCAATGGCGGCTCCCCATTTACCGGGGCAACGCCCGGGGCGAATTGGTAAAGGAAGTGGGGAGCGGCAATAACGGTTTCTGGCTGGACGACGAAACGTACGGTTACATTCACCTGGCAGAGGGACCAGAGCTGGAAGTGGTGACCGCCAGCGTAGATGACGACCGGCCGCATGTGATCTTGCGTTCGTCAGAATTGCTGGAAGTCCTGCCGCCCGAGGAGCGGCCGGAACAACTTCTTATCGGCTACGTATTGATCAACCCGGCTAATCTAAACGACTGGCTGGTGGTAGCCGACAGCGATGGAGAGGCGCAGCCGGCCGGCCGTTATTATTTTCTCTTCAACAACCAGGAAGCGCCAGGCAAGGAAGCGCTTTCCCTGATTTACCAGTCCGGCGGCAATGTTTTTGTCGAGTTTGCGCCCAACGGCCGGTGGTTGACGATCTACAACTATTATTCTCTCGATTCTCATGGCGGCGAGGTGGCGTTGCTCGATTGGCAAACGGGGCAAATAGAAACTATTGGTACGTTCAGCATGGCTGCATCCTGGCCTGGGGCCTGGTCGGCCGACGGGCAGTGGTACGTCCTGATGCAACGCGACTACCTGACTCTGGTAGCGCCTGCGTATAACTACCAGCGTTTATTCTTTCAGGACCTCGGCTACTGCCACCAGGTGACCTGGTCGGTTGAGGAGTAACAAATCGAGAGGAATCAATTACCGCTTAAAGCTGATTCAGAAGGTTGGAGCGAGCCTTTTAAGGGCACGGTGGCTACCAGGCGGGTGCCCCGGCCGGGGTGGGAGTCAATTTCTAACAGGCCACCCAACATCTCAAACCGCTCCTGCATACCTACCAGGCCAATCCCATTTGACGGCTGCCTTTCTTGAGGGTTAAACCCAACCCCGTCATCTTCCACGGCGAGGCTGATCCGGCCAATGTTCTGGCTCAACGTTACCTGGATTTGTTTGGCCTGGGCGTGTTTGGCCGCATTCGTCAGGGCTTCTTGTAAAAAACGGTACAACGAAATGGGCGTCGTATCCAGCAATGGCAAAACGTCTGTCCCCTGGTAGTGAATGGTCAGGTGAGTATAGCGGGCAAACTCTTTACATAATCCCTCGAGAATGCCGTTTAAGCCCCTTTCATCCATCATCGGTGGGCGCAAGGTGTGGGCCAGCGTGCGGACATCGTCTATCACGGTTTCGGCCAGGTCAATGGCTTCGTCCAGCCGTTGATGGGCCATCCCGAATCCGGGTGTTATCTCTTGTTTAAGTAACTTAAGCGATATTTGCAGCGCTACCAGGACCTGACCGGCCTGGTCGTGCAACTCACGCGAAATGTGTTGCCGCTCCTCCTCCTGAACCACCACCAGTTTTTGGGCCAGGTGGCGCAACTGTCTTTGTTTGTTGTGGACCTCGTCGAACAGACGGGCATTGGCGATGGCCAGGGTCGCCTGGTCGGCCAGCCCACGTAAAAATATTTGCTCGTCCCCGGTAAAATGGCGCGCCTCCTGAAAAGTAAAAACCGTCAGACAGCCAACCGGCCGGCTATCACGCACCATGACAGCGCTGGCGCTGCTACGAATGTCCAATGTAGCGTAGTAATCAGCCTCGGCATCTTCAGAGATGGCCTGTATATCGGGGATGACATGAACCTGTTCGGCCCACTCGCCACTCCCGTTGTACAGGAAACCAGGTATCTGCTTTACCTGCTGGCTAAATTGTTGGGGCAAGCCGAAGTCACAGCTCAGACAAAAGGCTTGTTGCCGCTCATCGTAAAGGGCAACCAGGGCGGCCGGCGCTTCAAGGGCCCGGGCTGTTTCCTGGCAGACGGTGCTGAGCACCGTCTGAAAATCAAGCTGGGCGTTCAAGCGGGCGGCAATACGGGCCAGTGTTTTGGCGCGGGCTGCCTCCTGGCGGGCCCACTCCTCGGCGTGCTGGTGTAACAACTGCACTTTGGTTAACTCGACAAACGAGGCAACCTTGGCCCGGAGGATTTCCGGTACGACCGGCGCGTAGATGTAATCTACTGCCCCCAAACTGTAACCTCTGGCCCGCCCGGTTTCGGTGGCATCGTGTGCGGTTATGAAAATAATTGGCGTATGTTCGGAACGCTGACGCTGTCGAATCAGGGTTGCCGTCTCAAATCCGTCTATATCAGGCATATTGACGTCCAGGAGAATGACGGCGAAATCCTGTTGCAACAGACACTTAAGGGCTTCACGGCCCGAACTGGCCTTGACCAGGTTTTGGTCGAGGTCGGCCAGCACGGCCTCAAGGGCAAGAAGGTTGGCAGGCGTGTCGTCTACAATGAGAACATTGACTTTCTCTTCAGCGACCATCGTATCCTTCCATTAAAAGGCGTCCCGCATCTTCCGATATAGTTTCTCATGGGCGTCCATGATTTCATAACCGGTTGTCCAGGGTCCTGATGGTAAAGATTCTTGCGACCCAAGACCCAAGACGCCTAACCGAACGAGACTCTCATGTAGTAAGCGACAAACGCGCTCCTGAAGCCAGGAGTTAAAATGGATCAGTACATTCCGGCAAAGAATGAAGTGAAATTCATTAAACGAGGCATCGGTAACAAGGTTGTGCGTGGCCCAGATGACATTCTCTTGCAGCCGGGGATGAAAGACAACCTGGTTATCTCTAATAGTATAATAGTCGGAGAAAGAGCGCCGGCCGCCAGCCTGGCGATAATTGCGGGCATATTCTGCTATCATCCCTAGTGGAAAGACCCCAGAACGGGCCTGTTGCAGAATCGTTTCGTTGATGTCGGTAGCGTAAATCCTGGTTCGCTCATAGAGCCCCTCCTCCCAAAGCAAGATAGCCAGCGAGCAAACATCCTGGCCGGCCGAGCAGCCAACGTGCCAGATGCGGACAAACGGATAGGTGCGTAACAGTGGCACTATTTTCTGGCGACAGGCCAGATAGAAGCCCGGATCGCGGAACATCGTCGTCGTGTTGGTCGCCAGGATAAGGAGAAATCGCTCCAGGCAAGCCGGTTCCCGGAGTATCTTCTGTTCTAATTCAGGCACGGCGGTAACATTTTCCTGCCAGACAGATTGCCAGATGCGGTGCTTCAGTGAGGCCAGCGCATAGCCCCGAAAGTCATATCCGTACTCCTGGTAGACACTCTTTAGGAGCGATTGGATTTCGGGATCCGCGTCTTCTACCTGGTAATCTGTATCCTGCGACATGATGATGTGCTGGTGAAGATAGGGGCAAGAACTATCGTGCCCCTACCAACGTTTAACCCTGTATCTGACCTCTGGCTTTGCCCAGCGGACCAGGGGCTTCTTCTTTGAGGTTGCCCTGGTAGAGCCGGACACGCATCACCGACAGAAGCTGAGCAGCGTCTACCGGCTTGGCCACGTAATCCGTTGCCCCGGCCTCCAGGCACTTTTCCCGGTCGCCCTTCATCGCCTTGGCCGTAATGGCGACGATGGGCATCGCCTTAAAGCCAGACAGCTTGCGAATGGCCCGGATGGTGTCATAGCCATCCATTTCAGGCATCATGATATCCATTAAAACGATGTCAACTTCTGGTAGCTTATCCAGGACCTCCAGGGCCTCCTTCCCGCTTTCAGCCGCAATGACCTTCATGTTGTGCCGCTCCAGCAAGCTGGTCAGGGCGAAAATGTTGCGAATGTCGTCGTCCACCACGAGCACCTGTTTACCTGTCAGCAGGTTATCGCTCGTATAGAACTGCTCCAATATGCGCCGTTGCGGTTCCGACAGATCCTTCGTGTCCCGGTGCAGATACAGCGTGGTTTCATCCAACAGGCGTTCCGGCGAGCGCACATCTTTGACCACAATTGCCTTGGCTACCCTGCGCAGGCGAGTCTCATCTTTTTTGTTTAAGTCTGCCCCGGTATAGACAATAATGGGCACGTCGCGGAGGTGCGGTTCTTTTTGAACTTTGGTCAACAGGTCAAAGCCGCTCATGTCCGGTAACTTCAAATCGAGGACCACGCAGTCAAAGCGCCTGCCCCGCAAGGCCTGCAGCGCTTCGGCCCCGGTGCCCACGGCCGTGGTTTGGACGTCCCCTCCCCCGATTAAATCTACGATATTCTGGCGGGCAATGGGATCATCCTCGACGACCAACAACTCTTTTACCGGCGACTCAACGAAAGCGGCAATCCGGCTAAAAGCTGCTTCTAACGCTTCCCTGGTGACGGGCTTGGTGAGATAGGCAAAGGCCCCATGGCGCAGGCCCTGCACCCAATCTTCTTCACCAGAAATAATATAGACTGGGATATGCCGGGTCTGGGGGTCCAGCTTCAGGCGATCCAGGACAGTCCAGCCATCAATGTCCGGTAGACCAATGTCTAACATGACGGCGCTAAGGGCCAATTCCCTGGCCAGGCCCAGGCTTTCTTCACCGCCTGAGGCAGCAACCACTTTGAACTCTTTGCTGCGGGCTAGGTCGGCCAAAATGCGGGCGAAGGTGGGATCGTCCTCGACGATCATAATCACCTGGTCACCCGGCTGGATGGCGTGGCGGTCGTCGGCAATGCGAATGGCCGCGTCCGTCTCCAGGGTAATGGAGGACACGACTGCCGTCGAGCGGGCCGAAGCAGCCGCCTCGCTTTCCTCCAGGTCACTTTCGGCCGGCGCTTTTTGTAAGCTAACAGGGCCGGTGTAAATCAGGGGCAGGTAGAAAGTAAAAGTGCTGCCCCGGCCCGGGTCGCTGGTCAGGCGAATCTCGCCACCCAGCAGATTAGCAATTTCCCGGCTGATGGCCAGACCCAGGCCCGTGCCGCCGTATTTGCGGCTGGTGCCCGTGTCAGCCTGCTGGAAAGCCTCGAAAACGAGTTTTTGTTTCTCGGCCGGAATACCAATCCCCGTGTCGGTCACCGAAAAAGCGATGACTTTTTTCGCCTGGTTCAGCAACTCGTGTTCGGAATTCCAACCCCGGTTCGCCGTCCGTATTTCCAGCGTTACGTCACCCTCTTCCGTAAACTTGAAGGCGTTGGAGAGTAAGTTCTTCAGCACCTGCTGCAGGCGCTGCCGGTCGGTATAGATAGATTTGGGCAGGTTGGGCGCCAGGTGGAAGCGGAAGTCGAGCCCCTTGGCCTGGGCGATGGGGTGGAAAGTGCGTTCCAGGTCCACGTACAAATCGGCAAAGAGGATGTCCGTAGGCTCCACGGCCACCGTACCTGATTCGATCTTTGACAGATCCAGAACTTCGTTAATGAGTGTCAGCAAGTCGTTGCCGGAGGTGTGAATGATCTTAGCGTATTCAACCTGCTTATCCGTCAGGTTACCTTCGGGGTTACCGGCCATCTGTTGCGAGAGCAAGAGCAGGCTGTTGAGCGGCGTGCGCAGCTCGTGGGACATGTTGGTCATAAACTCTGATTTGTAACGGGAAGTCAGCGCCAGTTGCTCGGCCTTTTCTTCCAGCGCCCGGCGCGCCTCTTCGATCTCGCGGTTTTTGCGTTCGACTTCTGCGTTTTGCTCGGCCAGCAGCCGGGCTTTTTCGGCCAACTGCTCGTTGGTCTGCCGCAGTTCTTCTTGCTGGCCCTGGAGTTCGGCGGCCAGCGTTTGCGACTGCTTCAACAGTTCCTCGGTCCGCATATTGGCCTCAATGGTATTGAGCACGATACCAATACTCTCGGTCAACTGCTCCAGGAATGTCTGGTGGATAGGGCTGAAGCGCTCGAAAGAGGCCAGCTCGACGACGGCCTTGACCTGGTCTTCAAAAATGACCGGCAGGATCATAATGCTCAGAGGTGGGGCCTGGCCCAGACCGGAGGTGATCTGAACATAGTTGCTTGGTACCTTGGTCATCAGGATACGCCGCTTTTCAAGGGCGCACTGCCCCACCAGCCCCTCCCCGACCTGCCATTCGGTCGGCCGGCCATTTTGCGCCGTATAACCGTAAGCAGCCAGCATCTTGAGCCAGCCGGCTTCTTGCGGTTGGGCTGTCCCGGCGTCCATAAGGTAAAACGCCCCGTATTGGGCCAGGACCAGCGGCGACAATTCGGAGAGAAGCATCCGGGCTACCGTCAACAGGTCGCGCTGGCCCTGCAACATCCGGGTAAAGTTGGCCAGGTTGGTTTTTAGCCAGTCCTGCTCGGTATTGCGTTGGGTGGTTTCGCGCAGGTTGCGGATCATCTCGTTGACGTTGTCTTTTAACTCGGCCACTTCACCACGGGCGTCAACGACAATGTAGCGGGTCAGGTCACCTTTGGTTACGGCCGTGGCCACGCCGGCAATCGCTCGCACCTGGGTGGTCAGGTTGGCGGCCAGCCGGTTGACGTTGTCCACCAATTCCTTCCAGATGCCGGCCGCGCCGGGGACCATGGCCTGGCCGCCCAGCCGCCCCTCGACGCCGACCTCGCGGGCGACGGTGGTCGCCTGGTCGGCAAAGGTGGCCAGGGTGTCAATCATGCCGTTAATGGTGTCGGCCAGGGCGGCAATCTCACCCTTGGCCTGGACGGTTAGCTTTTGTTTGAGGTTGCCTTCGGCCACAGCAGTCACGACCTTGGCAATACCGCGCACCTGGTCGGTCAGGTTGTTAGCCATGAGGTTGACGTTGTCGGTCAGGTCCTTCCACACCCCGGCCACGCCCGGCACCACCGCCTGGCCACCCAGCTTACCTTCCGTGCCTACCTCGCGGGCCACGCGGGTCACTTCCGAGGCGAAAGCGTTCAACTGGTCCACCATCGTGTTGATGGTGTCCTTCAATTCCAGGATCTCCCCCTTCACGTCCACGGTAATCTTGCGGGAGAGGTCGCCACGAGCCACGGCCGTGGTCAC